>JAEZRV010000016.1 GCA_023444055.1 Bacillota bacterium
GTCTTTGTATTAAAAACGGAGGCCGTTATATTTTAATTGATTGTGTCACAATGATTTATTAAAATGCTACATAATGTCGAGAAGTGTATAAAATTTTTAACAATATATTATTGCGCAGAGTTAAAAATAATATTGCATATAGTTTGGTTATAGACTATAATTGCCATATCGATAATAATATTAAATACAACTGTTGATTTACAATATTAACATTAAATATATCAGATGTAGCCTTGTGCAAATTTAGGTATCATATGGTGCGCGCAATCTTTGATTCTGCGAATGGAGCCCTTTTAAATATTAAAATAATTACTGAAAATAGAAGGGGGCGATGCCCTTGCAAAACACTGGGTAAAAGTTACTTTGATTAAAAATCTATATTTAAGTAAAGGGAAATAAAAAATGAAGCATCTGAAAGTATTTGTATGTTTTGCTCTTGCGATTCTAATGCTAGGGGTATCTGCTACCTCTTTTGCTTTGACAGAAACCCCTGAGGATGACCAAGCGACAAAAAATGCAAGGAAAAACGACTCTATTGAGGTCGAGATTGCAACGACGGATGATACTCTTTTCGAAGAAATAACGAGGGAAGAATATCTGCAGCATAAGGCTGAGCGCGAAGGAATCAGCTATGAGCAAGCGGCAGAAATTGTCGATGCAGCCATCGAGAATACATTGGATAGCTTACCTTCTCCAATATCTCCTATGGCGTGGCAAGGTACGGATATTTTCGATAATGGTGACGCAACCTATACAATATACGGCCGCGTATATTCAACACATAATTCCATTATGGGGATGTCGGTGCACTACGAAACAGAAGCGGTTAAGGTGTATCATCATTATGGCAGCTATTGGATAGATTGTGTATCTACGGGGACAGTGTATCCTACCGGATCTGGTGTTTATACCTTTACTGGCACAGTAAGTGCGACGATCATCTCAAGTGATATAACCCAGCTGCGAATGGCCTTGTCGGGTTATTATCAAGTTGAAGCGGATCTTGCTCTTGATGCTGGTTATGAGGTAGGTGATTTTAGCGTAAGCGTAACAATAGGCACAACAGTGTACTTCCGTAAAAATGTCTACACGACTATGATTGAGCATGCTATGTAGAGAGGGCAGAATGAAACAAAACAATGAACTGGCGAAATCGCTGCTTAGCTGTTATCCGTTTGCGTTTCTGCTGTTTTTTGACTATTGCATGAAACGCTACAGAATGCCGGCCAGCGAATATCAGATGATGTTTCATATGATGGTCACAGCGCTTATCGTTGTATGTGCGATTCTCTTCTATGCCGGGAGGTTGAAAAAGGACTTTGATCTTCTTCGGATTTCGCTTGCGTGCCTATGTATGTATTGCGTTGGGTTTGCATGCTTCATTCTACCTAAGACCCTTGGACTATGGGGAATATACGTCCACGAGACATGGACAATCATCGACCTTTATTTTAAACTTGGGTTCCCGGCGACCATTGTATTTACCGTATTGACGTTTCGGCTTATTCTGGGGGAAATACATAAAGAGAACGACGCATAACCCCTTATCCAGACCCAAATCAAAACGGCTTCCGTTGTTAAAACGGAAGCCGTTGCTTAAAATATAGCTATTAGCTGAATGATTGATGATGAAAATCATCAATCATTCTCGTACTTCTCCAGCGTGACCCCCGCCATCTCGAACATCTGCAGGGCGAAATCGTCGGGATAGCCCTCGCCGTAAATGACGCGCGCGATGCCGGAGTTGACGATCATCTTCGCGCAGATCACGCAGGGTTGGTGCGTGCAATACATGGTCGCGCCCTCGATGGACACGCCCAGCTTCGCCGCTTGAATGATGGCGTTTTGCTCCGCGTGGATGGCATAGCATAGCTCCTGCCGCGTGCCGGAGGGGATGTTCATCTTGCGTCGCATGCACTCGCCGCGCTCCACGCAGCTCACAACGCCCGCGGCCGCGCCGTTGTAGCCCGTGGTCAAAATGCGCTTGTTGCGCACGATGACAGCGCCGATCTTGCGGTTTTCCTGAAAGCAGCTCGACCATGAGCCGATGGTTTTTGCAAGCTCCATAAAACGCTTGTCCCACTTGGTCCACTCTGCCATGCGCGCGTTCCTCCCCGTTGCCGGTTTTGTTGGGATTATAGCAAATCCGCACCGAATTTGGAAGTTTTTTTGTAAAATGGGGAGTAATTGTGAAATATCGACGCATCGCTTGAAATCGCCTTTTTCTTGCGCTATCATACAAGAAGCCGTTTAGCACTCTTCGATACAGAGTGCTAACAACATACAGCTATCAATGATCGATAACATAAGGAGGTCACACGAACATGAAACTCAAACCCTTAGCGGATAGGGTCGTGCTCAAGAGCGTCGAGGCGGAGGAGACCACCAAGGGCGGCATCATCCTCACGGGCAGCGCCAAGGAAAAGCCGGTCGTGAGCGAAGTCGTTGCGGTGGGTCCGGGCGGCATTGTGGACGGCAAGGAAACCAAGATGTACGTCAAGGCGGGCGACAAGGTGATATTCTCCAAGTACGCGGGCACCGAGGTCAAGCTCGACGGCGAGGAGTATGTAATCGTCCGTCAAAACGACATACTGGCAGTAGTCGAATAAGGAGGAAGCAACAATGGCAAAACAGTTGAAATACGGCGAGGACGCCCGCCGCTCCCTTGAAAAGGGCATGAACGCGCTCGCGGACACGGTGAAGATCACCCTCGGCCCCAAGGGCCGCAACGTGGTTTTGGACAAGAAGTACGGCGCGCCGCTTATCACCAACGACGGCGTGACCATCGCCAAGGAAATCGAGCTTGAGGACCCGTTTGAGAATATGGGCGCGCAGCTCGTGAAGGAAGTCGCTACCAAGACCAACGACGTCGCGGGCGACGGCACCACCACGGCCACTCTTCTTGCGCAGAGCATTATCCACGAGGGCATGAAGAACGTTGCCGCAGGCGCGAACCCCATGGACCTCAAGCGCGGCATCGAGCTTGCCGTGGAGGAGGCCGTGGAGGGCCTCAAGGCGCTTTCCAAGCCCGTTGAGAACAAGCAGGCCATCGCGCAGGTCGCCGCCATTTCGGCGAGCGACGAGCGGGTGGGCGAGCTCATCAGCGACGCGATGGAGAAGGTCGGCAACGACGGCGTCATCACGGTTGAAGAGTCTAAGACCATGAAGACCGAGCTCAAGATCGTCGAGGGTATGCAGTTCGACCGCGGCTATGCTTCCGCCTACATGGTGACCGACACGGAAAAGATGGAGGCCGTGCTCGACAATCCGTACATCCTCATCACCGAGAAGAAGATCAGCAACATTCAGGAAATCCTCCCGCTGCTCGAAACCGTCGTGCAGCAGGGCAAAAAGCTCCTCATCATCGCCGAGGACGTCGAGGGCGAAGCCCTTGCGACCCTCATCGTGAACAAGCTGCGCGGCACGTTCACCTGCGTGGCGGTCAAGGCCCCGGGCTTTGGCGACAGGCGCAAGGCCATGCTGCAGGATATCGCGATCCTCACCGGCGGCCAGGTCATTTCCGAGGAGCTCGGCATGGACCTCAAGGAAACCACCGTGGATCAGCTCGGCACCGCGCGTCAGGTCAAGGTCGACAAGGAGAACACCACCATCGTCGAGGGCAGCGGCGATCCTTCCGAAATCAAGGCGCGCATCAGCTCCATTCGCGCGCAGATCGAGGAGACCACCTCCGATTATGATAAGGAGAAGCTGCAGGAGCGCCTCGCCAAGCTCGCCGGAGGCGTCGCGGTCGTGTCCGTGGGCGCCGCCACCGAGGTGGAGATGAAGGAGTTCAAGCTGCGCATCGAGGACGCGCTCAACGCGACCCGCGCGGCTGTGGAAGAGGGCATCGTACCGGGCGGCGGCGTTGCGCTCATCAATGTGATCGACCGCGTGAAGGCGCTTGCCAGCAAGAAGACGGGCGATACCCGCACCGGCGTGAACATCATCGTGCGCGCCCTTGAGGAGCCCGTTCGCCAAATTGCGGCCAACGCAGGCATCGAGGGCAGCGTGGTTGTGGAGAACATCAAGCGCTCCAAGAAGCCAGGCTACGGCTACGACGCCAAGGCGGATGATTACGGCATGATGGCCGACAAGGGCATCATCGACCCGACCAAGGTCACTCGCAGCGCGCTGCAGAATGCCGCGTCCATCGCCGCGATGGTGCTCACCACCGAAAGCCTCGTGTGCGACATCCCCGCGCCCGAGCCCGCAGTTCCCGCTGGCGGTGCAGGCGGAATGGGCGGAATGTACTGAGGATAATTGACAATTAGGTGAATAAAAGGCGGCCTTCGCTTTAAGCGGGGGCTGCTTTTTTTGATACATGCAGTAGGGGCGGATTCTATATCCGCCCGATGTAGGGCATGGCGTTTATGTCCCGGGCCGATATTGAATCGGCCCCTACGGGTGGGCGCGCGGAGGTGAATATTATCCGTTCGCGTTTACCTCCCTGCAACCCTCCCGCCCGCTGATGCGTTATATAAACATCAAGCACCGGAGGGAATCGAACATGAAAAAAATCATTGCCTTGCTGCTCGCGGCGCTGAGCCTGTGCCTGCTTATCGCGGCCTGCCAGAAGGAAGAAAACATCGTCGTCACGGCGGTCATCGACGAAGTGTATGAGAACGGACTCCTGGTCACCACCGTGGGCGACGTAGGCTTTGACAAGGCAAACATCCGCTTTGCCGAGGATATGAAGGAGCTGGATTTCGTACCCGCCGTCGGGCAGACGGTGCGGCTTACGCTGCTGCCCCAGATTAACGAAAGCTACCCCGTGCAGGCCACGGCGGTTGAAATTGAGCTTGTGGAAGACGTGCCGCTGCCCATAGACTGACGCGCCGCCTGATCCATCGGCGCGTGGGTTTGAATAGGGGCCGCCCGGTTTT
>JAEZRV010000084.1 GCA_023444055.1 Bacillota bacterium
TTTGGGCATAAGTTTCTTCGATCCGTCTAATCCGTTGGTTAAATTTAACCAGCAGTTGCATTCCAGTGCACTTTATAATGGATTCCAAATTACCGTTAATGCGCTTGCTCTTTTTACCGCTGGAGCATCTTCCACAATGAAATGTTTTGTTGCGGGCACGATGATATTAACTGTAGCTGGCTTAGTCGCAATTGAGAATATCAAAGCAGGCGACAGAGTAATCTCGACAAATGCTGATACCTTTGAAGTAGCCGAGAAGACGGTACTTGAAACCTACATACGAGAAACAAAAGAACTCGTGCATTTGACAATCAACGGTGATATAATTAAAACAACCTTTGATCATCCATTTTATGTTAAAGGTGATGGTTTCTTTAATGCCGGTGACCTAGTAGTCGGTAATGAGTTACTTGATTCAAACGGCAACGTCTTAGTAGTTGAAAACAAAAAAGTTGAAATTACTGATGAACCAACCAAGGTATATAACTTCCAAGTTGAAGATTTCCACACTTATCATGTTGGTGATAATGGGGTATTGGTTCATAATGCAGACTATAATCCGGCAGGAAGTAACCCTAATGTAGTGGAGGTTAAAGTATCACAAGAAAAATACCCAGAGTCAGCGAAGCATATTGATGATGCAATAGCTAATGGACAACCAGATGTATTAACAATTAATAGACCTGGAGCTAAAGATAATCGTAAGGCATCATTAAAAGGCAAAAATAAAGTTCCAGGAAAGGATTTAGATGAATATCCACCGGCTATGTTCAAAGAAGGTGGAGAAGGTGCAAGTGTTAGACCTATTAATAGTTCTGATAATAGAGGGGCGGGGTCTACTTTTGGACATGAATTAAGAAAATATCCAGATGGGACTAAAGTCAAGTTTGCAGTAAGTGATTAGGAGGAATAATGAATAATATAGATAATGGTTTATGGCTAGAAATAAATAACATGTTCATAAGTTCTAATAGGCAATTAGTATTAAATACAGATGAACTAGTGGATGGAATAAAATCACTTAATATTTTAAAGGTGACATCAAAATCAGCATTAGGTTCAATAATATTAAATACATCTGGAATTATTATTGATAATTGGATTAGAATATTTGGACACGATAGTAATGTTAACAAGGGTATACTGTCATACAATTCAATTGGAGAAAATGGAGTTGCAACGAAGGTTGATAAAATGTTAATAGTTGCAGATGACGTTGTTGGAGGACTTTTCGCTTTAAATGCTGGAAAATTCTCCGAGAGAATAGGAGAGGTATGGTATTTTGCTCCAGATACGTTAGAGTGGGAGTCACTAGAAATGCAATACTCAGAGTTTATAGCTTGGACTGCACAAGGGAATATAGATGAATTTTATAGTACCATGAGGTGGAGCACATGGAAGGAAGATTGTAAAAATGTTAAATTCAATGAGTCGATATTGATATATCCATTTTTATGGTCTAAAGAAATACAATTAGAAAAAGCAGATAAGAAAATAGTACCAGCTGAAGAATTACTAAATTTAAATCAAGAATATAGTTCTAAGTTAATTTGAGTTAATGAGCACTTATAGGATTACATGTGTGACAAAGTAAAAAATAAATTTTATGCTATCAGTATCTAAAAGTGTAGAAGAATATTTAATTGGTTGTGAGTTTAATAATGTCACATTTAAAAATGTAAACTTCGGAAAAACAGAATTGGATTATAGCAAAATTCTAACTTCGACATTTGTTAATTGCACACTAATAAAAATAAGTTCTAATGAATCTCATTTTGAAGATTTACATTTTCAAAATTGCAAATTAGTTGATGCATTTTCAAATAGTAAAATTAATAATATACTTTTTGAAGAATATGATTTCAATGGAGTAGAATTTTGGGAATGTATAATTAGTAATCTTAAATTTAAAAATAGTAATTTTTATACAATTGATAGTATAAAAAATATTAATATAGGATCTTTAGAACAACCAATAATTATAAGTGGAGATGAAGCTATACACTTCTTTAAAGAGCACATTCAAGTTAATTAAAAGCTACAGAGTCTAATTACAAGACTTAAAAAGGACTTAGGCTAATGCTTAATATGCATAATATTATATGGAATTTTATAGATGAAAAATGCACAAGGCGATACAACTAGAGGTGAGGGAATGGCAACAATTGCATTATATGCCTATAAAATCAACCAAATGACCGGCTTGATTGCTTATTTATTCCTGGAATTAATGCATTAGTCGCAGGTTTAGTTTTCGGTAAACTTATTCTTTCTATGGCTGTAGGAGCTTTAATAGGTACAGCAGTCGGTGGTATAGCAGGAGGAACGATTAGTGCCCTTACTGGTGGTTCTTTTTGGGAAGGAGTTGAAAACGGAGCGTTTAACGGTGCAATATCAGGGATTATTTCTGGAGGCATGGGATTTGTAATGTCGGCAGGTGGTACCGTTGCACTAACTTTAGGGAAGACATTACTTATTGGAGGAGCATCAGGAGCTGGCTCGTCGCTAGTTAGTGACGTGGGTGACAAATTTATTAAGGGCGATAATATTTCTTGGACTGAAATTGGCCTTAATTCACTTGCTTCTGAAACAGTTGGTACTGCATTTGCGGGGATGGGGTATGGAATTTCTAAAAGTCTTGGAGCATTATTTAAAAATGTTTCGTGGTTTTCGAAGGCTAAAGAATTGTTCAGGATTGGCAAGACTTCTAATTCAAATTATGGTAAGATAACTTCTTATACAACAGCTGATCCCGCCGGAATTTCTTTAAATTTTGCTAATGGGACGGGTAAATGTCTTTTTAGGATAGAATTTGATGTGTCATAATACTTGCACTACCATATGCCTTCTATTTTTGGCACAAAAGCACATATTCCCTTGTCTCCAATATTGGATTCGTCAATAGCCATAAACATCTCAAACTATATAAAGAAAAGATTGGAGGAAGGTAAAAATGAAAATTAAATTTTGGGAAAATATTTTGGAGTTCAGGAATTGATGAAAATAAGGATGCCACTATATTGTTCAATAATTTCCTTCTTGATACCTCCAAAGATCATGAAGTATTTTTTCATGCCTATCGCTTACCAGATGTATGCGATATAATTGATATTAATGCAATAATTTCAAAAGCAGAAATCTTACTTGATCCATTTAACACTTTTTTTCATCTTAAAGAAGCAAGAGTAAAAAGTAATTCATTTGATAATGCTTGCCAAGCAACGATATATTACTTTGACAAAAGAGTCAATTGGGATGATTTCTTGGTCACTTCCAGTGTAATGAAGTCATCTGAGTTGATAAAAGCAGGATTGCTATTTGCACAATTTTCTAGTTTAGACCAAGGTGCAGATTTTTGGTTTGAATGCAGCAGAAAATATGAAAGTAATGTATTGCAACTAATAGAAGAGATGTCAGGGTTAGGATGGGTAATTAAGAAATCAAACAGTTTAGTAGTTCCATTTGCTAAATAATTGGTTTCAGTTACAATTCTCGGTATATTAAAAAGGAAAGTCTTATAACAATTGCATGACTGTAAAAAAATAAGACGAATGTCTAATATGATATAGATATTATAGATGAAAAATAAATGAAGAGGTATAATACATAAAATAGAGGTGGCTAAATGGCAACCATATCATTATACGCCGATAAAATCAACCAAATGCCAGGGTTGATAAAAGACGTTAAAAAATCTGTAACTAATTATAAATCTGAGCTATTCGCGCTTAAGACAAAATCTTTAACAATCAATAAAAGCGTATGTAATTTGGACGATATTATCAGTTCCATACAAACGTCTTCGCAAACGCAGGAACAGAAAATCACTTCCCTTGACACATTCAGCAATAACAGTGAAGAGTTTATATCAGACGCTGTTCGCATTGATGGCGATGCAGCTG
>JAEZRV010000094.1 GCA_023444055.1 Bacillota bacterium
TTTAGCAATGGAGTCTGAAATGCAAGTAAAAGTTAACAGCTTTACAGTTATCGTACCTGTAGACTTTAATGAAACAGCATTTATCCGTGTATGCAAGGCCTTGAAACTATGTTGAACATAAGAGACAAACGAGTATATCTTGCCTGTGGGTATACAGACATGCGGAAGTCAATAAACGGGCTTGCGGCAATAGTTGAAGGTAGCTTTAGACTTGATCCGTTCGGTATGGCGCTATTTGTATTCTGTAACAGGAATCGCGATCGGTTGAAAATTCTAGAATGGGATGGAGATGGCTTTTGGCTGCACTTTAAGCGATTGGAGAATGGACATTTCAAATGGCCTTTAGCAGGAGAAGAGCAAACCATGATGCTTACATCTGAAGAAATGGAATACTTGTTAGGCACTCCCCGTCTTACACAAAAGATAAAACGACAGGAAATAAAAGCAAACGCTGTGCTAAGGCAAGCGCTATGATTTTCAGTATTATAGAGACCGCAAAAGAGAACGGCTTAAACCCTTACGCTTATCTGGTGTATATT
The DNA here is from genome assembly GCA_023444055.1 of Bacillota bacterium. Lineage (GTDB taxonomy): Bacteria > Bacillota > Clostridia > Acetivibrionales > DSM-1351 > Ruminiclostridium. Next base: position 540 of record JAEZRV010000094.1, read on the forward strand.
TTCAAAAACGCCCCCAATTGGGATATTCTCGACAATATTAATATACTTGAACTTTTGCTTCCATATAACGTGTCGGAATCATGTGAAACTGTTGCTCGTTAGGGTTTGTCAAGGTGTGCTTATTTTTGACGCTTACATGGTTCTTACAATAAGCCTATAAATATTTACTCATAGCCAATATTGATATATAATATTTAAATGTGTGTGGGAAAGGATGGAAGATATTTCAATAGATTAACATATATCTTACATTGTAACACCATTTGTTTTATAATTTTAGCAAGGAGTTGACTAAATGTGAATAAAAATAGCAAGTTAAAGGAATATTATCCATTTTTTGTATTTGCAATTATATTTATCACGGCCCAAAGTTTTATTTCAATCTATCCAGGTGATGATACTTATTTTGTAGATACTGTTTCAAAAAGTAAAAGTGTAATAGATTTTGTTGTTATGCGTTATGAAAACTGGAGTGGAAGAGTAGTAAGTGAGTTTTTAATAAGTGTATTTTCAATACTTAATTTATGGGTTTGGAAAGTTATAAATTGTTTGGTGGTATTTGGGTTTATATATTGTATATCAAAGCTTATAAAATTAACACAAATAAAAATGGATATTATAAGTAAAACTCAGATTAATAGTTTTGTTTGCCTTTCTTTTTTCATGATACCAATATCAGTTACAACTAGAAGCTGTTCGTGGTTTACAGGAAGTTTTTTCTATCTGTGGCCGACATTCGCATGTATTATAGGAATAATGCCATTTGTTTATAAGATATATGGTAAAAGTGTATCCAAATTGTATTATTTTATATCGATTCTAGCAACAATTTATGCATCATATATTGAACAAACTGGAGCCTTTTTGATATGCTTTGGTTTTATAACATTGTTATATTTATATATTAGGGATCGTAGATTTCATTTTATATTATTTTTAGAAGTCTTAATTTCCATTCCTAATTTTATTATTTCAATATTAGCTCCTGGAAACTCAGTACGTTTTATTTCTGAAATAAAAACCTGGTATCCTAATTTCAATAATTTGTCTTTAATTCAAAAGTTAAGTCAAGGGATAAGCTGGACACACTTGCATTTAATTAGGGATAATACAATAATGATGCTGGTTTTATCTTTACTCTTATTTATTATATTTACAAAAATGCATAGTAAGCCATTAATAAGAGTTTTTGCATTTATTCCTTCTTTATATTTTTTGGGTAGTTTTATACCGTTTAATAAAATTGTTTCTGGTACTACAAGCTATGAATATAACTATGATGTAGAAAAAATATTAGGAAAAATATTTTTTGATCCTATGCAAAGTATATTACCATTATCTATAAGTTGTTTAATAGTTTTTAGTATAATAATTCTCTTATTTACATGTATAAAAAACAAAAATGACAAATACTTATGCATAATAATTTATTTAGCAAGTATGGCTTCTGGTTACATATTAGGATTTTCACCAACAATATTCGGCTCTGGCCCGCGTATATTTTTTATGACTGACATATTGCTTGTGACAATTAGTGGAATATTATTAAAAACAATGCTTGAAGAAGTAGTTTTAAACAAAATGTTATGGAGAATAAGTTGTATATCCTATTCTACACTAGCAGGTATTTATGCTTTAATTTATGTAGGTGGAATTGCATTAAAAACAATATATAAAATAGAATAAAACATAAATCATGTCAAACAAAATTTAATGGCTTTGAAAAGCAAAGTATAAGTCTATGCTAGATGTACTCGAAAGAAATCTTATTGCTTGGTGAGATGACAACATCGAAACAAAATTTAAATTGTGGGGCACTTTGTAAATGAGTTTATTTAAATTTAATTTATCCATAAAAACTACATGTAAGTACCTGATTTTTTTTATAATAATATTTGCAAAATCCTTTTTACTTTTCCATTTCATCTTTTATGGAGTTGGAAGTTTAATTTTATTGTTTGTCATATTTATAGCGTTATTAGTTTTGCTAATTGTTGGTGTAAAAAGAGCTATAGAGAAAAAGAAATACAATACCATAATTATAGCAGTATCCATAATTCCAATTGTGGTATTATCATTATTTACAAGCAATAAATTAATGAATTATGAAAGCAAATTAACTGAAACAAAAGCTGAACTAATAGTTAATGCATTAGATAAATATTACATAGAGAATAAGGAATATCCTAAAGAAATAACACAATTAATACCTGATTATCTAGAAGAAATTCCACAAACAAGTATGTTGCAAGGAAATAAAGAATTTGAATATTATAAGGCAGATGATGGAGGTTATATATTACAATACTATTATGGACATACACTCAAAGAGTTATATAGTGGTGATGATAGTTGGCACTTATGCCCAAGAGGATAGGTAATTACACTCACCCGCCGCAAATAAAATCTCCAACCCTGATATTCGAACAAACACCGTAGTGAAAAATCCCTCCAAACTTGATATTCTTAAAAAGTCAATTACTATTGTCTGAAATGCCATAATCTGCGTTTTGATGATAACCGTAATTTACTCTATGAATATTAGTTGGGAGGGATTTCACTAATGGCTAAAGATGCAGCTTTAGAAAATAAGTGGAAGCAAAGGGTTGAAGAATATCGTCAAAGTGGGCTAAGCATAAGAGATTGATGCCGTAAAAATAAATTTAAAGAAACTACTTTTAAATACTGGATATATAAATTCAATAATTCTGAACAAAACAGTTCTAGCGCAAATACTGATTTTGCAGAAGTGCTACTGCCATCATCAAATATCAGCAATAAAGTAATAAATGAGTCTGCTGGTATTCGATTATTAGATACAAATAATTAAATTAAATGTAAAATATATTATAAACATTTGGATTTTTTATTTTTAAGGAGACTTATATGGAATCGAAAAATAATTATTTAAGTTTAGCGTAAATAAGTTTGTGCAGTCATTTTTATTAGCAGCAATTCCATTTGGTATTACAATGGGATTATTTTATGGCATTATTCAAGGGGATTTTGTGGTAGGTATTATATCTGGACTCATTATGGGATTTCTATTTGGATTTTTAATGATTGCTTTCGTTTATATACAAAGTAAGAAATTTAAGAAAAGTAGTTCAACTATTGTTGAAGGCAAGAATATAATTATGGAAGGCGCGGCTAATCATTTAATTAAAAATGAAAGTGTTGGAGGATGGCTTTTCTTAACTGATGATGAAATAATATTTAAATCTCATAACTTTAATATCCAAAGACATCAAACAATAATTCCTTTAAATCGAATATCTGATGTTAAGCCTCACTTGACTCTTGGTTTTGTACCAAATGGGTTACAAATTATTACATGCAATACTGTAGAAAAATTTGTAGTTATGAATAGAAAGGCTTGGATTCAAAAAATAAAGAATGCTATTTCAAATAAGTAATGTGTTGTATTCCGAACTAATTACTTCAATTCTGAAAATTGTATGTGTGAGAGACTTATCAATGGAAAGTTGGGTTGATATTTTATATTAAGTGGCTGAATAGTAATTACAGTAATAATAGTTTTTTATAGGAGGATACCATTGTGAATAAAAGCGATTTAACTCGAAATTTTTATATGCTAAAGGGACCGCTATCCAAAAAAGGTTATGATTGGTGGTGGCATAATTTTACTGGGTATCACAGAATTACTGGAGAACCCAGAGCATTTTTTATAGAATATTTTATATGTAACCCTGCGCTTGGAGGTGACAAGCCTGTTTTGGGGCAGTTGCCAAAAAACCAGCGTGATGGTGTTAGGCCTTCCTATGCAATGATAAAGGTTGGTACATGGGGAAAGGATGCCAAGCAGATACATAACTTCTACCCGGTTTCTCAATTTTCTTGCCCTAGCAACCAGTTGAATATCAAATTGGGAGATTGTACTCTTACAGAAAAACATATGATGGGATGGTGCAAGGTTACTCCTCAAGAGGCAGCTGACCACCCAGAGTACATGTGCGATGCTGGAGAAATGCGTTGGGATATTAAGATTAACAAGAAAATTTCTTATCATGTGGGTTATGGGGCATCAAGGTTTTTTAGGGCTATCAATGCATTTGAGATGTTCTGGCATGCAGAAGGGATTAAAACAGAGTACACTGGTGAAGTAATACTCAATGGGGAGACATATGATATCCTTCCTGAAAAATCTTTTGGGTATGCTGATAAGAACTGGGGTGGAGATTTTACTTCTCCTTGGTTGTGGATTAGTAGTTGTAATATGAAGAGTCTAATTACAGGTAAAAAATTAGAAAATTCTGCTGTAGAATTCGGAGGTGGCAGACCCAAAGTACTGGGGATAGCTCTAAATAGAAAACTATTGGGAGGATTATATTACGAGGGCAGGATGTATGACTATAACTTTTCAAAATTCTGGACTGGTACAAAAATCAATTTCAGCTTTGAACAGGGTGAACAAGTCAATACTTGGAAGGTTGAAGCTCAAAACAGAGAATCTGTATGTGAATTAACCTTGCATTGCCCTAAGGAAGAAATGCTATTAATAAATTATGAGGCTCCAAATGGCAAGAAGCTCCATAATCGGCTTTGGAACGGAGGAACAGGGTATGGAGAAATTAAATTGTATCACAAAAATGGAAAGAAGAAGAACTTAGTTGATCATATAAAAATTGATAATTCTGGCTGTGAATACGGTGAATATGCTTAAGCTGTAAACTGTTAATAATGCTATATGGAATTTCTCTGCTTTTAATTATAAAGCCTCATTTCTGTTAAATAACTTAACGGAAATGAGGCTAAAAAGTAACAAATATTGCTTATTTAATATTTCCTTGATTATCTGTTACTGCAAAATTATAGTTGATGGAGCGAACTACTTTTTCACCTTTGGTGTTTACACCTTCAACATCAAAAGAAAAGTTATATACGCCTGATTCGTTTGGAACTTCGAAGGTTATATTGTCATTACTATCAACTGCATTACTCTCTAAGGACTGAGATTCAGCAGCTTTAATACCGTTCTTAATTGATTTTGATATTTTAGGCTGCTTAATTTTGCCTTTAAATCCTTTGTCAAAATCAAGGGAAATGCTAGGCTTTTCGCCTTTTTTGAACACTTTTTTATTTGCCTTTACAATGTTCTTATCAGAAGTATTAATATGAGTGATTGCAAAATATGCATCTTCATTGCCGCTTATCTTTATTTTCCATTCTCCTGCTTCTGGCTTTGAAACTTGAAATTCCCTTCTGACAGCTTTAGCAAAAATGCCATCTGGATCATTATGCTTTTTAGTAGGTGTAGGTGAATATGATTTACCTGAAGGAGATATGAGAGTAATTTCAGTGCTACTTTTTGAAGTCATAACTTCAAAAGCTACACTTTTAATTCCACTTTCAAGCGGAATTGAAACATACTCTGTTCCATTTATTTCTCCACCACGTAAAATAAAATTCCCATTTTCTTCTGCTCCAGTATTCAAAGACAACGAATTTTGGGAGCCATTAATACTTTCTATTTCAGTTTTGTCTGCATCAATTGAGATCTGATTTATATCACTTGAGTTGTTTTCAACATTTTTTTCTATGCTAGTAAGTGTAGCTGATGTAAGTGCAGTTAATGCAAGTCCAGAATCAAGTCGCAGCTTTGGCTGAACTAGATTCCATGTTTTAGAAGCTTTGGTCATAGCGCTATGAGAAATATTTTTTGTAAAGCTTGATATTCCATAAGGTATACCAAATGCAGAGTAAATAGCTACTGCTCCATCATCTTCTCCGGGAAGGAAAGCGTGGGCAAACCAATAGCTTGTGAAGATACCGTCATCTCCTGTTCCACCAGACATATATGTTTTTGTTAAATTGTTTTCGGTTCTACTATCGGTAATTGCGCGATAATTTGCCATATAAGAGGTTTGTAAAGAATATACCGCAGCATCTTTCTGCTCGAGAATATCAGCAAGCCAGGATGCCCATTTACTGTATGCAATATCTGCCAATTCTGAACCTTTGTTCGGAGTAGACAATTGGTGAACCACATTCACGTAGGGAGCAGCTCCGTAGTGAACAAGTGCTGTTTGTGTATCAATACCACCTTTGGAATGGGCTATGATGTTTATCTTGGGGACATTGTAATAGGCTGCTACCTTGCGGATAACATTTGCCAAAACTTCACCATTTGTGTACATGTCACCACCATCTTGATCGGCATCCTTCAATTGTACAAAGGCAGTACGATAACCAGCGTTATAGGCTGCCTCATAATAACTATCACTGCCTGTCCATGTACTATAATTTGAATGTAGCCCTTGAACAAATAAAATTACTGGCTTGTTGGACGATGATTGAGCAGGTTGTGCACCAGTATACCAGTCTCCAAAGTTGGCAGTAGGATTATCATTATGTAGAGTTGGCATTTCGACTGCTGCCATTGACAATGAAGGAAATATTAAACTAGCACCTATTGCCAATGCACATGTAACACTTAAAAGTTTTCGTTTAATCATAAAAATCTCCATTCCGCCACAATAGCTTGCGGCATAATTAATAATGAAAAATTGGTTAGTGAACTTCGCCAAGGTGCCATCTCTTTCAAAGGAAATGTAAATTACATAGCACTATGGAATAAAATATAATAAAATAATGTTTTATATATATTTTTCAAAATTATTGTAATATATTCCTGTATTCAATTGCAAATAGTTTTACGAAAATATAATAAATTTAACTTAATATTAATAAACGACTCTTTCATCTGAAGAAATGAAATAATTGTTAGGAAGTCCCCGACTTACACAAAAGCTAAAGCGACAGGAAATAGCAAACGCCATTATATAAAATAGGGTACCATTACACTCTAAATCATTGACACCATTACCACAATAATATTATAATGAGGCTAGAAAAAGTCCAATACTTCTATAAGTGGTGAGTATCGTCGAATCTAGGCGTTATATTCACTGTAGAAAGATTGTGCTATAACATTACAAAGCGCTATACTTTCAACTTTGTTAACTGAATAAAAACATAAATCATGCAACTGGCGGAAAAAATGAATTATCATTTATGAATAATCATATAGGGAGCATGATGGATAAAAATTATCGACCGCCTGGGTAGACTATGGTGTAATACCATTTACTCAGGTGGTTTTATTTTGTAATCAATACTACTTGTTAATGATAACACTATTATCTTAAAATGGTTTTGCTTCTTGTGCTGATTTTAGTGTTAATCATCAACTTTTAGACAATGTATGGCTTCGAAAATTAAGTAAAATACCAATAAATTAATTAAACTAAAATAGGAGGCTTTTTATGTATCAATTAAAATATGGTTGTAATCCAAATCAAAAACCAGCTGAAATTCGTTCAATTGAAGGGGAACTGCCATTCAAAGTGCTTAATGGAAATCCAGGGTATATAAATTTTATGGATGCTTTAAATTCATGGCAGCTTGTTAAGGAACTTAAAAGTGCTGTAAATCTGCCTGCTGCTGCCTCATTCAAGCATGTTAGCCCAGCTGGCGCAGCGTTAGGTCTGCCATTGACTGAAGAACTAAGAAAGGCATATTTTGTTGAGGATATTGAATTGTCACCAGTTGCTTGCGCATATGTTCGCGCAAGAGGTGCAGACAGCGTATCTTCCTATGGTGATTGGGCAGCGCTTAGTGATGTTGTAGACAAATCCACTGCACTTGTTCTGAAAAGGGAAGTATCTGACGGAATAATAGCTCCAGGATATACAGAGGAGGCTTTGGAAATTCTAAAGCAAAAAAAAGGTGGTAAGTATAATATTATTGAAATAGATCCATCATATGAAGCACCTGAAATAGAGGAAAGGCAGATATTCGGAATAGAGTTTGTACAAAAACGCAATAATTATATTCCTAGTTATGAGGATATTACAAATATAGTTACTGAAAATAAGGACTTGCCTGAGGATGCAAAAAGAGACTTAATACTTGCAATGATAACACTTAAATATACTCAATCTAATTCTGTATGCTATGCATTAGGTGGTCAAGTAATAGGTTGCGGTGCAGGCCAGCAGTCAAGAATACATTGCACAAGGCTTGCAGGAGACAAAGCAGATATTTGGTATTTAAAGCAGCATCCAAAAGTATTGAATCTTAAATTTAAAGAGGGCATTGGAAGACCAGACAGAAATAATGCCATTGACTTATTTGTTAGAAATGACATAACAGACTATGAATTAAACATGTTAAATGATGTTCTAGAAACTGCTCCTGAAAGACTTACAGAAGATGAAAAGAAAAAATGGCTTGAAGGCTTAAAAGACGTGGCATTGGGTTCTGATGCATTTTTCCCGTTCAGAGATAATATTGACCGTGCAGTAAAAAGTGGAGTTAAATACATTGCACAAGCCGGCGGATCTTTAAGAGATGACATAGTTATAAAGGCATGTAATGAATATAATATTGTTATGGCAATGACAGGGGTTAGACTGTTCCATCATTAAAAAATATTCACTGTTACTATTTAGCCTCTTAAATTATGTGTTATATATTACATACTCAAAGGCTGAACAGTAACTATTCACTGACACAAATTTAAATTACTATTGTAAATTCAGTGACACATGAGATTATTTATGTTATAATTTCGATTGTTAAGACTCTAGGTATGCACCCGACGAGCGGTGATTTTAAACTTAGCTTTATGTGTTCAGATGCGAGAGAGTATTATTATTTTAAAAATAATTTTAATATGGGAGGACATGTGATATTTCTTTTATCACATAGCATTGGAAGATGAAAAAGATAATGATGGAAGATATGGTTGCATATTGCAATCAGTATGGATTTATTTTTCAAGGTAGTGAAATTTACGGAGGCTTGGCGAATACATGGGATTACGGACCATTAGGAACAAGACTCAAAAACAACATTAAAGATGCATGGAGATACTTTTTTATTCAAAGCAGAGATAATAGCTTTGAATTAGATTCAGATATATTAATGAATCCTACAGTATGGAAGGCGAGCGGACACTTAGATAGCTTCTCTGATCCACTTCTTGACTGTAAGGAATGTAAAACAAGACATCGTGCTGACAATCTTATTGGAGACTTTGATGAGAATGCCAAAGCTGATGGTATGACTACAGAGGAAATGATTCAATTTATCAGAGCAAATAATATTCCATGTCCTAAATGCGGCAAGTCAAATTTTACTGACATCAGACAATTCAATCTTATGTTTGCTACTGAAAGAGGAGTAACACAGGGCTCCACTAACACAATTTACCTCAGACCTGAAAATGCACAGGGTGAATATGTTAATTTCTTAAATGTACAGAGAACAATGAGAGCGAAACTTCCTTTTGGAATTGGACAGATTGGTAAAGCTTTTAGAAATGAAATAACTCCTGGAAACTTTACTTTCAGAACAATTGAATTTGAGCAGATGGAATATCAGACATTCTGTAAAAAGGGTACAGATGAAGAGCTTTACGACTTCTTTAAGAATTATGGTACTAAATTCTTCAATCTAATAGGACTTCCAAGCGAACATTTGAGATTCCATGACCATGAGAAGCTTGCACATTATGCAAAGGCTGCATGTGATATAGAATATCTATTCCCATTTGGATGGGGAGAAATTAACGGAACTCACAATAGAACTGACTTTGATTTATCAAGACATGTTGAGTTCTCAGGTAAGAGATTGGATTATATAGATTTGATAACAAATGAAAAGTTTATACCATATATTATCGAATCAACTTATGGAGTAGATAGATTAGTGTTGGCTGTGCTTTTTGAAGCTCTTCAAGAAGAGGAACTTGAAAGTGGAGATACAAGACTTGTCTTAAAGATTTCTCCAGCATTAGCACCAATTAAATTAAATGTACTTCCTGTTATGAAGAAAAAGCACGGTGATAAAGCTATGGAAATTTACAATTCTGTTAAAAAGCATTTCATGGCTTCATATGATGACGCCGGCAACATAGGCAGAAGGTACAGAAGAGGAGATGCTATAGGTACTCCATATGCAATAAGTATAGATGATGATACATTAAATGATGGAATTGTAACTCTTAGAGAACGTGATTCCATGCAGCAGATCAGAATTAAAATTGAAGAATTAGTTGACTATATCAATGAGAAAACTAAATTGCCTATAGAATAATATATAGTATTTTATAGAGTTTGGTTTTTGCAAGTTAATTAAAAATCTGTATTTAATACTTGAGTATTATTACATGCCTCCTTATGATGGTTATGCTTAAATAACTGTTTTAAGGGGGTATTTTATTTATAAAAACTTTGATATTTATTTATATAATGTCAATAAAATTAAATTTGACTATAAACTTTTTAATTTGTCTTGAAACTTTTTATTATTAATCACGTCTAAATAATATAACCAAATTTGAAAGGAGATTATATTTATATGAAAAAAATAACAGGATTAGTATTAGTCGCAGCTATGTCACTTTCAGTGGTTACTAGTGTATCGGCTGATACAGAAAAAATCAATACTAATGGTAGTGTAGGTCAGGTTTCACAATATGATGTAACAGATGTAACAAATGGTGATTTAAAATTTAGCTTTGGTTCTGTTAAAGGAAAAGTAACGGAAATTACTAATTCAACAAGCGCAGATGATGTTAAATATATTACAATAGAAGGTGATGATGGAAATATAGCAAATCTTGTAATATCAAAGAGTACATATATTGCCGATAATGCTGAAATAATTAAAGGAACTGTTATTACCGGGTACTATGATCTTAATGCACCAATGATAATGATTTATCCTCCACAATACACTACTGAAGTAGTTGTTGTTGAAAACAATGAACAGAATATTAAAGTTGACACCTTTGATAAAGACCTTATAAGCTCAGACGGATTTCTTAAATTAAATATTAGTGAAGATACACAAATTGTTTCACAGAACGGTAAAAAGTATAAGGGTTCAATATTTGATAAAAAGCTTGTTGTTACTTACAGCAGCTCAACAAGAAGTATTCCAGCACAAACAACTCCAACAAAAATAGTTGTGCTAGACAAACAAGTGGGCGATGTATCTACATTTGATATAGTTGTTAATAATCAAAAGATTAATTGCTCGTCTGCATATACTAATGACAAGGGGATAGTGATGGTTCCTGTTAGTAAAATAGTTCAGGCCTTAGGCTATACTGTAAAATGGTATGGTAAAACAAAAAGTGTAACAATTGGTAATGGGATTGTATGCACAATAGGAGAGGACAACTACATTTATTATAAAATGGCACCTATTAAGCTGGGAACTGCTCCTGAATTAATAAAAGGAACGACATATGTTCCATTGACTTTCTTTAGTGATGTATTGAATATTAATGCTGATATAATTGGTGGGCAAATTGTAATAGAAGATGAAAAGCTTATAGACTAAGATTTATAGATCAAAAATTAGATACTTATTCTTATATCCATTGGGCTGTTGCAAAACAACAATTTATGTGGCGGAAGTGCTTGTTCTGAACCGCAACTATTTCAGTGTCAATTCGTGAGCTAGCCATAGATATATACTGCACGGTAGTACTATTTAAGCAGTTTACCGTTGATATATCATATTTTTTGTTTTGCAACTGCCCCATATCTATAGTCTAACTTTAAATGACTTCTATTTGATAATATTTCCAAAGCCAAAAATGCTGTTTGTTTAATTCGGCTCTGAGGTAACTAAAGTAGGATGAAAGATAGAGAATTTTATCCTGCTTTGTTTCTTTTTTAAGATACTTTTGATACTTTTTCTAAGTCAGAGTCGGCACAAAAGCATTTATTCAATTCATAATAGATATTGCTGCACTTGCCTAATTTATTAGCGTTTTTAGTGTTAGAACATTGGTTATACAGATCTTTATTTACACATGCACATATGTGGCATGGAATGTATCCACCGCATTGACCTGTAAAAATTCCTTCTAATACCTCTAACTTAATAACACTGCTATTTAAATTAAAGGAAATAAAATTTCTGAAATAATTATCACAATCCAAAACCTCAAAATTCAAACAAGGCTCTTTAAATAGCCACGGAATTTGGTTTTCATCCTCCAAGTAAGTATCATTTAACATATGGGAGGAATCAGGTATAATGCACGGAATGAGTGAGCTGCAAGCATTGTACATACTATAGGAACAAACATATTTTTTAATAGATTTATTGTAGGATAGATGTCTGCAAAAAGCACATGACCTGAATGAATTAACTTTATGTCTGTAGTACAGCTTTGAACCAAATATCTTCATGAAATACATTCTATACATGAAATCCATAGATAGTAAATTGGTTTTTTTGAGCAACATTAAAAATGTATTCAACCAACTACTCACGTATACCATATTTTACCACTCTCCTTGAGAATCATTTTACCACTAATATTTTAAAATTGGTTGTATTTCCCTAAAATTGGAAGATAAAAATTGAAAAGAATTTGAAGTAAACGCATCGCTTATATATGTTATAATTAAATAGTTAGCCGTCAGTTAATTTTTTTTCAATTAGTTAACGGAAAGTTAATTTTGTTTTAATTTTGAAAAGGGCATAAGTACAATCAATTAAAAAGAATTTATATATAATATGATAAAAGAGATAGCATATCTCTGCAAAGCAGAGGTCATCCACAGAGTATTCTTAAAAAATTTATACAAATGGAGTGGACGCTATTTTGATATATAACGAGGAGAACTAAAAATGGGAGAATTTGTACACCTACATGTACATACACAATATAGTTTGCTTGATGGAGCAAATAGAATAACAGATTTAATAAAAAGGGTTAAAGAACTTGGAATGGATAGCTGTGCCATTACGGATCATGGTGTCATGTACGGCATAGTTGAATTTTATAAAGAAGCCAAAAAGAATGGAATTAAGCCTATAATTGGTTGTGAGGTATATACAGCAAAAAGAAGTATGTATGACAAGCAGGCTGGTGTGGATTCTGATTATGGGCATTTAGTTTTGTTGGCACAAAACAATGTGGGCTATAAAAATTTAATGAAAATAGTAACATTAGGCTGTACTGAGGGGTATTACTACAAGCCTCGTGTTGATTATGAAACATTGGAAAAATACTCTGAGGGAATTATAGCACTGAGTGCATGCTTGTCAGGTGACGTTCCGGCTGCACTGTTAAATAATGATTATGACAAAGCGGTAGAGCTTGCTAAAAGGCTAAATAGAATTTTTGGGCAAGATAATTTCTACCTTGAATTACAGCACAATGGAATAGCTGATCAGAATTTGGTTAACCAGCAGCTTATTAAATTATCCAATGAGCTTGGTATTCCTTTGGTTGCAACAAATGATGCTCACTATTTATTAAAAGAATCAGCAACCTCCCATGAGATACTTTTATGTATACAGACAGGCAAAACAATAAATGATGAAAACAGAATGCGCTTTAATACAGATGAGCTCTACGTTAAGTCACCTGAAGAAATGTATCAGCACTTCAAAAATGTAAAGTCAGCACTTGAAAATACAGTAAAAATAGCAGAAAGATGCAATGTTGAGCTGCAGTTTGGAAAGCTTCACTTGCCAAGCTTTGATGTTGAGGAAGGATATACTCCTTATGAATATCTGAAGGAAAAGTGCTATCAGGGCTTAGCAGAACGATATGGCGAAAACTGTGATGAATCCATAGTTAAAAGGCTGGAGTACGAGCTGTCTGTTATTTCACAAATGGGTTATGTTGACTATTTCCTAATTGTTTGGGATTTTATTAGATATGCTCGTGAAAATGGCATTATGGTTGGTCCGGGAAGAGGCTCGGCGGCAGGAAGTATAGTTTCATACTGCTTAAAAATTACAAGTATAGATCCTTTAAAATACAATTTGCTATTTGAAAGATTCTTAAATCCTGAAAGAATCAGTATGCCTGATATAGATATTGACTTTTGCTATGAGAGAAGACAAGAGGTTATTGATTATGTTATAAAGAAATACGGCAAGGATAATGTTTCTCAAATAATAACCTTTGGTACAATGGCTGCTAAAAATGCAATCAGAGATGTGGGCAGAGCACTTGATATTTCATATGGAAATGTTGATGTTGTTGCAAAAATGATTCCATTTCAAATAGGTATAACCATTGACAAGGCATTGGAGATTAACCCAGAGCTAAAGAAAAAATATAATGAAGATGAAGAAACCAGACTTTTAATAGACACAGCAAGGAGTCTTGAAGGGTTACAACGCCATGCTTCTACCCATGCTGCGGGAGTTGTTATTTCAAAAAAACCTATTGTTGAGTATGTACCGCTTCAAATGAATGACAACAATATAACAACACAGTTCACAATGACGCTATTGGAAGAACTTGGCCTTTTGAAAATGGACTTCCTTGGACTTAGAACATTAACTGTAATCAGAGATGCTGTAGAGCTTATAGAACAAGGCTATAACATAAAAATTGATATTTCAAAAATTGATTATGATGATAAAGATGTATATAAAATGATTGGTGAGGGTAGAACTGTGGGAATATTCCAACTTGAAAGTGGTGGAATGACTCAGTTCATGAAGGAATTACAGCCAAACTCACTAGAAGATATTATTGCTGGTATTTCTTTGTATAGACCAGGTCCTATGGATCAAATACCAAGATATATAAGAAATAAAAACAATCCTACTGAGGTAAGATATGCTCATCCACTTTTGGAGAACATTCTTAACGTAACTTATGGCTGTATGGTTTATCAGGAACAGGTAATGCAGATTGTAAGAGAGCTGGCAGGCTACTCTATGGGAAGATCTGACCTTGTAAGACGAGCTATGTCCAAGAAAAAAGTTTCGGTTATGGAGGAAGAACGTAAAAACTTTATTTATGGAATTACAGATGAGGCGGGAAATGAAATTGTAAAGGGAGCAGTAAAAAATGGTGTAGATGAAGCAACTGCAAACAAGATATTTGACGAAATGATGGATTTTGCCAGCTATGCATTTAATAAATCTCATGCAGCAGCTTACGCAGTTGTTGCCTACCAGACAGCGTGGCTCAAGCATTATTATCCTACTGAATTTTTAGCGGCTTCTTTAAACAGCTTTTTAGGCTCAAGTGATAAGGTTTCACAGTATGTAAATGAATGTAAGGTGCTAAATATTCAGGTTCTTCCGCCAGATGTAAATGAAAGCAACGTTAAATTTACTGTGTCAAACAAAAAAATTAGATTTGGGCTTGCTGCAATTAAAAATGTAGGAGAAAATGCAATACTTTCTGTGATTAAGGAGCGCACTCAAAATGACTTATTCACATCTTTTTTGGATTTTTGTCAAAGAATAGACAGCCATGAAATAAATAAAAGATGTATAGAGAGCCTTATTAAAAGTGGGGCATTTGACTCGTTAAATATATACAGGTCAAAGCTTATGGCTGTTTATGAACGCTTTCTTGATGGAATAGCGCAATCTAAAAAGAAAAATATGGATGGTCAGTTGTCTATATTTGATTTGATGCAGGAGCCACAAGAATCGCTACAGGAAGATTATCCGGACATAAAAGAATTTCCTGCAAATGTATTGTTGGGAATGGAAAAGGAAATGTTAGGGCTTTATGTTTCAGGGCATCCATTAAGTGAATATCAAAATATACTTGATAAAAATGTAACATTATACAGCAAAGACTTATTTATTAATACAAGTGATGAAGACTCAAATGACATTGAACTGGAAATTAAAAAGCTTGAGGATTCAATGAGAATTACAGTTGGAGGAATAGTTTCTTCTAGAAAAACCAAAACTACAAAGAACAACAATCTTATGGCCTTTATTGGTCTAGAAGATTTATTTGGAACAATGGAACTTATAGTATTTCCAACTATTTATGACAAGTATTCCGCTTTGCTTCAGATGGAGAGCGTAATAATTGTAAAAGGAAGACTAAGTTTGAGAGAAGATGAGCAACCAAAAGTAATTTGCGAAGAAGTACTCCCAATAATGAGCCTTACAGAAAAGAATTCTGAAGAAAAAGGGTTATATATGACCTTTGAAAAGCCACTATCAAAGGAGGAAAGTACTTCTTTTAGAGCTTTGCTCAAATACTTTAGTGGAACAACGCCCACTTATATTAGTATGAAAAATGAAAAAAATTTTAAAAAACTTAGTAGGCAATATTGGATTGATGTCAATAATGTTATAATGGAAGAGTTGGAATATCGCTTGGGTAAAGAAAATATATTTTTAAAATAATTTTAAAATAACATATTACAGCGCTTAATATTGATTTTTGGTGGAAAATAATATAATATAAATGTCGAGGTGGTAAAATTGGACAGCCTAGATGATAAATTATCAGGTGAGTATGTTGCAGTTAAAGCAGAGGAAAACGGAGTTACAATTATAGGCTTAACACGGGGAAGGGATACTAAATTTCATCATACAGAAAAACTAGACAAAGGTGAATTGCTGCTTGCGCAATTTACAGAGAATACATCTGCGATTAAAATAAGAGGTAAAGCTACTGTTTATTGCAGATATGGTACTATTCAATGCGGTGAATAACAATTGAAAGGTAGTGTAGATTACGATGTGGACAGTGGTATATATGGCCCAGAGCAAAGAGGTAGCAAACCAGCTGCAGAATCTTTTGTCCAATGAAGGTATTCTAGTGAAATTAAGGCCAGTTAGTAAAAATCATGAGAATAACGATAATTACTTTGAAGTTCTTGTTCCAGAGGCTGAAGTTGAGGAAGCGCATAGTGTTATTATAGAAACGGGTTATTAATAAAAATTATTTATGATAGCTTCGTGCATATGATGCTCGGAGCTATTGTTGTGTTGTAAATAAATTTTTTATAGTCATAATATGTGGAGGTTAGCAATAAAGAAATTCGATTTTGTTTAAAAACTAGCTGCGTACCTCCACGAGTAGAAAACGATTTGTCAAAGTTAAAGTAGAGCGTGGAGGTTAGTATGCATTTTATTGATACACCTTTAACAGTCAGATATGCAGAAACAGATAGAATGGGAATTGTTCATCATTCAAATTATGCAGTCTGGTTTGAAGTGGGAAGAACTGCGTTTATAAATAAGTGTGGTATTTCATACTCTGAAATTGAGTCGAAAGGTATACTATTACCATTGATAGAGCTAAAATGCAAGTTTATTAACTCATCAACATACGAGGATAAGATTATTGTAAGAACTAACATTAAAGGCTACTCAAGGACGCAATTGAACTTTTACTATGAGGTTTTTAAAGAACAAGATATGAGCAAACCCATAACTACTGGTGAAACTATTCATGTATGGACAAATAGTGATTTGAAGCCAATAAACTTACAGAAACACTTTCCTGAACTTTATCATATAATAAGTATAAACTCTATTGAAGATACTTAATAAAATGGCAGAAGGCAGAACATAAATAAGAAAATACTTATAGTATAAGTAAGAATTAGTACCTGCAATAATAAGACTCACTAACTGTAACGTTAAGAAAGCATTGCATTATATATTGCATTATATAATGTACTTATGATACACTATGCTTACTCGTTTAATCAGAAATAGCTGTCAAATCTGTAGCTAACACATGATAAATTGGGCTTATTTGTTTATTTTGTTTATAATAAACAATTTTGGCTTGTCAACTTATGATTCTTTTTGTGGTTATAATTTTAGTAAATCAGGTGGTGTTCCAATGGTTATTAACATACCAAATATA
This sequence comes from Bacillota bacterium, assembly GCA_023444055.1. Taxonomy (GTDB): domain Bacteria; phylum Bacillota; class Clostridia; order Acetivibrionales; family DSM-1351; genus Ruminiclostridium. The sequence goes on from JAEZRV010000094.1 coordinate 18,196, forward strand.
TTAACAGCATTAAGACTGCTTATTGTTCCTGTTCTAGGATATTGTATGAACAGCGAAAGGTATATTCTTGCTATAGTTCTTTTTGCTTTAGGTGGAATTACTGACGTTGTGGATGGTTACATTGCTAGAAAATTTAATTTAATAACAAAATGGGGCAAGTTCTTTGACCCGTTAGCAGATAAATTGATGCAAATAACAGCATTAACTTTTTTAGTTATAAAGGACTTTATTCCTATTGTTGTACTTATTATTGTCGTCTTAAAAGAGTTATTAATGCTAATTGGGGGCATCTTACTATATACAAAGGGCAAAACAGTTATTGGTGCAAATTGGTATGGAAAACTAGCCACTGTGATTTTTTATTTTGCAATTATTGCTACAATAATTTTAAGATTAGAAAGTTTAAGCAATAGTTATACTTTATTAGCCGTTAATATTTCATTGGGATTAGCTGTTGCTTGTACACTATTTGCATTAGTGAGATATATAATTATTTATTTAAGATTTTCGAAGAATTACAGCAAGGGTAACCAATCAAATTAAGATGCACAACAATAACTATTTAAATGTTTTATTAGTAAATATATTTTATGTCTAAATAATAAAATTTATTTCAATAAAAGATAAGTCTTTAAATGAAATGGAATTTGTAGTATTTGTATTATTAGGTACACTTAATTATATGGTGTACCTTTGTGCTATTGTTATTAAATATAGTTTACTTGTACAAGCTAGTATAAAATTAATATAACTGTTGTAATTTTAATAAATTAGTATTATTTTTATGATATAACGAGGCAAGAAGATGCAATGAAAATTTTCTACAATCGAAAAATTTCATTTTGAATATAGGCGTTATAACTAATTTGGAGGATACACATGTTTGGATATATTATGCCCGAAAAGCCTGAATTAAAAGTAAAAGAATTTGATATATATCGTGCGTATTATTGTGGAGTTTGCAAGTCTATAGGAAAAAGGCATGGTCAAATAAAAAGAATGACACTTACTTACGATGCGGCTTTTTTAGCGTTGCTTTTATGTTCAATAATGAATGTTGAGACAAAAATTAAAAAAGAAAACTGTATGGTACATCCTACAAAAAAATCATTTGTTGTTTATAATGAAATTATTGATTATTCATCCGACATTAATATAATTTTAGCGTATAATAATACTGTAGATAAGTGGAAAGATGATAAATCAAAAAAAGCTTTAGTAAGTTTAGTGGGGCTTAAAAGGACGTACAAAAAGCTGACGGTAATGTATCCAGAGAAATGTGCTATAATAAATAAAAGATTAGAGGAACTTTCTTTACTGGAAAAAAATAATTGTGATTCTATTGATAAAGCTGCAGAACCTTTTGCAAAGTTAATGGAAGAGGTATTAGACTATGAAAAGCTTGATGATAATACCAGACAGGTTTTGAGATGGATGGGCTATAATTTGGGAAAATGGATTTATTTGATTGATGCATTTGATGACTTAGAAGATGATATAAAAAATGCTAGCTACAATCCATTACTCACCCATTTTAAATATAATGGAAAAGGTGTTTGTGAGTTTAAAACAGATATAAAGGAACAAATAGAATTTACTTTGTTATACTGCCTGGGTGAGACATCTAAAGCATTTGAGTTATTAACAACGAAGGAAAACAAAGGTATTTTAGAAAATATATTATATATAGGAATGTTAAGTAAGACTGACAAAATTTTATGCCAGAGGAGTTGTGTTAAAGGTGAAGAATCCATATGAGGTACTAGGAATTAAAGAAGGAGCTTCTGAAGACGAAATTAAAAGAGCATATAGAGATCAGGTAAAAAAATATCATCCTGATCAATATCAAGATAATCCTCTTTCTAAATTAGCTGAGGAAAAACTCAGAGAAGTAAATGAAGCCTATGAGTATCTAACAGGTAAAGGTCAAAGTGCAAAATCCAGCAATGGCTGGAGTGGTAGAAGTGCAGGAACTAATCCAAGTCAAAGCAGCAGTTCATACAGTAATAACTCATATAGTAACAGTGGTGGTGATAGCTTTGGACAAATAAGAATGCATATAAACAATGGTAATATAATGCAGGCTGAGTCTATTCTTGAGAATATTGGAAACAAGAATGCGGAGTGGTTTTACCTAAGAGGACTAATATTTATGAAAAAAGGCTGGTACAATGAAGCCTCGATGAATATTAAGCAAGCTGTTAATATGGACCCTTCAAATTTTGAATACAGAAATACGCTTAATAGGATGAATTCTAATAATAATATGTATCGTGGAAATGCAGGCAATAGAGGCTATAATGCGGGACCTAGCTTCTGTGATATGTGTACCTGCTTGTGGTGTTCTGACTCTATGTGTGAATGTCTTGGAGGAGATTTGTTATCCTGCTGTTAAAATTATGTTTTTTGGAGGAATATTAATAACATGAACAACAATAAAAGAGTAAAAGGCATTGCATTAGGAGGTATTCTTGCTGCTTTTACAGTAATATGCGTTTTTCTTGCGTCTGTTCTTCCAACTAGTGTGCTTTCGCTATATGCTGTTAGCTCGTTGTTTATTTCAATTATTATTATTGAATTTGGTATAAAAGCAGGTTGGACTTTCTATCTGGCTTCGAGCATATTATCGACAGTTTTGATACCTAGGCTGGAAGTTATACCGTTTATCGTATTTTTCGGAATATATGGATTGATAAAGTTCTATGTTGAAAGAGTAAAAAGTAGAGTTTTAGAATATATATTAAAGCTTGTTTATTTTAATATATGCTTGGTACTTGGGTTATTCTTCTTAAAGGAGCTAATACTTAACGGAATGAATATTTCAGTGCCGATTTACATTGTTGCTGCATTATTAGAGGTGGTTTTTATATTATACGATTATGTATATACATTGTTTATTAGGTTCTATGCATCAAGTTTAAAACCGAAATTGAAGCTGTAGCTTTTAGCAGGTTTTTATGGAAATAAATTGAAATAAAGTGTTGCGTATATTACAATAAATGTAAATTGCAGCGCTTTTTTTATTATGAACAAAAAGGTACTCACGGAGGTCAACTATGAGCCCAGCATTTTCATATTCTATTGCTGTTTTTATGATTATATTTGTAGCTGGCTGTTCTGTAAATTTGCTCAAACAGCATTATATATTTCAGCTAATTGGCATAGCCTTTTTCTTCACATATATAGTTGTTAATTCGGCTATATTAGTTGATAATACTGTGAACATAACCTTTTATCGACTTTTTTATAAATCACTCCCAAGTTTATTTGGCATGTCTGCATGTCTTATATGTTTAGCGTTAGGAGTTTGGATATTTCCTGCAATTAGAAGCAAATTTAAGGATTAGTTGTCTTTTACTATTTTATTATTTACAAGAATTAGGAAAATCAATGTCTAACTTGTGACATTTTTTTGTGAGTTGTGCTAAGTAACAACCAAAATGTGCGAAATGTAAGAAATATGAAATGATTTGTAATGTAAATAATGTGCATTTGGTAATGTTGACAATATATAACATATTTAGTATTATATAAACATGATTTTCCTTCGAAGGTAAATAATGTAAAAAGGATTAATTTAAAATCTTTGTGGCTTTATGGTTATTAAAGGTTGATATTAATCGAATATTGAAATGCATTATTAAAATTTTATTAATAAGGAGAAAGAGTTTATATGTTTAATAAAAAGAGAGTTTCAATTTGTATTGCCTTAGTAATGATTATGACTGCATTATTTTCAGTAAGCGTATTCGCAACAGACGCACCTACTGCACCAACAAACTTAACTGCCACTAAAATTGCTGCAACAGCGATAGAATTATCATGGACTGCATCTACTGATGATGAGGGAATTAGCTATTATGTTATTTGGAATAGGAACACAAATGATTCATATACTACAACTTCAACTAAATATGCTGTTGTCGGTCTTACTCCAGTAACTTATTACGACTTTGATGTGTTTGCAATAGATACTGAATTAAAGAGTTCTCCATTAGCTCATTTAAATAATGATGTACAAACTTCAACTCAAGCAAATACTACTTACCAGGTTTATGGTAATATAGAACCTGATATTATTTATTTTGGTGGAGATGATGCTTTAAAAGATTTTAAAGTAGAAATACAGTCTGTTAATCCAAGCTATTACGAATGTACATACACTAATTTAAATGGTGAGTATATGTTTCCAATGGTTCCAAGTGATTATGTGTGTACCATAATAATAAGCAAACCAGGATTTCTTACAAGAACATTACAGTTGAGCGCAATTACTGGAAATATAACAATTGATGATCAAGCTAAGGATTCCATAATCTTATGGCCAGGAGAGTTAACTTCTGATGGAGCAATTAACCAAGCGGATGTAATGGCATTAAGTGCACACTACAATACAGAGAGAGGAGAATCAGGATATGATGTTGTATGTGACTTCAATAGAAATGGATATATAAACGACGCTGATTTAGATGCTCTTAATAATCATTGGGGTACAATTTCATCAAACTATCCTACAAATTATGTTGTATCTTCAGCTCAAATTAAGCCACAGTACTAATATTATAACTGATAAGTTTTTCAAGGGTAAGGAAGCGTAGGTTTTATCGGATAAAAATGGGAGATTTAATGTTCTTTTAAACAAGAGCTGATAAAGGTCTTATGTATTACAATTTTTATTTGGAATTGCTAATTTTTAGTTATGGATTTTCCTACGAATTAAATGAATAAATGAAATACATATGCCACTATTAGGGTGTTTGCCCTAATTAGTGGCATTTATTATTTCATAGGAAAATGTAAATTTTTCAATGGGTTTTTTGTAAGCCTTATCAGTGAAAAAATTCTGATTAATTTGCAAATAGTTTGAACTAATGTGATATAATAAATAAAGTTTATTGCAATTATTATAAATCGAAATTGTAACAATTTAATATTGCTCATAACGAAAATGTAAGTGAATAGACAAAAAGCTATATATGATTGAATAATAATGAAACTCAATTATTATGAAACTTAATTATTTTAGTAAATGTGTCAAACTATTAATATGATTCTCTAATTATAGAAAACTATTTTAATAACATATAAACTTAGGAATAATGAAGGGAGTTTACAATATGAATGAAAAGGTAAAGGATATTGCGGTCAGAATTAAAGGTTTGAGGCTGTTAGCTGGGTATACTGAGAAGGAAGTGGCAAGCACTATTGGATTAAGCGTAGATGAATATTTAAAATATGAAAATGCTGAAGATGATATTCCAGTGAGCATGCTGTATGAGATTGCTGAATATTATAAAGTCGATATGACAGAAATTTTAACAGGTACATCGCCTAAACTGCATGATATCAGTTTTGTAAAAAAAGGCGAGGGCTTAAAAGTCGAAAGATATGATCAATATAACTTTGAGAGTTTGGCATATAAATACTCAAATAGAAAGATAGAACCTTTGCTTGTTAAGCTTGAACCTGAAAATTCCCCTGAATTCGTTTCGCATAAGGGTCAAGAATTCAATTTTTGTCTTGAAGGCAGGATGCAGGTAAAAATAGGCAAGGAAAGTTTTACTATGGAACCTGGTGATTCTTTGTATTTCAATTCAACACTGCCGCACAAACAGCTTGCACTGGACGGAAAAGCGGCTAAGTTTATAACAATTATTTTGCTTTGATAGCATATATAACATGCAGTTGATAAGTTGTAGAATATGAGACACAACGGTAGGTAGATAAGGTAGCATATAAAACATGCAGTTAATAATGTTGAAAAACTACGGTAGATAAGGTAATGGAGGATAAAAAAATGGCTTTAGATGAGAGATATTTAGAGAAAAGTGAATTTGATTCATATGAGGATTTTAGCGAAAACTTTAAGCTTATAGTTCCTGAAAATTTCAATTTCGCTTATGACATTATAGATGAATACGCAAAAAATGAACCGGAAAGACTTGCGCTTGTTTGGTGTGATGATAAAGGAAATGAAAGAAAGTTTACTTTTAAAGAATTAAAATACTGGTCTGATAAGACTGCGAATTACCTTACATCAAAGGGTGTAAGTAAAGGTGATAAAATAATATTTATTTTAAGAAGAAGGTTTGAGTTTTACTTTTTTGCATTTGCTTCTTGCAAAATAGGTTCTATCTTTATTCCATGTACTAACCAATTGATGAAAAAGGATATTGTATATAGGAATAATGCAGCAGGAGTTAAGGCAATTGTAGCATATAATGATGATGGCATTCCTGAACATGTAGATAATTCAAGATTAGATTCTCCAACAGTTGATACCTATATTATGGTTGGAGGAAACAAAGAGGGCTGGCTGGATTTTGATAGTGAAATTGAATCTGTTTCTGATAATTGGTCAAGACCAGAAGGCGATAAAAACACAACAAATAAAGATTTAATGATGATTTATTTTACATCAGGAACTACTAGTATGCCTAAAATGGCTATGCATGACTTTACTCATCCTTTGGGACATATTGTTACAGCAAAATATTGGCATAGGGTAGTAGATAAAGGTTTGCATATTTCAGTTGCTGATTCAGGCTGGGCAAAGTTTGGATGGGGTAAACTCTTTGGACAGTGGATATGTGGTGCTGTTCAGTTCCTTTATGATATGGAAAGATTTGATGCATGTAATTTACTTGAGAAGTTAGCAAAATATGAAGTAAAGACTTTCTGTGCACCACCTACTATTTATAGATTTTTACTTCAACATGATATTGCAAGCTATGATTTATCCTCATTAACTAATTGCTCAACTGCTGGAGAACCTTTAAACCCTGAAATATTTAATAGGTTTAAAAACATTACAGGTCATGAGATTTTGAATGGATTCGGACAGACTGAAACTACTGTTATTGTTGCAAATTTTGAATGGTTGAAGGTAGACCCTGGAGCAATGGGAATGCCAAACCCAGCATATAATATTGATGTTGTAGATGAAAATAATAATTCTTGCCCAGCAGGTGAGGAAGGCGAGCTTGTAATAAGAGATGTTGACACGGCGAAGCCAGCAGGATTGTTCTGCGGTTATTATAAAGACCCTGAAGCAACTTCTAAAGTATGGCATGATAATACATATCATACCGGAGATGTTGTTTATAGAGATGAGCATGGTTTCCTGTGGTTTGTAGGAAGAAACGATGATGTTATTAAGGCATCAGGATATAGAATAAGTCCTTTTGAGGTTGAAAGTGCATTGATAGAACATCCTGCAGTACTGGAATGTGCTGTAACAGGAGCACCAGACAGCGTAAGAGGAACTGTTGTTAAGGCAACTATAACTCTTACTAAAGGCTATGAACCTTCAGAGGAGCTAAAAAAGGATATACAGAATTATGTTAAAAAGGTTACTGCTCCATATAAATATCCAAGAATTATTGAATTCGTGGATGAATTGCCGAAGACTATTAGCGGTAAAATAAAGAGAGCGCATATTCGTCATGAAGATAACGAAAAATTGACACAAAATAGGGACACTAAATGATAAGCCCCTGAAGTAATGGTAAGTTATTTAAATGTTCCTGAGAGAGGAATTGCTATAACGATGAACGAAAAGACACTTAGAGTGCTAGAATATGGAAAAATTATTGATAAATTAAAAGGTTTAACTGCATCTGAATTGGGGAGAGAGCTGGTTGAGGAGCTCTCTCCTCAAACTGATTTTAATATAGTGGAAAAAGCTCTAGCCGAGACTAATGATGGTGTAAGCTGTATAATGAGGCGTGGATCTCCACCGCTAGGCGGAATAAATGATATCAGACATAGCTTGAAAAGACTGGATATAGGTGGCGTTTTAAATCCAGGTGAATTATTACGTTTAGGCGGTGTATTACGTGCTGCCCGAAAACTAAAGTCATATGCAAATGACAGGGTAAACGAAGAGACTGCTAATTGTGTAAATGAATTAATTTCTTGCTTAGAATCAAATGCTAGACTAGAACAAAAAATTGACATGAGTATTATAAGTGAAGAGGAAATAGCAGACAACGCGAGTCCAACGCTGAATAATATCAGACGTCAGATAAAAGACCATCAGGCTTCTATTAAGGACAAGCTGAATGATTTGATTCGCTCAACGAAATACCAAAAGTATATTCAGGAATCCATTGTTACAATAAGAGGGGACAGATATGTAATACCGGTAAAACAGGAGCATAGAAGTGATATTCCGGGACTTGTGCATGATTCTTCTTCTAGTGGAGCCACACTTTATATTGAACCAATGGCTGTTGTTGAAGCAAATAACAGTATTAAGCAGCTGAAAATAAAAGAACAAGCTGAAATTGAAAGAATATTAGCTGAGCTGTCAGCGGATGCTTCACTGATATTGCCTCAGTTAAATGCAAACATGAGTATAATGGCAAAGCTTGACTTTATTTTTGCAAAGGCGAGATTGTCAATTGATTATAATTGTATGAGCCCTAAAATTAACCAATCAGGAAGAATTATTATAAAAAAGGGTAGACATCCTTTGTTAGATGCTAAAATAGTAGTTCCAATAGATTTCTGGATTGGTGATAAATTTAATTCTCTCATTGTAACAGGTCCAAACACAGGAGGTAAGACTGTATCACTTAAAACAGTTGGACTTTTTACGCTAATGGCACAAAGCGGTTTGCATGTCCCAGCTAATGAGGGTACAGAAATAAGTGTATTTAATAAAATTTATGCAGATATTGGTGATGAACAAAGCATAGAGCAAAGCTTGAGTACTTTTTCATCACACATGAAAAATATTGTTGAAATACTTAAGAATGTTGATAGCAGGTCTCTTGTAATGTTTGATGAATTAGGGGCAGGAACAGATCCGACAGAAGGTGCTGCTCTTGCAATGGCAATACTTGAATGCCTTCACCAAATGGGGGCTACGACACTTGCCACGACTCATTATAGTGAATTAAAGGTATATGCTATATCAACTGTCGGTGTGGAAAATGCTTCCTGTGAATTTGATGTTGAGACGCTAAAGCCAACATACCGTTTACTCATCGGTGTTCCAGGAAAGAGTAATGCGTTTGCAATATCAAAACGCTTGGGGCTAACTGATGATATTATTGAGAGGTCAAAGGAATTTCTTTCCCAAGAGGATATACGATTTGAAGATATTTTATTAAGTATTGAGAAGAATCGCAGCGAAGCAGAGAGAGAAAAGATGAGGGCCGAAAGCTACAGGTTTGAAGCTGAACGCTTAAAGAAAGACCTAGAGGATCAAAAGAGAAAGCTGTCTGCCGAAAAAGAAAAAGAACTGCGAAAGGCCCGAGAAGAAGCGCGTCAGATTTTGATGGATTCAAAGAGGGAGGCCGACGAGTTAGTTGCTGAAATGAAGAGGCTTGCTAAGGAACAGGAAGAGGCAGAGGTAAGGAGGCAGACAGAGGAGCTCCGCCAAAGAGTAAATAAAAGTATTAACAAGCTAGATGATTCACTTGTAGAGTCAATTATGCCAAGACAGGGCTTAGTTAAGCCTCCTAAGAACTTAAAACCAGGGGATACAGTTCTAATTGTAAATCTCAATCAAAAGGGTACAATATTGACTATACCTGATAAGAATGGAGAGGCACAAGTTCAAGCTGGTATAATGAAAATAAATGTGCATATATCAAATCTCAAATTGATAGACGAGCAGAAACAACAAGTTCAAAAAACTGGTATTGGTAAAATTGGAGTTTCAAAAGCACAGAATATGTCCTCGGAAATAGATTTAAGAGGAATGATGCTAGATGAAGCTGTTGATGTAGTTGATAAGTACCTAGATGATGCCAGTATTGCAGGGATGGGTGTGGTTACACTTATACATGGTAAAGGAACAGGCGCTTTAAGAGCTGGACTGCATCAATATTTGAAGCGTAACCCACATGCTAAAAGCTATAGACTGGGCAAACTGGGTGAAGGAGAAACTGGTGTAACAATTGTTGAACTGAAATAGAGATTAGCTTATACTTCCTTTTCTGAAAGATAGCGGAAATAAAGTAGAAGATGAGAGGTATCATAAAGATAAATGCTATATTTATGATTTAAAAAGATAAAATTCACATATACTAGTATTTAAATAGCCCTAATATATGACAATTTGCCGAATATAATGCTAATGGTTGACATTTTAGCCTCAGTAAATTACAATAATTAGTGGCTTATTTACTTTTATATTAAACATTATTATGTTTATACGTTAAATACGTTTATTAGAATATTTTTTAATAATAGAGGTTTAAAATTTTTGAAAGCTTAAAAGGAGAATTTTTGTGGATATAAGACAAGATATTAGAAATATAGCAATAATAGCTCACGTTGACCACGGTAAGACTACACTTGTTGATGCTATGCTAAGACAAAGTGGTATATTTAGATCAAATGAAGCCGTTGTTGAAAGAGTTATGGATTCAAATGACCTCGAAAAAGAAAGAGGTATTACAATCTTATCAAAAAATACTTCAGTTCAATATAATGGGACTAAAATTAATATAGTTGACACACCTGGTCATGCTGATTTTGGCGGTGAGGTTGAACGTGTATTAAAAATGGTTGATGGAGTACTTTTGTTGGTTGATGCATTTGAAGGCGCTATGCCTCAAACAAGATTCGTTTTGAAAAAAGCACTTCAGCTTGACATAAAGCCTATTGTTGTTGTAAATAAGATTGACAGACCAGAGGCAAGACCTGATGAAGTTGTAGACGAAATACTTGAACTGTTTATAGAGTTGGGAGCAGATGATGATCAGTTAGAGTTCCCTGTTGTATATGCTTCATCCAGAGAAGGTTTTGCTGTATGCGATTTGTACGGTGAAAGGGTAGATTTAAAGCCATTATTTGATGTAATAATTGACAAAGTTCCTGCACCAGAGGGTGAGATGAATGGAACATTACAATTACTTGTTTCAAATGTAGACTATGATGAGTATGTTGGAAGAATTGCAATCGGTAGAGTTGACAGAGGAAGAATTAAGCTGGGTCAGCCAGCAATTATTTGTAAAACAGAAGGTCATCAAGTTAATGCCAGAATAACTAAGCTTTATAAATATGAAGGATTGAAGCGTACAGAAGCAGAAGAAGCTATGCTTGGTGATATAGTTGCTGTATCTGGAGTTACTGATGTAACTATTGGAGATACAATATGCGATATTGGCGCACCTGATCCACTGCCATTCGTTGCTATTGATGAACCTACATTATCTATGACATTCAGCGTAAATAATAGTCCATTAGCCGGCAGAGAAGGACAATTTGTTACATCAAGACATTTAAGAGATAGATTATTTAAGGAATTAGAAACAAATGTAAGTCTTAGAGTTGAAGAAACTGATTCAGCAGAGACTTTTATAGTTTCAGGAAGAGGAGAACTTCATCTTTCCATTTTAATTGAGACAATGAGAAGACAAGGATATGAATTCCAAGTTTCAAAAGCTAGAGTTATAAATAAAGAAGTTGATGGCCAAATATTAGAGCCAATTGAGTATTTGATGATTGATGTACCTGAGGAGTTTATGGGGGTTGTTATGGAGAAACTCGGACAGAGAAAGTCTGAGATGGTTAATATGAGCTCTGCAAATCAAGGGTACGTAAGAATTGAGTTTAAAATCCCAGCAAGAGGATTGATTGGATATAGATCAGAGTTAATGACTGATACAAAGGGAAATGGAATAATGAATCATGTTTTCCATAGTTATGAGCCATACAAGGGTGATATCCCTATGAGACAAAGGGGTTCATTGGTTGCTTGGGAAGATGGCGACGCAATAACTTATGGACTATACAATGCTCAGGAAAGAGGAACACTCTTCATAACACCTGGTACAAAGGTATATGAAGGAATGGTTGTTGGTGAAAATGCCAAATCTGATGACTTAGTTATAAATGTTTGTAAAAAGAAGCATATTACAAACACCAGAGCATCAGGAAGTGATGATGCGCTAAGGCTGACACCACCATTAAACTTAAGCCTTGAGCAGGCTTTAGAGTTTATTGCAGAGGATGAACTTGTTGAGATAACACCTAAAAATATTCGATTAAGAAAGAGAATATTAAACTCAGAAATGAGAGCTAAGACCAGAAGCAAGCTACAGTAACTAGAAATGCTAGTACATTGATAGGTTTTGCTTATAAAAATTGTCCATAACTACATGGAAATTATGGACAATTTTTAAAAAAACCATTATAGTAGATATTATTGATGTACTATATAGATTGGAGTAATGCCAATGAATAAAAAATTAAAAGTTGCATTAGTAGGTATTTTGTTAGTTGTTATAGGTGCTTTTTTATCAATACCAAATATAGTTAATTATGGTGGTACCGTATTAAGCGGATATAGTGGCTCGTATGGAATATTGAATGCTTTTTTAACAGTAATAGGGATTGCATTTATACTTTCTGGTATATTTTTGGTATCTGCGGGCTTGCAGAAGCTTACTTTTGTATTGGCTACGATAACTATTTTTGTAGTTATATTTTCTGTTGGAACGATTTTTACTTTCAAAAATGTTGTTGATGAGAGCGATGATGTTGAAGTTGCTGAAATTATAATTGATGCTACATCGCCTGATGCAGTGCCAGTTGAAATACCTATGGGTTCTGATACAAAAGATATAGCAAATATATTATATGATAACGGAATTATTAATAAGACTCAGGTTTTTAAAATTGTTTCAAAGCTTAACGGATTTGATGGAAAGTATCAAGCTGGTACTCATATTTTGAAAAAAGGCTTGGAGCTTAAGCCTATAATGGAAATACTTATTTCAAAGCCTGAAAGTGTCAAAATTACTATTCCAGAAGGTCTGACCTATAAACAGATTGTCAAAAAATTTGAAGGTAAGGGTATAGCAAGAGAAGACAAATTTGATTATGCAATGAAATATGAAAAATATGATTACGATTTTATTAAGCAGATTAAAAATACAAATCATAGGGAATTTGCTTTAGAGGGGTATTTGTTCCCGGACACTTATGAGTTCCCAATGAATCCTGGTGAGAAAGAAATTATAAGTGTAATGCTAAATAACTTTAATAATAAAATCACTAAGGAACATTATAAACGAGCAAAAGAGCTGGGGATGTCAATGGATGAAATTATCACACTTGCATCTATTATTGAAAGAGAAGCAAGCTCAAGTGCTGACAGAAGGCTGGTTTCAGCTGTATTCCATAGGCGTTTAAAGAGTAAAGAAGCATATTTACAGAAATTACAATCATGTGCTACACTTCAGTATATTTTCCTTAACAAAGAAGGAAAGGTACATGAGCAAATAACATATCAAGATACCAATGTTGAGGATGCGTACAATACATATATTCATCCTGGACTTCCGCCTGGACCAATTTGTTCTCCTGGTATGGATTCGATAAATGCAGCATTGTACCCTGATGATGATACTGATTATATGTTTTTCATAGCGACAGGTGATGGTACTACAAAGTTTACGAAGAACTATCAAGAACATTTAAAGGCTATGAGACAGTATGGTTTGGCAAAATAGTTTTATTTAGTGTGATTGCATAACTTATTTTAAAATAAAGATTGGGGTGGCTGTATGCCACCCTAATTTCTGTTAAGGCAGCATGAAATATGGTGAATAATTATGCTATATTGGCTTGTGTCAACAGTTTGAGGCATTTAGCAATTGCTGTGACCAGTTTTAGGCATTAAAATGAATAATAAAAGAATAAAATTTGTACTTGGCTGGCTTAAACCAACTAGTTTAAAATATTAATATCCTAATTAAAAGAGCAATAAGTATGAAAGAAATTAGAAATATTTATATAGGAGGTGCTAGTCCATGTCATTTCTTTCAAGGAAATGCATATTTCCTTGTTGTTCTTTCGTAGAATGTGAGACATGGGCATAACTATTGATTAATTATGACTATATAATTGAATATATTAGAGCAACTATAAAGCCTAACACTGGCTTGCTTGCTGAATTAGAGGAGTTTGCTTGTGTAAATCATGTGCCAATAATTCAACCAGAAGTTGCTGCTTTAATGAAGGTGATAGGGCAACTGAAGCAGCCGACTAAAATACTTGAGGTTGGAACTGCGATTGGATATTCATCTATTCTGTTTTCTGGATTCTTAAAGCCAGATGGGGTTATAGATACAATTGAGAGAAATGAAGAAATGATTGAGCTGGCAAGGAAGAACATAAAATTAGCAGATAAGCAAAATACTATTAATGTAATTGCAGGGGATGCTTTAGATGTTCTGGCATGTTTAGACAAACGCTATGATATGATTTTTATTGATGCTGCAAAGGGACAATACAGCGAGTTTTTTGAACAGTGCAATAGAATGCTGGTTCCAGGTGGATTATTAGTTTCTGATAATGTTTTGTATAAGGGTATGATTGCAAGTGATGAGCTTGTGGTAAAGAGAAAGAAGACAATTGTTTCTAGAATGAGAGATTTTCTTCAAATTCTTTGTGAGGATGAAAGCTTTGAAACAAGCATTATACCTATTGGAGATGGAGTAGCCTTAAGCTTTAAGCTATAAGAAAATTTAGTGCTAAACAAAACCAAGTGCAAAACCAAGTGCAAAACCAAGTGCAAAACCAAATGCAAAACCAAATGAAAAAACAAATATAAACCAATTATATATAAAAAATAAAAATGATGCTATTAAAAGCAAAATGTGAGCGTGCATAAAACAAATATTGTAAGAAATTAACAAATAAGAAGGGGGACAGAATCCATGCAGATGTTTTAGTCAAGCATTGTGACAAAAGCTGGGCATGGCATAATTATGAAAAAGGTTGAACTTTTAGCTCCTGCCGGAAATCTGGAAAAATTGAAAATGGCTATTTTATATGGAGCGGATGCAGTCTATATCGGAGGACAGAAGTTTGGACTCAGAGCTCAAGCGGATAATTTCTCTGTTGAGGATATGAAGCAGGCTATTGAGTTTGCACATAATAGAGCATGTAAGATTTACGTTACTGTAAATATGATACCGCATAATGATGATTTAGAAGGCTTGCCTGAATATATAAAACAATTGGATGAGATAGGAGTAGATGCATTAATTGTTTCTGATCCAGGTGTTTTTTCTATTGTCCGAAAAGTTGCACCAAATATGGAAATTCACATAAGCACACAAGCAAATAACACAAACTATCAGAGCGCAAATTTCTGGTATGAGCTTGGAGCAAAACGAGTTGTAGTTGCAAGAGAGCTTTCTCTTAAAGAGATTAGTGAAATTAATGAAAGAACGCCGGATGAGTTGGATATTGAAGCTTTTATTCATGGTGCAATGTGTATTTCTTATTCGGGAAGGTGCTTGCTAAGCAGTTATATGACTGGAAGAGATTCCAATAAGGGAGATTGTGCACAGTCGTGCAGATGGAAGTACCACATTATGGAAGAAAAACGACCTGGTGAGTATTATCCTGTTTATGAAGATGACAAAGGAACATATATTTTTAATTCAAAGGATTTATGCATGATTGAGCACATACCGGAGCTTATTGAGGCTGGTATTTATAGCTTTAAAGTGGAGGGCAGAATGAAAAGCTCCTTCTATGTAGCAACAGTTATAAGTGCATACAGAAAGGCTATAGATGCGTATTTAGCTGATCCTGAGAACTACAAATTTAATACTGAATGGCTGAGTGAGCTGTCAAAGGCAAGCCACAGAGAATATACAAAGGGTTTCTACTTTAACAAAACTACTGGAGAAGACCAGATTTATCATACCAGCTCATACGTGAGAGACTATGACTTTATAGGCCTGGTTTTAGAATATGACAAGGAAACTAAGCTAGCTAAGATTGAGCAGAGAAACAGAATGATTGTTGGCGATGAAATTGAGGTTATGAGTCCTAACAAGGATTATTTTATTCAAACTATTGAGTCAATGAAAAATGAAGACGGAGAGGACATCAGAACTGCGCCTCATGCTCAGATGATTGTTTATATGCCAATGGCAGAAGAGGTTGAGCCGTTTGCTGTTTTGAGGAGGAAGTAGGGACGGGGAGGAAATGCGTAAAGCTAGGAAACCGTAAAAGCAGGGAACTGTGAAAATGGAAAACTGAGAAACCGTGAAAACCAAATGCCTGATAAGCTAAAGGATAGGAAACCGAAAAATATGGAAATTGCAAGAACATAAATTTAAAAAGCGTAAGGCTGGTAAAACGGAAAATCTGAAAAACCGTAAAACCTAAGACCCTAAAAAATAAACTATATATTTAAAGCTCTGGTCGTGTCAATGAATTGATGTGGATGGGGCTTTTTTTACGGATTATATAATGCATTTCCAAGTGGCTAAATAAATAGGATGCTTGAATGGTTAGTAGTACTGTATTATAGGGGGTGTTAATGAAATTTATCGAATATGGCGTTCATGTGGAGAAAATCACACAAATCATTGGTAATAAAATAGATATACGGTAAAATGTATTTTATGAAATAGGCTTTTTTTCGTGCATGTAACTGAAACATGAATATATTTAAAATAAAATTACTTATTAGAAACTTATTATCCAATAGGTTACAAAATATGATTATTTATGGTAATATATTAGAAAATACAGTAGATCAAGGGTGAGTTATGAAAACAATTACCAGCGATTATCAAAGTGAGTTAACTAATCTATTTAATGAGCGAAAAAAACTTGAGAACGAAAGAAAAGATTATTGTAAATGTCAATGGTTATAACTTAAATGATCATCCTGACTCATATAAACAAAGATTGATAATTATAGCAATAAAATATACACAGAAAAAATAAGGTGTTAAGATCCATCTATAAACTATGGGGGTATAAAAGTGTGAAATTTATTAAAGAGTATTTTGAAGAGTTTTTGAAAGGTAATATTAAAGAAAAATTATCGATGATAGCGGACTTAATTCAGATAATAAGTTTTGTATTAGCAATAATACTATCACCTCAAATATTTTCTTATTTTTATAATTTTAACTTGGATAATTATTATCAAATAGTTATTGCGACAGTTTTTAGTATAATATCGATATTGTTGTTTTTTATTTTGATAAGTATAGTGGTAGCACTAAAAAAATACATGTATGATGGTTCCACCACAACATTTAAACTTTTTTATGTTATTATGTGGGTTCTATTTGGAGGTATAGGGTTAGCGGTATTACCACCGTTCATTGTTTTTTGTTATAGTGTGGCTTTACAAGATATGAAATGAATTAAGTTTTCTAAGCCTAAAATTTTTCTGTGCTTAATAATTTGAATTGATTTCCGTTTCATTAGCGGTAGTAACGCCCTTTTCCTTTGATATAAGCATATGTGAGTAAATGTTAAGGGGAATTTTTTGCGGGCACAATCTAATCGTCTGGAGTCAGTAACATTATAAAATCCTAAGGAGGTCATAATAGATGCATTGGTTTTCCATTATGCTGTATAAATAGTCTATACTTTGGCATATGAGTTTACTTTTATCTCCTTATATCCTGGCTCACGAAAATATGTAACTGAAACATGAGATGTATTTAACGCAAAAAATAATAGGTAAGCACTTATTTTAGTTTTATGTACAATAAAATATAATTTCATTTTAAACCACATCGGTAATAGGTTTTAAGGGCTTTAAAAGGTTTACAGTTCCCACAGAATCACCTCATAACAAAATCCACAAATATATTTCAAAGAAGTACTACACCCCCCAAAAAACACCCCAAATCCCGCGAAATAAGTTACATACATGTATTGACAAGGTATTTGATGTAAGGTATCCTAAAAAATATAAGAACAAAAATAAAAATTAATGAGCAAAATGGAGGAAGTATGCGCGTTTCAGCTATTGAGATAGGAACTAACTCAACTAAGTTTATTATTGCAGAATTAAATGAAAAAGGAACAGTTGAGGTTATTACCAGAACTAGTACGGTCAATCGTTTAAGCAGTGGGATGTACCCAGAAAATAACTTGAAGCCTGAAGCTGTAGAAAGAGGAATAGAGATTATAGGAGACTTTGTAAAAGAAAGCAATGCCCAGGGAGCAAAGCTTGTATCCATTTTTTCAACTAGTGTTCTTAGAGATGCAGGAAATAAGGAAGTTTTTATTGGCAAGATTAAAGAACTGTTTGGTGTTGATATCAATGTTATTAGTGGCGAGGAAGAGGCACATCTTGCATATATGGCGTGTAGAACAGTTGTATATGACAAATCACTGAAATTCGGTGTCATAGATATAGGTGGTGGCAGTACCGAGATAATAATTGGAAATGGCAATGATATTGATCAGAAAATAAGTTTAGATGTTGGAGCTGTTAGATTAACAGAAATGTTTGTCAGCCATGATCCTGTAGAAGATAGTGAGCTTGAGCAAATGACAGCATACATTGAGAAGCAGATAAATGAAAGAGAATCATTAGACTTAAGTGGTCTTCAGCTAGTTGGAACGGGAGGAACAATCAAAACTCTCGGAACACTTTTCTTCCAAAAGGAACATTCAAAAGAAAAAACTATAAATGGCAAAGTTATAAAGAAATATGAAATTGAATTACTATTTTCTATGTTAAAACTTATAACTATAGAAAATAAAAAGAAACTTACTGGTCTAAATCCAAAAAGGGCAGATGTAATCACATCAGGAATCAGAATACTTCTTTCAATAATGAATAAATTTAACATAGAAGAAATAAAAATCAGCTCTCAAGGAGTTTTAGAAGGATTTATTGCAGAATATATTCAGACAATGCAAGGAAATTAAAATCAATTACTATCATCTTGGAAGCCAGCAATAGTACAACTCAAAGAATCCTAAGGCGTTGAAGCCTTCAAATAATAAATGCTTATAGAATATATTTGACGGAATAGAAGGTTTCATCCATAATTGACTTTTTTAAAATGTTTGTTTATAGAAAAACATATATAGAAGGGAGATACAAAGAAGATGAAGGATAATGTTTTACAAGGTCTGGCGCAAAAGTATGGTACTCCGCTATATACATATGATGGGGACATAATTGTTTCACAGTTTCAAAAGCTGAAAAGCTGTTTGCCCGAGGGAATAGAAATATTTTATTCGATGAAGACAAATCCATTATTAGGAATTTGCCAGCTATTCAAAAATCTTAACAGCTCAATAGAGGTGGCTTCTATTGGGGAAATGTACACTGCACTGTCAGCAGGTTTTACACCAGAGCAGGTTATATTTACTAGTCCGGGCAAAGCATATGATGAGATTGAATACGCCATTGATAATGATATTTACAGCATCAATGTTGAGTCTATAGACGAGGCAGTTATTATTAACAGGATAGCAGCTGAAAGAAATAAAAAAGTAGATATTTCAATCAGAATTAACCCTGATTTTGATGCGACTTGTTCTAGTATAAAGATGTCAGGAGTTCCAACCCAATTTGGCATAGATCAGGCTCTACTTGGAAAAGCATTTGATACTTTTTCACAGCTGTCAAATATAAATGTTATGGGAATTCACATTTATACAGGAACACAGGCGTTAAACGCTGATAAAATAATATTTGCTGTGGAACAGATTATTTTACTTGCACTTCAGTTATCAGATGAGTACAAATTCCCATTAAAATTTTTGGATATGGGTGGCGGTTTTGGAATCCCATATTTTAAAGGAGAAAATGAATTAGAATTAGATACCTTGAGAGAGGGTATTTCTCAAGTATGGGAAAAGTATAAGGAACGCTTAGAGAATACACGAGTTGCAGTTGAAAGTGGAAGATTCTTAATGGCTGATTCAGGAATGTATTTGACTAAAGTTCTTTACAAAAAAGAATGTAAAGGAAATAAATATATTGTATGTGACGGAGGTTCAAATCATCATGCCTCTTCTGCTTTTCTAGGAAGACATATCCGCAATAATTTTCCTATGCATGTTCTTAACAAATCTGAAGCAGCTGAAGAGGTAATTGTAGTTGGGCCTCTTTGCACTCCGACAGATGTTATTGGTCAAAAGGTGAATCTTCCAGTTGTTGAGGTGGGAGATATTATTGCAATAGAGAAATCAGGTGCATATGGATTAACTCAAAGTCCGTTAGCATTTTTAAGTCATCCTTTTCCAGCAGAGGTTATTCAATTCGGTGAAGAATCATTTGTACTAAGGGAAAGAGGAAGAAAGGAAGATTATATAGTAGGTCAAAATCAACTTAATAGTAAATAGACAGAATAAAACCTATTATAAATATTTTAATTCAAGCGATTATCTGCTAATAACCATTTGGATAAAGCACTGATAATTTTTAGTGGTTAAGTCGAGTAAATATAGTAAAAAAGATAGGTGATATTTTGGAAAAATTTGATTTGAAAACCCTTAGTTTTTTTAGCAAGCCAAATGGAAGTGTTGATCATACAGCAATGTCATTATACTGTTTCGAGAGTGCAGTTTATAATATAACTAAAAATAGCGGCTATATTGAAAGAGAGATGGCGAAGTCTCTATTTTTAAGAAATATTCATCCAACATTTTGGTACAATGCTGAAACAGGAAGTTTTAGAATAAACAATAAAAGCATTAACCTTATTCCCATTTGGCATAAATACATTAAAATAAATAAATATGTTAAAAAGCAAGATAAAAATTCAATAAGTTTTCTTGAGAGCTTGTTGGATAGCGGAAATATGGTTATTTTGCAGACTGTATTTGAACGAATAAGCTTTTATCAGAAATATAATCCTGAATTTGACTGTAAAGATTATTTTCAAGGAGAAGCGAATCATGCTAATATTGTTTTATACCATGATGAAGATAAATTCTATTTTGTAGATAAAATTCCGTACTGTGTGAATAAAAACTTTGTTCCATATGAAGATAATAAATACATTGGAGTTGCCTCAAAAATTGACTTTGAAGATGCATGTAATTATTTTATGAGATGCTATACAATTGATATGGATTTACAGCAGCTAAAAGACAAGGATTTAATTAATAGTGATATAAATACGTTTATCCTTGAAATGACAAACACGTTTGCGGGGACAGAAAATTCTAAAGAAGGATATACCCTATATCATGGCATTACTGCATGGGAAAAGCTTATTGAGTTTTGTGAGAAAGAAGCAGACCTGAAGAATTATTTTCACACTCAAGGTTGGACTATGTACGATAGAATATGTTTTGATATATGGATGCTTCATAGCTCACGGTTGATTCTACTGGAGTATTTATTGCAACGAAAAAATAGCAGCAGTTGCAACGAGAACTTTTCCCGTTTAATAGATGCACTTGTTAAATCAATAAATCAAATTAAACTATTAGAAAAGGCTATGGCTAAGCGAGTAATATCAAGAAAATCACTATTGGATGCTAAAATAGCGGACAGAGTTAAAGATATACTTCAAATAGAAAACTTATTAAATGATTTGTTAAAGGATTTTTGCAAATAATTGAATAGGGTTAAAGAGCAATTCAAATAACTTACTTACTCAACTTCCCTAGTTAAAAAATCGTAGGTGTTCAACTTATCAATGGAAAGTTGAGTTACTTAATAAAAATGAATTGCTAAAGAATTTCATAAATAATTTGAATATTGTATAATACACCCCAACATTTGGAAATAATATTACAAATACTTTGTATATCAGAACTAAAGCAATAATAAAGCGCTAAAGTACTGATATGCTTCAGAGAAGTACTAATATGTTTTCAAAGAAGGGGTTTTTTTATGCATACAAGAATAAGAATTTTATTTTTTATATTTTCAGCAGTATTTTCCTGCCTTATTACCAGGTTATTCTATATTCAAGTAGTTGGAGGAGGAACCATGGCAAAGGAGGCCTCTACACAAAGATCTAATAATGTTCAGATTGAAAGTGTAAGAGGAGATTTTGTTGACAAAAATGGTATAAGGCTCACTAGCAGAACACCGGGAATTACAGCTGTTTTAAAACCTGCACTATTAAAAGATAATTTGCTCGCAGTTGAAGAAATATGTAGGCTTGTAGGTTTAGATGAAGATAAAACAAAGGAAAAAATTTTAAGATACAATACACCTATTTTAGTTGAAATTGATAGTGAAACAAAGACTATCCTTGCAGATATGAAAATAGAAGGCGTTTCATTTATAAATTCACTTAAAAGATATAACACAGACACAAAAGCTAAGCATTTACTGGGTTACTTAAATAAGGTAGATGATATTGGAAGCAATGGATTGGAAAAACTATATGAAAAAACTTTAAACTATGGCAATCAGGAAATGTTGGCTGTAATTACAGATGGCAATAATGATTTGTTAAAGGGGCTTGGGTACAGGATTATAAAAGATGAAAGTAATAAAAAACTTGATATAAAACTTACTATTGACTATCACATCCAGAATATAATTGAGCAAACACTAGATAAAAAAGGCTTAACAGGTGCAATAGTAGTTGAAAATATCAAGAACGGTGATATAGTTGCTATTTGCAGTAAACCAGATTTTGATCCTAATGATATAGAAAAATATTTAACAAATAATAAAAGGCCATTGTTTAATAGGGCAGTAGCACAATATAATATAGGCTCTGTTTTCAAGTTAATTGACTTGGCTGCAATGCTCGAAAAGAATCCAGGCTATAATATGATTTATAACTGTCCAGGATATATTCAGGTTGGAGATAAAGAATTTAAGTGTTCTTCATATAATAAGGGAGGACACGGAACTCTTGATATGAACACTGCTCTTGCTGTTTCTTGTAACTCATATTTTATAAATATGGCACTCGATTTAGGGGCTGAACCTATATTAACAATGTGTGATACCTTTGGACTTGGCAAAAATACTGGATTGTCATTACAAAGAATAGATGAGGCAAAGGGATTTGTCTCTAAATTATCAGATATAAAGAATCCTGGAGATGTGGCGAATATTTCAATAGGGCAGGGACAAATTATGGCAACACCAGTTCAAATTGCTGATTTAGTGGCTACGATAGCTAATGGTGGAATTAGGAATAATATTAATGTTGTCGACTGTGTAGTAAATGATGTTGGCAATAAAGTAAGGGATTTAAAAAATATAAATCAATCTCGGGTTATATCCGAAGAAACAGCTGAAAAGATAAAGCATCTTATGGAGGGGGTTATAAGTTCAGGAACAGGTAATCAGGCAAATTTGGATGGATACGGAGGCGCCGGCGGAAAGACGGGAAGTGCTGAAACCGGTCAATATATTGATGGGGAAAAAATAACTCAAGCATGGTTTGCAGGTTATTTTCCTGCAAAAGAACCAAAATACTCCGTTGCAATATTTATTGAAGATGGTAAAAGTGGAGGAACTTCCGCTGCTCCAATATTTGCAGAGATCGGTACTGAAATCATGAGCAAAGGGCTATAGTAGAGGCTACTTTAAAAATAATACTTTAAATACAATATCATTTACTTACATTTTTTTAATAATATAGTGTGATAAAACCTAATCTCATTAAATAATACTTATAACAAGGCAAGAAAATGACTACCTCTTATATAAAAAATTATTATGTTTAAAAATGTGATTGTTATATGAGGAGCTAGGATTACTAATAAATAGGTAGTCCTTTTATACTTTATAAAGAGAGAAGGTGTGTAGAAAATGGAGGTAAACGTTATTATTACATGTGTGGCAGCGATTTGTGGAACTGTATTTGGCTATCTAACGATGCAGGCTAGGATAAAAACTGAGTCAAAACAAAGTGGAGTTGAAGCAGGACAACTTAAGGTAGATATTGACTACATCAAGCGCAGTGGTGATACTACATTACTTGAACTGAAATGCCTAAATCGGACTGTAAATAACCATGCTGATAGACTGGCACGAGTGGAAGAGAGTACAAAACAAGCTCATCTCAGGATTAATGAAATTAGGGAAGAGATAGTAAAGGATGGATAGTATTACACATGAATATTTGGTACAACAGGTAAGTGCAAATAAAGTAATGCCGCTATAGTACATAAAAAAGCCCCCAAGATTAGATTCTTGGGGGGCGGACAAATAATATAATTTACCACAACATCATACCTGTGACTAATTCAGATTACTGACTAAATTTAGATTACATTACATATGATACTAATTAATTCTGTTTTAAGTGATTGAATAGCATCTTCTCGAGGTAACATTATGTACTTTGACAGATACTCGATGTCATAAGCAAACAATTCTAGAATTTCATCCATAGAATTTTTATCACCCTGTTTAGCTAGACTCACTATATGTCTAAATTCAGCAGCGTCTCCCGTAATAGTTCTAGCCCCTTTTTTTTCCATTTATTCACCCCCTGTTGTGTAATATGTAATTGATTAGCTACTTCCTTTTCCGTCATTCCATAGATGATTGTTTTTTCCAGAATAAACCTGCATTTTTCCCATGGAATCGTATTTAATAGGCTGTCTACAAAAATTTTTGATATAATTTCTGTTTCAAATCCGATATCAGATGCCTGATCTTCAAAAAGCATTTGATGTTCTCGCATTTGCTTTATACGGCTTTTATACTGTATTCTCCATGCGGCTCTTCTTAATAGCTTTCTGCAATTTTCCACTGTGATGTCATCATTTGTTCCCATGTGTAAACCTCCGTAGTTGGTGAAATTTTGGATATATATTTAGTTGTGGATAAATTACTTTGTTATACCGAGTAAAAAAATAATATTTTTACAATTTATGTAACAAAAAAGCGTTTGCTACAAGAAATAGGATGTCAAATTTTAGATATATTAAGTGTTTTTATTAATATAGTAAATTATCGTATAAAATTAACAACCACAATTGGAAAAAATTTGAATAGTTTTATAATAAAAATTTAAAATGAGTTGTAATTTGGTAGTAAAAAACACCTTTTAGATATGGAGGAGGTTAACTTGAAAGGGGGTGTCGGCTTCAAAGAGAAAAATTAAAGTTTTTGAAATAAGAAAAACCTGATCAGGAAAGTCAATAGAATTGTAATTGACTTTACAAAAATTCGATGGAGGAGTGAAAAATGAAACATTTAAAGACACTATTTCTAAAAATGAATAGGTGCTTTGGAGAACAGAAGTTATTTAGTTACTTCTGTGTATTGATGATACTGTCAGCTTTTTTCGCAGTAACAATCAATTACACTGAAGTATATTCCGCAACAGAGCCTGTGGGAACAATCTATGCGGTTTCTCCACTAAAACAACAGATGAGACTAATTCAAGCAGATTCAATAGTCCCGGGTGGAAGTGGATATATGATTCCACAAACGGTTATTGTAAGGGATGCTGCAGGAAATCCAATTGAGGGTGTCCCTGTTAAATTTGATGTTACAAATAACACGCAAATTTATGCTTCAATGAGAGGCCTTAATAGTAAAAGCATTACAGTTATGACTGATGTAAACGGTATGGCATCAGCTGCAAATACTGAGGCATCTTATCTAGGAGAAGGATATGAGCTATATTCAATGAATGCAGGAATAAAAGAAACATTGAAGGTAGTTGCTAGCATTTCTGAAATAAATTCTGTAACTTTTAATGTAGAGGTAGCAACAGTTGGTGCTAAAATAACCGACGTTACGCCACCAATTATTACAGTAAGTGCAAAAAATACAAATGGTACAGATTATATTGCCGGAACATGGGCGAAGGAACCTGTAACAGTATCTTACACTGCTAAGGACAGTTTATCAGCAATAAAATCATGTACAGAAGCCCAGGTTTTTACAGAAGAGAAACAAAACCAAAGTTCTACAGGTACAGCAGTAGATGCAGTAAATAATTATGCAAGTGTAACATTTGGACCTATCAATATAGACAAAACTGCACCAGTTACAACTGCTGTAGCAACAACCCCAGTATATGAAAGTTGGAATAATGATACAGTTAAAATTGATTTTAGTTCAACTGACAATGTTTCTGGTATTGATGCAATATACTATACCATTAATGATGAAACACCTGTAAAGACAGAGCAAAGTAGTTTTACAGCAAACATTGAAACAGAAGGAGTTAAACAAATAAGTTATTGGGCTGTAGATAAAGCCGGTAATGCAGAGCAAGCAAAATCGCTCACTGTTAATATTGATAAAAGTGCTCCAACTTTAACAAATGAACTTCATCCAAGTCCAAATGCAAATGGATGGATTAATTCAAATGCAGAGTTAACGATTAAAGCAACAGATCCTTATTCTGGTGTTAAGGAGATTTATTACAAAATTGGTGAAACTGGAACAGAAGTAAAAGTTGAAGAAGATTTTGCTAAGTTTCCATTAATTTACGAAGGCGAAAAAACAGTTATTTTCTGGGCTGTAGACAAATTAGGTTTTGTTTCCCCAAAAGAGACGGTTAATGTTAAGATTGACAAAACTAAACCAGTTATTAAAGTTCCACAGAACATTACTATCGAAGCAACAGCGAGAAAAACACCTGTCACGATAGGAACTGCAACAGTAGACGACATATCAGAAGTAGAACTAACCAACGATGCTCCTAAAGAAGGCTTCCCAGTTGGAGATACATATGTTAAGTGGGTTGCAGTGGACTCAGTTGGAAATAAAACCGAGGGTGTTCAGACTATTACGGTAACGGACACAACTAAACCATTACTTACCGTACAAGGTACTATTGTTAAAGAAGCAACTGGCATACTAACACCGGTGGTAGTTGGGCCAGCAGATGCAAAGGATATTTTTAGTGTAACTATTACAAATGATGCACCTTTAGCTGGTTTCCCTATAGGAGAAAATCAAAAAGTAACCTTTACTGCTATAGATGAAAATGGAAATAGTGTTACAGCAGAACAGTATGTAACAATAAAAGACAAAACACAACCTGTACTAATACTTCCGGCTAATATTACTAAATATGAAGCTACAGGATTAAGAACACCTATAGCTATAGGCACAGCAACAGCAACAGATATATTTACTGTAAAGGTAGAAAACAATGCACCAGCGGATTTCACTATTGGATTAACTGAGGTAACTTGGAGGGCTACAGATGCTAATGGCAATGTTTCCACAGGTATTCAAAAGGTTAATGTTGTAGATACTACAAAGCCAGTATTGAATGTTCCTGATGATATTACTATTGAAGCTGATGCTAGAAGAATGAAGCTAAATATTGGTGAGGCAACAGCAACAGATATATTCCCTGTAACTATAAAAAGTGATAAACCAGCAGATTTCGGTGTTGGAACAACTAAAGTAATATGGAAAGCTACTGATTCAAATGGAAATGTTACAGAAGGTATACAAAAGATTACTGTAACAGATACGAAAAAGCCTGTTATAGAAATACCTGCTGATATTACCTTTGAGGCTACAGGAAGAACAACGCCTGTACAGACAGGTACGCCAATAGTAGATGATATATTTGAAACAACTACTACTAATAATGCTCCGACAGATAACATTTTTCCTTTAGGGAAAACAACAGTAGTATGGACTGTAAAAGATTCTAATGGAAATGTATCCACAGGAGAACAAATTGTTAATGTTGTGGATACAACAAAACCATTACTTACATTACCACAAGACTTAAAAGTTGAGGCAACAGCAATAAGGACACCAGTTGCAATAGGTACTGCTACTGCAACAGACATTTTTAATGTAACTGTTAAAAATAATGCACCTGTTGATTTCCCAATAGGAACTACTCCAGTGACCTGGACAGCAACTGATGAAAATGGAAATGTTACAGAAGGTGTACAGAAAATTACAATTATTGATACTACAAAACCTGTTATAACCATTACTGGAAATACAGATGTAGAAGCAACAGGCAGAAGAACACCTGTTACTTTCAAAGCTACAGCAACAGACATATTTAAAGTGACATTATCAGATGATGCTCTTGCAGATTATCCTTTGAATAAAACGGATGTAACTGTAACAGCTACAGACGAAAATGGAAATGTTGAAACTAAAATGATAACCATTAAGGTAACTGATACAACAAAGCCATCAATGGCTTTACCTCCTGATATGACTGTAGAAGCAAATGCTGTAAGATCAATCATAGATATAGGAGAACCAACGGTTACAGATTTATTTGATGTAAATGTTGTAAATGATGCACCAGCAGATTATCCTTTAGGTATTACAAAGGTACACTGGACTGCAACTGATGAAAATGGCAATGTGAGCACAGGAACACAGACTATTACTGTAATAGATACAA
This sequence comes from Bacillota bacterium, assembly GCA_023444055.1. Taxonomy (GTDB): domain Bacteria; phylum Bacillota; class Clostridia; order Acetivibrionales; family DSM-1351; genus Ruminiclostridium. Next base: position 46,236 of record JAEZRV010000094.1, read on the forward strand.
CAAAACCTGAGCTGAAAGTGCCTAATGATATAATTGATGCTGAGGCAACAGCAGTTATAAGTCCTATAGCGCTAGGTGAAGCGACAGCAACAGATATTTTTGGGGTGACAATTAAGAATAATGTTCAGGAAGGTTTCCCATTAGGACAGACTGTTATTACATGGACAGCAACTGATGCAAACGGAAATGTGGCAACAGGTACACAAAGGGTTACTGTGAAGGATACAACTGCACCTGCTGTTATATCCGTTAAGGATTTAGAAGTTGAGGCTACAGCTATATTGACACCTGTAGTTTTAGAAGAACCGGTAATAAAAGAAATATTTAAATATGAAATGCATAATGATGCACCGGCATCATATCCATTAGGGACAAAAAAAGTGTTGTGGGAAATAAAAGATGAGAATGGTAACTCCGCAACGGCAATTCAATCTGTAACAGTTAAGGATACCACAAATCCGGTACTTAATTTACCAGCTGATATAGAAACAGAAGCAACAGCTGTGAGAACACCTGTAGCTATTGGGCAAGCAACAGCAACTGATATTTTTAAAGTGACTATCACAAATAATGCACCTGCAGACTTTCCGATAGGAACTACAGAAGTAATCTGGACAGCAACCGATGAAAACGGAAATGCTACTACTGGAGTACAGAAAGTAACTATAGTAGATACTACAAAGCCAGTAGTAAGAGTACCTGTAGACATCATCATGGAAGCAACAGGTGTAAAAACAAGAGTACGTTTAGAAGCAGAGGCAAGTGATATCTTCGGTGTTACTATCACATGTGATGCACCAGATTCTGAATCTGGATTTGGTATTGAATCTATAGCAGGTAATGAACCTGTAGTTAGCATTAATTCTGTAAGTAATGATGTTAAAAAATGTATATATCTTGATTTACCATTAGGAACTACAATAATAACCTGGTATATAATTGATGAAAATGGAAATAGTGTATCCTGCCAACAGCAGATAACAATTATTGATACTACTAAGCCAGTATTAACAGTACCAGAAGCAAAAGAAGTAGAAGCAACAGCAATAAAAACACCTGTAAACCTTGGTGAAGCAACAGCAACTGATATTTTTAAGGTAACTACCAAAAATAATGCGCCAGAAGCTTATTCACTTGGAACTACCAGTGTTACATGGGAAGCAACCGATGAAAGCGGAAATGTTTCGAAAGCAGAGCAGCTTGTTACTATAGTTGATACTACGGCGCCAGTATTAACAGTACCAGAAGCAATAACAGCAGAAGCAACATCAGTAAATACACCTGTAAATATTGGACAAGCAACAGCAACAGACATCTTTAAAGTAACTATTACAAATAATGCACCAGATGCTTATCCACTTGGAAAAACTACTGTAATATGGACAGCAACTGATGAAAACGGAAATGTTTCAACAAAAGAGCAAGTTATTACAATAATAGATACTACTAAACCAGTACTTAAAGTACCTGATAATATTGAAGCAGAAGCAACAGCAAGAAGGTCTCCTATAAATATTAGAGAAGCAACAGCAACTGATATTTTTAAGGTAACTATTGAGAATGATGCACCTGCAGATTATCCAGTTGGAATTACTACAGTTAAATGGACAGCGACAGATGAAAATGGAAATGTTTCAACAGCTGAACAGACTATCACTATAACTGATACGACAAAGCCATTACTGGAAATACCTGGACCAATAACAAAGGAAGCAACTGCAATAAAAACACCTGTAATTATTGGAAATGGAAAAGCAACTGACATATTTGATGTAGAGCTTAAAAACGATGCACCTGCAGATTATCCAGTTGGAATTACTACAGTTAAATGGACAGCGACAGATGCAAATGGAAATGTTTCAACTGCTGAACAGATTATCACTATAACTGATACTACAAAGCCTGTACTAGTGGTACCTGGACCAGTAACAGCAGAAGCTATTGGATTGGAAACACCTGTAAGTATAGGCGGAGCAACAGCAAGCGATATATTTAAAGTAGTTATTACAAATGATGCTCCTGCAAAATATAAGCTGGGAACAACTACTGTAACATGGACAGCAACTGATGAAAACGGCAATGTTTCAACAGCAAAGCAGGATATTACAATAGTAGATACTACAAAACCAGTGTTAACAGTTCCAGAAGCTAAAACAGCGGAAGCGATTGCTATTAATACACCTGTAGAAATAGGACAAGCAACGGCAACTGACATTTACCCAGTTAATATTACTAGTGATAAGCCTGAAAGCTATACATTAGGAGCAAAAACAGTAACATGGAAGGCAACCGATGCAAATGGTAATTTTACTGAAGGTCAACAGATTATTACAATAGTAGATACAACAAAGCCAGAAATTGTTACACCTGAACCATTAACAGTTGAGGCAACAGCAATAAAAACACCTGTAAATTTAATTTCACCAAAAACAAGTGATATTTATGAGGTTACTACTTCACATAATGCACCAGTAGGTGGATTTACATTAGGAACAACACCCGTTAAATGGACAGCGAAAGATGCAAACGGAAATGAATCAACAGCAATGCAGGATGTCATTATAGTAGATACAACAAAACCTACTATAGTTGCACCTAAGGATATAACAATGGAAGCAACAGCAGTTAGAACACTTGTAGATTTAGGTTCGCCTACAACAAGTGATATCTTTAAGGTGACAACAACAAATAATGCACCAGCAGATTTCCCAGTGGGAACAACTACTGTAATTTGGACAGCAACAGATGAAAATGGAAATGCTTCAACAGCAGAACAAAAAATTACAATAGTAGATACTACAAAGCCTGTACTTACAGTTCCAGAAGCAATAAAAGCAGAAGCAACTGCAATTGGAACACCTGTAAATATAGGAGAAGCAAAAGCAGAGGACATCTTTGAAGTAACTATTACTAATAATGCTCCTGCAGATTATAAGTTGGGAGAAACAAAAGTAACATGGACAGCGACAGATGTAAATGGAAATGCTACAACAGCGGATCAGATTATTACAATAGTAGATACTACAAAGCCTGTACTAGTAATACCAGACAAAAAAATAGCAGAGGCAACTGCTATCAATACTCCTGTAGATATTGGAGTAGCAACAGCAACTGATATTTTCAAAGTTACTGTTACTAGTGATAAGCCTGTAAGCTATACATTAGGCACAACACCAGTAACATGGACAGCAACAGATGAGAATGGTAATGTTACAACAGCAGTGCAGGATATTATAATACAAGATACAACTAAACCTGAAGTAATATTGCCAGCAGATATCACAACAGAGGCAACTGCAGTAGGGACACCTGTAAATATAGGAGTACCGACTACAAGTGATATCTACAAAGTAACTGTTAAGAATGATGCACCAGCTACATATCCAGTAAAAACAACTACAGTTACATGGACAGTAACTGATGAAAATGGAAATGCTACAATAGCTGAACAGAAGATTACAATTACAGATACTACAAAGCCAGAACTGATAGCACCAAAAGATATTACAACAGAGGCAACTGCAATAGGCACACCGGTAAGCATTGGCGAAGCATCAGCACGTGACATCTTCAAAATTACTGTTACAAATGATGCGCCTGCTGTATATCCATTAGGTACTACTATAGTAACTTGGAAAGCGACAGATGAAAATGGTAATGTTTCAACAGCAGAGCAGAAAATTACTATTACAGATACTACAAAGCCTAGCTTAAAGGTATCAGAAGATTTAACAGTTGAAGCAACTGCTTTAAATACAGAAGTTGAAATAGGCGCAGAAGCAAGTGATATCTATAAAGTTAATCTCAAGTATTCTTTATCAGGAACTGATAATGCTGAACCTCAAGCATTTACTGATAATGTAGTTACATTACGTAATAAAGTTGCTCTTCCAATTGGAAAGACTGAGATAACATGGATAGCAACTGATGAAAATGGTAATGTTTCAACAGGAAAGCAGATTATCACAATTGTAGATACTACAAAGCCAGTGCTTATTGTACCAGAGGATATAAGTACAGGTGCAACAGCAAGAAGAACTCGTGTTGATATTGGAAAAGCAACAGCTAATGATATTTTCGATGTAAATATCACTAATAATGCACCTACAGATTATCCGTTAGGAACTACTGAAGTAGTATGGACAGCAATAGATGCAAATGAGAACGTTACAACAGCTGTACAGAGAATTACAATATTTGATGAATGCAGGCCTTTAATAACAGCACCTAAAGATATAGAAGTAGAGGCTACTGCTATAAGAACACCTGTAAACATAGGGGCTGCGACATCATATGATATTTTTGCAGTAACAGTTTCAAATGATGCACCTATAGATTATCCAATAGGAACTACTGAGGTAAAATGGACAGCAACGGATGAAAATGGAAATGTTTCTATACCAATACCATCACAGAAAATTACGGTTGTAGATACTACAAAGCCTGAGCTTATAGTACCTAATGATATAGAAATGGAAGCAACAGCTGTAAGAACACCTGTGAAAACAGGATCAGCAACAACAAGAGATATCTTTAAAGTGACATTGGAAAACGATGCATTGGCTGACTATCCAGTTGGTACTAATATAGTAAAATGGACAGCAACCGATGAAAATGGAAATGTTACAGAAAAAGAACAAAAAATCACGATAAAAGATACAACTAAGCCAGTATTAACAGTACCTGCGGATATAAAGGCAGAAGCAACAGCAGTAAGAACACCTGTAGATATTGGGCAAGCAACAGCTACTGATATCTTTAAAGTGTCAATATTAAATGATGCACCAATAGATTTTCCATTAGGGTCTACTGTAGTAACCTGGACAGCTACTGATGAAAATGGCAATGTTTCAACAGCACAGCAGACTATAACAATAGTTGATACTACAAGTCCAGTAATAAATGTACATGATCCTATTATTACAAAGGAAGCAACAGCTATAGGAACAGAAGTAACCATAGAAGCAGATGCAAGAGATATCTTTGATATTGATCTCAAGTACTCTATACCTGGAGCTTTTCCTGTCTTTGCCGAAGTGTTTAGTGGCAATGAGGTTACATTACAAGAAAAGGTTACTCTTCCAATTGGAGAGAACAAAATAACGTGGACATCATCTGATGTAAACGGCAATTCTTCAACAGAAGAGCAAAGTATAACGATTGTAGATACTACTAAGCCAGTATTAACAGTACCTGCGGATATAAAGGCAGAAGCAACAGCAGTGAGAACACCTATTGATATAGGTAAAGCAACAGCAACTGATATCTTTGAAGTAAAGATATCAAATGATGCTCCTGCAGATTATCCATTAGGAGATACAACTGTAACATGGACGGCAACTGATGCAAATGGTAATGTTTCAACAGGAAAGCAGATTATCACAATAGTGGATACTACAAAACCTGAATTAACAGTACCAGCACCTGTAAAAGCAGAAGCAACAGCAATACTAACTCCTGTTAATATAGGAGTAGGAACAGCAACAGATATCTTTGAAGTAAATGTAACAAGTGATGCACCAGATAGCTATCCAATAGGAGATACAAAAGTAACTTGGACAGCAAAAGATGCAAATGGAAATGTTACAACAGGGGAGCAGATTATCACAATAGTGGATACAACAAAACCTGAATTAACAGTACCAGTACCTGTAACAGCAGAAGCAACAGCATTAAAAACTCCTGTTAATATAGGAGTAGGAACAGCAACAGATATCTTTGAAGTAAATGTAACAAGTGATGCACCAGAAAGCTATCCTATAAAAGATTCGACTGTAACATGGACGGCAACTGATGCAAATGGAAATGTTTCAAAAGCACAGCAGACTATAACAATAGTAGATACTACAAAGCCAGTGCTTATTGTACCAGAGGATGTAGAAAAAGAAGCAACAGCAGTAAGAACACCTGTAGATATAGGTCAAGCGACAGCAACTGACATCTTTGAAGTGGAGGTTACAAATGATGCGCCTAAGGATTATCCAATAGGGATAACTGTGGTAACATGGACAGCAACCGATGCAAACGGAAATGTTACAGTAGCAGAGCAGAGAATTAAAATAACAGATTATGAAAAGCCAAAGATAGATGCACCTGCTGATATAACTTATGAAGCAACAGCAATAAGAACACCTGTAGAGATAGGTCAAGCAACAGTAACTGATATCTTTAAAGTGACAGTTACAAACGATGCACTGAAAGATTATCCATTAGGATCTACAAAAATAACATGGACAGCAACAGATGAAAATGGAAATGTTATGACAGATGAGCAGATTGTTACTGTAGTAGATACTACAAAGCCTGAGCTTATAATACCTCAAGATATAGAAATGGAAGCAACAGCTGTAAGAACACCTGTGAAAACAGGATCAGCAACAACAAGAGATATCTTTAAAGTGACATTGGATGATGATGCATTGGCTGACTATCCAGTTGGAACTTATGTAGTAACATGGACAGCAACTGATGAAAATGGAAATGTTACAACAAAAGAACAAAGAATTACTATCAAAGATACTACAAAGCCAATACTAGTAGTACCTGATGCAATAAAAGCAGAAGCAACAGCAGTGAGAACACCTCTTGACATAGGTAAAGCAGCTGCAGCAGATATTTTTAAAGTAACAATAACAAATGATGCTCCTGCAGATTATCCGTTAGGAGATACAACTGTAACATGGACGGCAACTGATGAAAATGGTAATGTTTCAACAGGAAAGCAGATTATCACAATAGTGGATACTACAAAACCTAAATTAACAGTACCAGCACCTGTAACAGCAGAAGCAACAGCATTAAAAACTCCTGTTAATATAGGAGTAGGAACAGCAACAGATATCTTTGAAGTAAATGTAACAAGTGATGCACCAGAAAGCTATCCAATAGGAGAAACAAAAGTAACCTGGACAGCAAAAGATGCAAA
>JAEZRV010000001.1 GCA_023444055.1 Bacillota bacterium
GAGTACTTACAGCAACTTATACATATGATGAAAATGGAAATAGAGATTCTCTCACTTACCCAAATGGTAATATTGCATATTATCTATACAATTTAGCTAATAAATTAACTCACTCTTCAAATAAAAAAGATACATCATTTTTATCTGCTTACGCTTATACCTATTACCTTAATGGAAATCAGGCATCAAAGACTTACAATACAGGAAAAGTAACTACATACACCTATGATGGTCTAGGGAGAATAACATCTGAAAGCCCTAGTGATGAATCAGAAATATCATATACCTACGATGACAGCAACAACCGCCAGACAATGGAAGTTGGTGGAATATTAACTTCATATGAATATGATAAAAATAACAAGCTAAAAACTGAAACTAAAAATGCATCGGAGCAGACAACTGAAATCACAAAATATTGCTACGATAATAACGGCAACACCCTCTACAAGGCACTAGAGACTATTTCATCAGCAACAGGAGAAACAACTACTTTGGAAGCAGCAACATCCGATGTAGCTGATGAGGTAACATTTAATGAATACAATGGCTTTAACCAATTAATTAAAACAGAGACAGGTGGCACGACAGCCGAATACACCTACAACGCAGACGGACTCCGCACCTCAAAGACCGTGGGCGGAGTAAAAACAAACCACGTTTGGGATGGCGACCAGATAGCACTGGAAACAGACGCTTCAGGAAATGTAACAAACAAATATGTAAGAGGAATTAACCTACTATACGCTGAAAACCCAGCAGGCACAAAGCAATATTATCTATTCAATGGACATGGTGATGTGGTACAATTAACTGGAACAGATGGAATTGTAACCAAGAATTACGATTACGATGCCTTTGGAAATGAGAAAAATCCAGATGCAAGTGATACCAATGTATTTAGGTATTGTGGGGAGTACTTTGATAAGGAAACAGGCACTATTTATCTTAGGGCTAGATATTATGACCCAACTATTGGTAGGTTTATTAGTGAGGATAGCTATTGGGGGAAAGATAGTGATCCGTTGAGTTTGAATTTGTATACGTACTGCTATAGTGACCCAATTAATAACATTGACCCAACTGGAAATATTGTAGATACTTTTGCTGATATCGGATTTTTTATATGGGACATAGTTGATATTATTAAAAACCCAACAGATTGGACAAATTGGGCAGCATTAGGTGCTGATGGTGCTTGCACTTTCATCCCAGGTGCTACTGGTGGTGGACGTACCATAAAAATTATTGCAAAAGGTGCTGAAGGTACAAAAAAACTTACACATGTTGAAAAAGCACTACTAGCTGTAGACAAGGGAGAAAAGCTAAGTACTAAAATGAAAGATGTCTTACGTGCTGAGTCTAGAACTTTTATGAAGAAAAGTAGCAACAACTTTTTGAAGGCAGTAAATAAAGGAGAAAAATTACAGGTCCATCATTTAATACCTTTAGAATATGCACACTTAATGGGTAAAGGTTTTGACCCAAATAATTTATATAATTTATTTGGTGTGGATAGTCAAACACATATAGAGTTAAATAGGTTTTGGAGTGAATTAAGAGGAAGATATAAAGATTCAGAAATAACAAAGGATGTGGTTCTAGAATATGCGGAGATAAGTATCAAATTGTTTGGTGAAAATTTTGTTAAATAGAGGTGACTAGAATGATTAAAGAAGAGATTGCAAAGATTGAAAATGAATTGAATATTAAGTTAACGGATTCATATAAAAACTTAATTGAGACTAATCCATTTGCGGACAAACACAAATATCCTAATGTGTATAATTCACTTTTCGATGATTCAAGTGAATTAATAAGGATAAACTTAGAATTGCGAAAAAATGGATTCAAAAATAAAGCATGGTCATCCAATTTATTTGTAATAGGTACAGGTTGTAAAAAAAATTACTATTATTTTATTAATCTTGATGAAAATGAGAAAAGTAAAATTTATAGTATTACTGAAGAAGATAAATTTAATCCACAGAATATAAAAAAACTTGCACTTTGTTCTAGGTTCGACCAGTTTGTTTTGATACAATCTACTTTGCAAAATATAGATAATAAGTATATGAAAAATAAATAAAAATCCTATTTGTTTGATTATTGCTAAATGCTTGAACAAACACCGTAGTGTAAATCCTTCAAACCTGATATTTCAAAAGCTAATATTAGGATTGAAGGATTTTTATTTCTATAGACGCATATTTAAAAAAACAAAAACTTTAAAATATTGTAAAAGCCACTGTTCACAAGGGATTAGCCACTATAAATTGCTCTAACAAGTCTGAACAGATGGAACTACTGCAAAATTATATATTTGCAACCCATTCTACTCTCAAGCCAATATCGCAAAAAATTAATATGACTACAATACTCTCCTGTATCATAAAAACATTTTGTTTCCATCAACTTCCACAGGGCTTGCCGTCTGCATCAAAAGCTGAAATACCCCTTTTTGTCTAATTTCTGAAAGCACCTTTCTGAGTATACCGCACAAATTAGGCTTCAAAGTTCTGTCAGTACCCAGTATATTTTGAAAAATCCCATAAACAAAAACTATCTCCAAATCCAGCAAACTAGCATTGTATACATACTGCATACCCTGCATAATCCTATGGCTGCGAAGCACCGTACTTGATATTTGC
>JAEZRV010000022.1 GCA_023444055.1 Bacillota bacterium
AGGATGTCGAGTGTAATACGGTCGGCGGAAGTGCTTGTTCTGAACCGCAACTATTTCAGCGTCAATTTCGTGAGCTAGCCATAGATATATACTGCACGGGAGTACTATTTAAGCAGTTTACCGTTGAAATATCATATTTTTTGTTTTGCAACATCCTCTTTTGATTAAACTATATATCATTACTTTAAATAATGGAGGTCGGTATGAGCTCTATGAATTCATAACCTTTTCAATTAATTGCTTAACACAATTATAGAAAGTCTTAACCACTAGATTATCATCAGCATCTTTCAATAACAGAACCTCATTTGGTGTGTGCGGGTTCTGGATAGTTGGTCCTAAAGCTACTGCTTCCAACTTTTTATCTACCTGCTCTTTACCCGCATCTTTATATTTTTCAACAAAGGCAGCACATTCAAGTCCCGCATGGATAACTTCAGCTTTATATTGGGTACCATAGGCTTCACTATAAACCTCTTTAGCACATTTGAGTAGCTGGCTGTTTTCATCCGGTTGCCACATAGGATAGCTGTCAATTTTCAGATCAACATAGAAACCATACTTCTCACCAGTTTTCTCGAGCTGGTCAAGCAGTTTTGAAAAGGATTCGTTATCTGAGCTTCTGTTGGAAGAGCCAATTTCAATATCCCAGCCAGTACTTAGTTTTTTTATATTGGCTTGAAACAAATTAGTGGAAGTAATAACCAAACCTTCCTGTTCCAAGATGACACCAGTTGGCAGGTCATTTAAAATATTAATGAAAATTTGTGTTCCTTCAATATCTAAGCACTCCTGATTTCCTAATGACAACACTTCAGTTTGATATTGATCTGGCTTTAATAATTGCTCCTCATCCCTTAAGGTTGATGCATATTTGTTGAATGCATCAACCAGAACTTGTGCCAGATATTTCTGAACACTAACAACTACGCTGGCATCGGCCGGGATTGAATTGTCTGTTTTTGAATCCAGACGGTCAAAGCCTTGAAGTAGAAAAGAAAATTGATTAAAATTATTGTGTAGAAATACTGCAAGTGCTTTAATGGCATTCAATCGACCCTTGTTTATGTCAATACCTGAATGACCGCCTTTCAAGCCCTTAATTTCCAGTTTAACCCACGCCATATTCAGTGGTAAACTCGTCGTCATACTTTTGCGGGTATATTTCGTATCACACCCACCAGCACTTCCATAAATAATAATTGGAAGATTTTCCGAATCCAGATTCAACATCTTATCGCCATTTAAATAATTTATATCAAAGTCCATTGCACCGCCCATATCGGTTTCTTCCTGAACAGTAAACAGGCATTCTATAGGATACTTTTCAAGACTTTCATCCTTAAGCAGCGCAAGTGCTGTTGCTACACCTATACCATCATCTGCGCCAAGAGTGGAATCTCTTCCTGTTTTGTCCTTTGCCTTCAGCCATAAGGCCTGATCTTTTTCCACTATGGAAAGACTTAACGGGAATTCCATGTTGTCCGGATTGCAAACCATATCCATATGACCCTGCAGGATAATTGGTTTCTTATCTATGTAATCCCCCGTACCTGGGCGGAGTAATACAATATCTCTTTGGCCTAATTCTGTAGCCTTATCGTTGTATAAAACAACCTGTGTATTTTTAATCTTTTTTGCTTCACTGATTACATAAGCCCTAACCGGGTCTTCATTCCTATCATCATCAGGATTTTGATTACCGGATGGGTGGTCTAATCTGGTTATTCCATTGAAGTATTCATATACATCATCACAGCCAAATAACTCTTTAATTCCTGTAGCTTCTGTCATGCTCTTGCCTCCTCTGTTTTAGTACTGCGTAGGGCCTTCAAAATAACCCGCCTTGGAAAGCCATGCCTTTGGATAATCAATCCTGTTCATGATTGAGGTTGGCCCTGTGGTAGTGCAACCGTCATTATATTTGACTATAAGTCTGGTTGCCAATTGCCACCACTCTTTCACAACTTTTTCAAAATGACTGTTACTGAATTTATTGAGCTCATCCATGCATTTTTCACCGATTAATTTTTGTACTGTTTCTTCAGCTTCACGTTCAAGTTTTTGCTGAAGAACTTTTAGATCGCGCATCATATACTGATAATTTAAATTAACGTAATTAGCCACAAAATTGAAAGCCCACCAAGCACTGTCTCCGTTAAATTCAAACTCAAGAAGATTCATAGTCTCCAGCTTTGAAGGCAGCTTCGGCACTGAACTATGGATAGGCATTAAGCAATTTGTAGCAGGACGATCCAGACCAATCCAGGAAATTGCTTCCTGCTGATTATTGACATACATACCCTGATTAATCCAGAGGGTACCACAGCGGTATACCGAAATAGTTCTTTCCCATGCTCCAACAGGCTTATAAACATTTAAATTATTGGAATCGCCCTTGTCAGGATTGACCTCATACCTTACAGGATTTCTAAAAGGCCCTGCTCCTACCCCAATCGTCTGATCAAACTCAGTCCCTTCATAACTATCTCTGTATATGTCAGCTATTGCTAAAACAGATAGTTTTTCCTCAGGTTTAACTGAAAACGGATATGCACGTGTATAGCCGTCTTCTACCTTTGCAGGTAAATTTAAAAGTGGAGCAACCTTTGAAAAAGCACGCCATACTCTTCTCAAAGAATAGTACGGATGAGCATACTCGCCGTAAGAAACGGTTGGAAGCCAGTCAATTGAATCTTCCGTCTTAATCCAGCCTGCTTTTTGGCATGCAGCAAATAGATTTGATGAGTAAATTAAATCGGTGCGTTCTTCCCCTGTTTCACTTAATGAATTAAAATAGCCAGGTTCCAATTGGTTCAATTGCTTTTGGTCTTTTTGATTTTTATAAATATCTCTTATTCTGAATTCATTGGCAGAAACAAAGATTTCATCGTCAGGAACTCGTTGCGCAACCCATATACCCGAAGTCCCATCCTCCTCATAGGCACACATTTCCATAACCCAACCTTCATCTGCATCGCCTAGTAAAAGCGTTTCACCAGTACCATAATAACCATATTTCAAAATTAAATTGCCAATCAGTTCAACTGCTTCCCGAGCCTTTGTACAGCGTTCTAAAGCCACTCTTGACAGTTCTGCACTATAAAAAATCCTCTTGTTTGGATCTGGCTCAGGTGTACATTTTGCACCACAGGTACATTCCCCGATCATCAGGCCTTTTTCATTTATAATGCCATAGCTTGAATCAAAATAAGCATAAGTACTGCCATTATGACCAGGAATATTGCCAAGAGGCACACTTGGTGCATAACCTTCATCCAAGGTGTCATATCCATCTCCACGATCTTTACCTATATATCTTCTTATTTCAGTGGAATTATATAGAGGATTTAAGCCCAAACTGGCGTTATCGTAATAAACATTCCTGGTGGGCATATCTAACGATGGAACTCTGATAATGCGGCCATCATCTATATCATCGTCTGAATGAGCGACAATAACTGAGCCATCCTTTGTTGCATTTTTTCCTACAATCATTGTTGTACACATAATTAGTTCCTACCTTTCTATCGTTGATACCAGCGTTTTAAAATATGTCTTTCCATCTTCTCCAATTTCCCTCTCTATACCATGAATATCTCCTTCATACCCTGGGAATTCGTTTTCAAAAGTCTGGCGTTTAATTAAATAATCCAATACTGCTGTTTTTTCGTCCCACTCTTCTTTATCTTTATTTTTATAATCTTTATAAACATATTTGAAGGATTCCCCGCCCATCAACATAGGAATTCCCGGTGGATATGGTACTATCATTACGCCGGCAACACAATCCTTGTCTTTTTCCTTAAGCATTTCTTTAATTTCATCTAGTGTTTTATACATGACTTGACTTTTAACAACTCCACTATATGCCTTTGCTGGTGTAAAGACTTGCTTCGGAATATATTCAAAGGCTTTAGCCATGTCATCCATAAGTTTCAGCTCACATATCAACTTGTGCATATCTCCGCAATGTTGTTTCAGAGTCTTATTCTCATACTTTTCAGGATACTTTTCAACAAGAGCTGGGAATACTTCAGATAATAGAGCACCTGAATCATAAAGCTGCTTAAACTTTAATAGCTCGGCAATCAAAGTACCTTGTTTCCCTCTCGTCGTTCCTATTGAGTTGAGTAGCAACCAGGAATAATAGTCGGTTTTTTCGCACACAATGCCCTTATCTATTAAATAATTAGTTACAACTGCAGCCGGAATAGCAATTTTTATACCATCCTTAAGTCCATTATTGGCATCAAAGCCGGGACATGTAAATGTCAACTTTGTGGGATCCAACATTGCATAGGAATCACTGATATCAAAACCATGCCATTCTTTAGTTTCAGGACCAATAATCCAATTTTCCTGCTTAGTTAGTTCTTCATCAGTTTTATCGCTATCAAAAATATTCGGCTGCCATAATCCAAAGAACCAATTCTTTTCAGTATCAGGTCGATTAGCCTGTTCATTTTGTATAGACTGTATCTTGCGTCGAAGTTCAATAGATTCTTTAATTATATCATCAAAAATAATATCTCCGTTATCTGCCATCATTTTCGAAGCAACTTCAAGGGAGGCAATCATATTATATTGAGGTGATGTTGAATTGTGCATCATATAAGACTCGTTCATACGGGTTGTAAACAGCTCTTTTTCATCTTGGTTTTCCAAGATATTTTGAGGTAATTTAATATGTAACATTGATGCTTGCGAAAAGGCAGTAAGGAGTTTATGCGTAGAATGGGAAGCAAATATTAATTTTTTATCCTGCGGTGCCACATCCATTGCAAAATGATCTTTATAAACCGGATGGAATTTAGCGTAGGCATACCAAGCTTCGTCAAAGTGCCAGTTTTGAGCGCACTCCAATTTTCCAGCAACTTTTACTGCATTATAGCAAACACCATCATAGGTTGAATTGGTTAAAGCTGACATCTTATAATAGTCCTGTGTATCATGTGGAATTTTGCTGAAATCCACAGGCCCTATGATTCCCATTTTATTTCTCATTGGTATCATATATTCCGGACGGGCATTGGTAATGACCATTGCGTAATTTAAAGATTTATGGCAGTTACGATCAACAAGAGTGCTTTCATCTGCAGATACTTCACTTCTCCAAATAATCTGATTAACTGTTGATGTACCATTCAGAACATAAAATGTTTCACTTGCTCCAAATACTTTGGCCGAATATCCTTCGGCTTCTCCAACCAATCCGCTGTGATCCAGTAGAGAACCCAGTTCAGGAACAGATACCGATAAATCCGCCCTTAGAACGTCCTCTCCAAAAAACTTGTGAAAAGCTGTTCCGGAAGGGCTTCTAAGGAATCCTTGACCACCCATATGACCCGGTGTGTGCCATGCATATTTATATTCATTGACATAGTTGATTAATTCCTTGAAATACGGCGGTATAACGTTTTTTGAATAATCAATAACACTCCTTTCAATTCTTCCTGATAGAAATTCATAAGTGTCTGTAAACTTCCATATTGTCCCATTAACTTTACTGAAAATAGCATTTGGAATATCCTCTACAGTCCCTTGCACAGTCATTAACATGATCGGTATGTAGTGATTGTACTTTCTGATTAGTTCTACTAAAGCAATTGGATATTCATGAATTTGATCTAAACCATTTTGTTCATATTTTGGAATTTTATCTTTTAACCACATTCTATTCTTTATGCTTGTCTTCTTACCATCGTTTTGAAGATCCCAATCCAATAAAATCGTACCCAAATCTTCCCTCGATTTGATAATATCACATGCATCACTATACGAGGATGAAAGTATTGTTGAGCAGTTCTGCTCAACATGAAGAATTTCCACTAACCTATCCAACCATTTACCTGTATCATTTTTCATACCAAGTTGATCGGAAATTATTAAGATGGGCCATGAATGCTTATCTACTTTTTTCATTTTACTCTCCTATTCGCTAATTTTTTTTAGACATCTTTAAAACTTTTTTTGTTGTTAATTGTTTTCACACCTGAAGTTTAATCAAAGTTTTTTTACATAAAGCCAAATAGGTTATTATCATAATTACTGTACTGAAGATACTGTTACCTTGCATCTTTTTGCTATTATTTAATGACACAAACTCTTTATCAAAATCCTCAACATAATAATCACTAATAGCTCCATTAGGCTTTAAACAGAAGTAGTAAATATATTTACTTTTACATTTTAACAGTTTTATGTATATATGTCAATTTATTTTGTCATTTTAAATGACTTATATTAAACAGAAGATTTTCTCTATAATTTTATTGAACAGCTAATTGCTACAAATAGTCATAACCACCCCGGCTCTACTTTTATGTATGTCGGTTAAAATACCTTTATTGTACTTTTCATGGTAATATATACCTAAAGCATGTCAAATACAAATATTAGTTTCATAAAATATATAGCAAACAAAATTATTGAACCTTTTTTATTTTTTTGTCTCTTATATAGATAAGGAGCTCCAAAATTATGGAAGGAGATATTGAATGGAAAATACAGAAATTATAAAGAAATGCCAACTTGACAATATTGAGGCATTTACTGAGTTATATAAAATATATGGACAAAAGGCTTTCCGAACTGCTTTCTTTATAGCAGGAAATAAGCAATTAGCTGAAGACATTGTTCAAGAAGCTTTTACACAATGCTTTTTAGAGATTAAAAGCTTAAAGAATCCAGAACTTTTTAATAGCTGGTTCTACAGTATTCTCGTGAGAATGGGATGGAGAATAACTAGTAAATGTAAAAATGTACTGCTAAATGAAACCAGTATTTTAGAAATTGAATTGTTGAAATCACATGAGAATACTGAAAGCTCAATCTTACAGAAAGAAATTCATACAAAAGTAAATGAAGCTCTGCAGACATTAAATATTACACATAGAACTACTGTAATTCTTTTCTATTACAATCAGTTATCCATTAAAGAAATATCAGAGATAATGAATTGTTTTCAAGGTACAGTAAAATCAAGATTGCATACTGCCAGAAAGCTGATTGGTAAGGCTCTTGATAAATATATGTGCACTGATTATTCTGGTGTTAAAAATTTAGAAAAGGAGTGTTTAAATAATGAATAGACTCGACATAGATAAAGTGATTGAAGATTCTTTAACCATGAGACTAAACAACTATGACCCTAGCGACGAAGTTTTTGCTAGAGTTATAGATAACTTAAGTAATACTGAAAAAAAAGTCCATAGTAGAAGTAGCAAGATATGTTTCAACCGTAATAAACCTTTAAAGCTAATAGTTAACTTTATGTGTGGATTGATTATATTTTGTAGCTTATCAGTTATTATTTTTCCAGAAGCTAGGGTATTTGCTACTAACACTATCAATACAATAAAAACAATTTTTGTTATAAATGATAATGGTGAAATTATAGAAAAAGGACAGGATGTGCCCTTACTAAATGACGGTTTCGGAATGCCAACAGATTTAAATGATAGTGATTTAGAGCAAAAAGTCGGGTTCAAAGTTATTTTTCCAAGTACTCTGCCTGACGGATTTAGTTTATTAGGTAAAAATATAGGATTGTTTTTAGGAAAGGATATTAGTTATGAAACAAATGAAAGAATTAGTTCAATATGCAAAAAAGCTATTCTCAATGACTCTGAGTTAGAAAAGCTAAAAGAGTATAATCCCTCAAGATATGCAGGTGGAAAATACTCTAGTTCAGATGGTGAAATAATTTTGTGTGCATTTAAATCAACCGATAAGTACTACAAATCTATTGAATATCTAAAAAAATCTAAATGTAATTACAAAGAAATTAAAATAGGTGATATTGAAGGAATTTGGTTGGAACAAAAAAGGCCTGTGTACCCTAATGGTGATATGACTCAAAAGCCTATAGAGGTTATCAATACTTATGATATGTTTTGGGTTTCAAAGGATTTATTGTATTATATGAGTACTAGCGATAATAAGGATATAAATAGAATCTGTTTATCTCCTGAAATGGGGATAAGGATCGCAGAATCATTTATGTTAAGCCAAAAGTAGATTAGAGTACACCAGATTAACTAACAGAAACTTAGACGCTGTAATAAATTTTATGTATGAGACATAGAAAATACTCCTTGCAGAGTACCAATAGTGTCCAACTTTATGTCCGCACCCCCGGATGAAAATAATCTTGTGTATGGCGGTAAGGAAATACTCCTTCTTGGCAAGAATTACAAATAACAATTGTCAAGGAGGAGATTTTTATATCAACCTTATCAAAGGAAGATGCTGTGAACTATTATTTTAAGATGGGAACATTTATTTGTATTCACTTCAAATCGGTGACACAAGGCTGCAGAGTTGAATGATTTCTTTTTAACAAGTTTACCCAATATTTTACCTATGACTATTTTACTTGATTATAAACAGCATTGTAGTGATTTTGAGCATCAATATTAGCTTTATATCTATCTAAGTTTGCATATGCACCAAGTTTACTTGGTTTTGGAACCCCTGTAACATTCCCATATGAGTAATATGGAAGAACATCTAAATTTGCATGCTGTAAAACATTAGTTTCTGGGTCAGCATAGTTATATGTACCCATATTAACACCATCATTTGACTGTGTTAAAAGCTTACCACTCTTATTATAAACCGCTTCAAAGAAACCGTCAGCTGACACAAATTTAAGATTATATTCACCATCTTTCCCATACATATGGTAAATTGCTTTTTGGGGTGCTAGCAGCCTCCATTTTTTATCCGAGGGTAGATTCTTATTTAATTTTATCATTTCCTTGAGGGTTTTTGGTGCTCTATTTAAATAATTCCTAAAATAATGTGTTTTTTTATTAACAGTTCCATATTGCAACATTAAGATATTAACATTTTTACATAATCTTATTAAATTATCTTCTGATATATTATCCAGTTGACTACTGTTATTCTTAACATCTGACATAATTTTCTCTAAACCTAGTCCTGCAGTCATCATTACTAATTTCTCTGCTTGTATAAAAAAGTATTTCCGTGTTGCATCACTCATAAGTTTTTCTATCATATCAATATATTCTTGTGAGCCTATTACCTTACCATCCACTTTAGGTTGAGGAGGAGTATTACCCGACCCCTCAGTACCCTTAGCCTTTTTCTTTTTAATTCCTTTAGTAATCTTTCTTATAACTTCTGAAGTTGTTTCATAATTCTTTTTCTGTTTTACATCCCCTTTATCAGCACTAATTTTTGACAACTTCTTCAATTGGTTAGTGTTATTTTGAGATCCTATTTGTGTTGCCTTATCTCCCATAACATCTGCTTCTTTTTCAAGTCCTGTGTCATCATTTACAAGAGCACCTGATTTCATCTGCAATGTAGGGGCTACTCTTCCCTGCTTTTGCTGCACAGCGTGCCAGCCTTCATGGGGAAGGTGCTTTTCCTGACCAGGAGCAATATGAATATCTTTTCCCTGCGTATATGCCAACGCGCCCACTTGCTGTGGCTTATCGGAATTCTTATGTACACTTACATCTGATAGGTCAGTACCTGATAGATTTTCAAGCCCAGACCTCAAATTATTAGGCAAACTCGTGGAGGATGATGTAATGTTTGCCGATACCTTTTTCTGAATAGGTCCATTATCACTTTTTTGACTGACTTGTGATAATTTTTGTTTTTGAATAACCTTCTGTTCTTTAGTACCAGTTGTATCTTGCTCTATATTTTGTTGAAGATTTCTTACTGTTTTTCCTGTACCGTCCATTTTCCTCAACTGTTTACGTCGCTTCCCTTCGTTCAATAGCTGAATTGCACGGCGATATCCTACAGCACTCTGAAAAAACAGAAACTCCTCACGAGTTAAAGAATCAGGATCTGTAAGAATTATCTCCTCAATTTTTTTATAATCTGTTGTTCTCACATTAGGCTTTTTTTCATTTTTTATGGTATCTGGTTGCTTTTGTGTGTCCTTTTTTGCAATGCCCACAGGCTGTTGAGTTTTTTTTTGCAGTGCTGCCTTTGTTTTCATTTTACATCACTCCTCGAAAGCTTATCTATATATAAAGTAACTTTCAAGGTATGCATAACAACAAATGCCCACACCATTTTTTAAATTATTATCTTCACCATAAGTAAGTGTGATTCATATTTTAAAATTTTAGTATGCTACTCGCTGCGGCGGCTCTAGTATTCCATATTTTCCAGTTACTTTAAGTTCATCAAAGCTATTTATTTTAACAGAATACATACACTTAGCTTCTTTTGTACTATTAGCAACACATGGCACACTTACTTGCTTTCCATTCTTACCCCCAAAATTCCATATAAATATTTTAATTACATTTTATATTTTTAATGTTACTGTTTACATATGAAATGATGCTTGCTGAAGGTGTTGTTGCACTAATTGCATTATCAACAGTTATGATTCTTCCCCAAGGTGATTCCATCTTGGGCAAATCACCAAATTTTATCTATGCTAACGGTCTTGGATCTTTCATGGAGTTAATTGGTCTTAGCAAAGCCTTTGGTATTTCTTTTGGATTGATGGCTTTTACAACTTTCGTTTATGATACTTTGGATGTTTGTACAAGATTAGGTCGCTTTATTGTTCAAGAACTTACAGGGCTAAAAGGATGGGTGGACGTATTATTTCAGCACTATTGATTGGTGGAATTCCTTTAATTCTGATGTCAATTAATTTAACCTCTCCTGATGTAAAAGCAATTGCCGTTTGGAGCCTGTTTTGGAAGACCTTCGGCTCATCCAATCAGCTATTGGCGGGACTAGCACTCATCGGGATTACAGTTTGGTTGCAAAGAACTGCCAAAAATCGTTTTGCATGGTTGGTGACTTTTATTCCATCAGTTTTCATGTTCGGCATGAGTATATGGGCTTTATTCAACACACTAACATCATACATACTCAAAGATGGCTCTTTTGTAATGCCAGTTGGAACAAACAATATAGTACCTATTCTATGTGTAATTTATATTGTGCTTGCAGTTTGGGTTGCCATTGAGTGTTCTCCAGCGATTATAAAACATGCTTTAAATAGAAAAAATTCACAGACAGTTGAAGCTTAATTAAAAGCTACTTCCGGTGGCTTTTCCGGCATATGTTCATATGTTTCACCTGTATTTCGGCGATTACTTCTAACCAAAATGTGAAATAGTATTATTATCCAAATAGAAAGCATCTAGACAACAGATTAACGAAAAGGAATTTACGTGATAGGCTCATAGCTTCAACACATAAATTCCTTTTTTATTAAACGCTCCAAATAATATCTTCTAAAAAATTATTCTTTTTTCTGTAACCACCAAATCCAGCGGCACGTCATGCTCTTCAAAAGGTATTTTGCCTAAAACCTGAAAGTCAAAACATATACCTATTTTTTTACATTCACTTGACACATTGCTCAAAAATCTGTCATAATAGCCTGCACCGAACCCCATCCTATTCTTATTAATGTCAAATGCACATCCAGGTACAATTACAACATCAAGCATTTTAGGGTTAATTATGTTGCAATCTAGCAAGGGCGGTTCAAGTATGCCGTATTTACCAGCTACTTTGAGTTCATCAAAACTATTTATCTTCACCGCATGCATGTATTTGCTTTCTTTAACATTATTGACAACGCAGGGTACGCTTACTTGCTTGCCGTCACATATCCATTTCTTTATTAAATCATGCGTATAAACTTCATTGCCAAAACTAACATAACACATAATGCTTCTAGCACTATTAATATGTTCAAGTTGATTTAATCTTTCGGCAATGCATTCAGACTTAGTAAAAACTTCATTTATATCCATCTTATTACGTATGGTAATGGATTGCTTTCTAATATCCTCTTTATGAATTTTGAAAACCCCCAACCATTAATAATAGTATAAATCTGGTCCAAAAGACAAAGCAAATATAAACCAAAAAATAGCTGCTATTATAAATGCTATTATCGAAACTGTTATCAAAGCAGCACCAAAACTTCTTCTATCTGCATCTCTATCGTTAGCAACATATACCAATCCTAAAACTATTCCTATGATTTGCCCAATTCCAGGAAGCAGCACAGACAAAGAAGTCAACATAACCTTTGTCCAATTGCTTAAAGCTTTTATACCAGATGAATTATTATTATTTAATAGCATCTGTCGTTCCAAATAACTTATTTGATTATAGTTCAACTCAGTTTGATTGGGACGACGGTTATACGCCTGAGTAACATTTCCAATCCTTTTTGCTTCATTTAAAGCAGAATTCATGTCTGTTTGTTTATTTACATTTGTCGCTACTTGCTGATTTGATTCTATATTCACATCAAAAGCTTCTTCATGAGTACCATCACTTCTGATGTCAGAAACTTCCTCATTAGATACTGTTTGCTGTTCTACAGAGTTTATATTATTTTCATGTGTTAAGTCTAATTCCTCTTGAATGTTATTTTGATCCATATTACACCTCCATTAGTCTAAAACAGACTAAAACTATATTAAAGTGCTCCCGACTAGCACTATATATTTAAATAACTATGCATATATTAGTTTACACTCAAGAGATATTATACCATAACATTACAAAATAGGAATACGCCTAATTTATTTTTACTGGCAAATAGTATAGCTCTATAAGGTCTTTTATAATATCGTTATAGTTTTCTTCAGTTATCTTATGTAAATAACCATTTTCCATATGTATATACATAGTAACTTTATATTTATGCAAATTGTCCAATAACGCACTTATCAAATCAATAGTCTCTAAAGGGTTTAAAAAATCATGTATCCAACTACTACATTCCTCATCTATTTGAATGTCCTTTTCATAATAACTAGATAAAAATCTTTGTATTTCTCCTTGTAAAGTTGACCATAAGCTTATACTAATTGACATTAATCTGTCCCCCATAATATAAATTTTTGTAGCTATCAAATATAAATTAGACATAACTACATAAAATCCTTTATGTAAATTATGTCATAATCTCAATAGGGGGATATACAAATTTATCAAGCCAGTAGCCTTTTAGACAGCCTATCTACCTCAGACTTTATTTTCTCTTCATCTATATTCTTAAACATTCTGTTTTGCATGATAATATTACCATCAACAATGACAGTATCAACATCTGCTGCTTGAGCTGAATAAACAACAGCTGATAATGGATTATTTTTAGGATAGAAATGAGGTTTATCCGTATCTATTAAAATAATATCACCTTTCATTCCCTCTCTAATCAAACCCGAATCCTCAAAGCCCAGTGCTCTAGCACCGTTACAAGTACCCATTTTTAATACATCATTTGCATTCATAAGCTGTGGGTTCATTGCAACACCCTTATGAATTAGTGCGGCAAGATTCATTTCTTCAAACATGTTAAGATTGTTATTGCTGGCAGCACCATCGGTTCCTAAACAGACATTTATACCCATTTCCAACATTTTATGTACTCTTGCAATTCCGCTACCAAGCTTTAGATTACTAGTAGGATTATGGCATATACTTGCTCCCATAGCCTTCATTATCTCTAAATCATTATCAGTCATGTGTACGCAATGAGCAGCCAAAACAGGAACATCTAGTACACCTGTTTTCTTGCATATTTCTACAGATGTCATACCATAATCTTTTTTGCTGGATTCAACCTCTGTAGTAGTTTCTAAAAGATGTATATGAATGCCTGTATTCAATTGCTTTGCAAGCTTAGCAGCATTTGTCAAAGTTCTTTCATTGAACATGTACGTAGAATGTATTTCAACGAAAACCTTTATTCTGCCATCAGCTGTATTATGATATTTATTGTAATAATCAATAGTTCCTTGACTCTTGTCCAGCCTCTTCAGCTGACCATCCTCAAAAAACTGCACAGGGCTCTTACATATATTTGCCTTAATGCCAGTCTCTGTAACCGCACGTGCAACCTCATCCATAAACATATACATGTCTGCAAATGCAACAACTCCAGACTTTAGCATCTCTGTAATGGCCAGCATAGTACCCCAATAAACATATTCTTCATTTAGCTTAGCTTCAACAGGGAATATATTATCAAATAGCCATTTTTCCAAAGCCATATCGTCTGCATAATTTCTCATTAATGTCATCGCACTATGACTATGACCATTAACAAGTCCAGGCATAGCTAGCTTGCCTTTTCCGTCGATTTCTACCTTGGAATTAATTCCGTTTGGCAAATTTTCAGAGACAAAGCTAATCTTGCCGTCTTTAATACCTATATATCCATTTTTAATCACCCTGTTTGAATCATCCAGAGTGATTATATCAATGTTCTTTATTAATAAATCAAAGTTTTCCATTTATCCTCCATGAATCTGTAATACTATTTATGCTTTAAAAATAAGAAACTATTTCTAAATGCAAATTAGTATAAGCCTATTGAGGCATCACAATTCAATTATACAGACCAGCTGTTTAAATACTGTTTCTGCTCTTTTGAAAGCTTATCTATTTTTATGCCCCATGACTTTAGTTTCATTTCTGCAACAGAAGCATCCAATTCAGCTGGAACATCAATAACTTTAGTTCCTAGCTTGCTAAAATTCTTAAGCATATATTGAGCTGAAAGAGCTTGTAGCGCAAAGCTCATATCCATAATCTCGGCAGGATGTCCATCACCTGCAGCTAGATTTACTAATCTTCCTTCTGCCAATATGTTTATCCATCTACCGTTTTCTAATTTATAGCCCATAATATTGTGTCTCTGTTCCTGCTTTTCAACAGCAATCTTTTCAAGCTGTCCAACTGACACTTCAACGTCAAAATGTCCCGCATTACAGCATATAGCACCATCCTTCATATTTTTGAAATGCTCAGCTGTTATAACATCTCTACAGCCTGTTACAGTTATAAAGAAATCTCCGACTTTAGCTGCATCAGACATTTTCATTACCTTGAAACCATCCATAATTGCCTCAGCAGCCTTTATAGAGTCTATTTCAGTAACAATAACATTTGCACCAAATCCCTTTGCTCTCATTGCAATACCTTTACCACACCATCCATAACCTGCAACAACAACATTTTTACCTGCCACAATTAAATTTGTAGTTCTGTTAATTCCATCCCATACGGATTGACCTGTGCCATATCTATTATCAAATAAATACTTGCACTGAGCGTTGTTTACAGCTATCATAGGAAACTTAAGAGCGCCTTCCTTCTCCATTGCCTTTAAACGTAATACCCCTGTAGTTGTCTCTTCACATCCACCCATTATGTGCGGTAGCAACTCTTTTCTTGAGGTGTGGAGCAAATTAACTAAGTCCCCTCCATCATCTATAATAATATTAGGTTTATATCCAAGCGCTAAATTTAAATGTTCTTCATATTCTTCCTTTGTTGAATTATACCAAGCATAGACATCAAGTCCATCAGCAACTAAACCTGCTGCAACATCATCCTGAGTTGAAAGAGGATTACTTCCGGTTACTGAAACCTCTCCACCGCCAATTGCAAATAATTTAGCCAAATAAGCAGTTTTTGCCTCTAAATGTACAGAAACTACCACTCTAACTCCTCTAAATGGCATTGTCTGTTTAAATTCTTCTTCCAGACTTCTCAAAATAGGCATATTTTTTCTAACCCATTCAATCTTTTGTCTGCCCTTATCTGCTAAGGATATATCTCTAATAACACTTTTCATTTGAATAACCTCCATAAGATGATAGATAATTTCAAAGTATCTATTTGCAAATTTGTAAAGCCCTTACTACTTTAACTGCTTAGTTCTTAATCCTAAATTACTTAACCACCATATTCCTAAAAATATAATCTACAATAACAGCTTAATTTAAATACGAATTGCTTAGCCATATTATACCTAAAATTATAATCTACAATAATAGCCGTTTCAACACATTATTTAATTAATTGACTAATTGTTTGCATACTAAATCCTCTATTTTTGATTCCGCCAACTATATTTTCTATATTTCCTATATCATATTTATTAAAATGAAGTAATATTATAGAACCTCCTGAGCATCTATTTACAACATGTTGCTCAATTCTACCAGATATTTCATCTACGGAATATTTATTCTTTAAGGGATTAATAACACTGCTGAAGGTTTCTAAATTCCACCCTATAACTTTATAACCATTTTTCTGAGCAATTGCTAGAATTCTATTGCTCTTTGCTCCACCTCCGCCTGGAAGTCTCAAATATGGAAATTCCTTCTTCATTCTTATTAAATAATCATCTCCAAATATTTTGCGTGCACTCTCTTCCCATTGGGATATTTCAGCTTGGATGACCTCATCTGGCAATTCGGTTAATATTTTATGAGATTGTGTATGATTACAGATTTGGTGACCTTCTTTTACAGCTCGTTTCCAAACCTCAGGATAATCATTCAGTACATTTCCAATTATAAAAAATGTGGATTTTACATTGTTCTTTTTTAGAACATCTAAGACTTTTTCAACATATTTTTTATTATAACCATCATCAAAAGTAATAGAGGTTTGCGTGGTGGTTTTTGCTCCCATGTAAATAGTTTTTCTAATTTTAGAGTTATCATTCTTAGCTAAATCATTAGATAAATTTAGTTTAACATTATTAGTCTTTGAATTCTCTGAAGTTTTAGTTTTCTCTTGTTGAACAGCATTTTTATCAATAATGCCAGGTGTATATGAATTGGATTTTTGATTACTACTATTTTGATTTGAATAATCAATTTTATTAGCTATGATTTTAGATGGCTTATTCTTAAGATAAATTCCACAGCAGCATACAAATATTATAGTAAACACACATACAAAAATAGTACACCACATTAAAATAAATTGTTTCTTATCTTTTCGTGTTTCTAATTTCTTGTATTTCTGTAATAAATTTATATTTGTTAAAAATTTACTCATTATCTTTTCCTTATCCAAAAGATATAGTTATTTATATTTAAATTCAACTTTCCCACATAAAAAACCCCATAGACATATAAACAACTCCCTTTATGCAGAAAAAAAGCTGCCAAATACATTCTCAATTACATTTTAATTGTACAACGAAAAAGATAAAGTACAGTTTTAGTAGTTGATTATATGTTTCAAGACAGCCTTTTGTATATATTTCTAATACTAATTATTAAATTTTTGTTTTAGCCTTTACCTTAGCTTTAGCCTTTGGTGCCTTTTCTTCGGTATTAGTTTCCTTTTTTTCAGTCGCTGCTTTTTTTACAGGTTTTTTTGAAACACTGTACACATAATTTTCTCCAGAGTTGTTATCCCAATTTTCTCCTGTATCCTTAAAACAAATACCAAATTGCTTACAATCTAAAATTTCAAAACTTGCTTTAAACATATCATTTTCAAATTCCATTGGTATCAAAGAGGGGTTTTCCCATTTTTCGCCAAAACCAACATGCAAGAAAACTCCTTTAGCGCCTGATTGTACTAACAAGCCTGTATAACTAACTGTTATAATGTCACCATTGTACAATGTCTTTTTTGATAATAGCACACCATTTTCATCATATGATTTCTTTGTCATTGTCTCACTCCCTAAGTAAAATATGTTTTAATATACAATCTACTGTATATAATATCACAATATTTCATCATGTGTCAAATTTCCCTTTTATTTCCCAATAATTTTATTTATTTTTTTAAAATTCTACATATAAGGTAGTATAAGCTTCTCTAACGTAGGGTGTATTCCCAATTCCTGCTTCAATTTTTTGTATTCTTCTATTGCGCTTTTATTTGGTCCGCCAATTTTTTCAGCTCTAATCATTAGGTTTTTTGGAGTTTCTAGTGGTGAAACATATTCTACGATAGAAGTCTTATAGCCTACTGCTTCTAATAGTATTAACCTAATACTATCAGTTAATACATCAGCAAGCCGAGCTTTAAGAACGCCATACTTTGTCACACTTTTTAGCATATCAAATGAATATTGATTTAATATTTCCTTTTGACAGCAAGGCACCATTACAATTGCTTTTGCATTATTATTTACAGCTAATGCAATTGCTTCATCAGTAGCTGTATCACAAGCATGAAGACTGATTGCCAAATGTATATCCTTATTTGCAGTATAATTTCTAATATCCGTTACCTTAAACTCCATATTTCTATAGTCAAGCTGGTCTGCTATTTTTTTTGAAGCATCTATTACTGTTTTAGAAATATCCAAACCAATGAAATGACAATTCTTTTTTAATACATCTTTTATATAATAATTTAAAACAAATGACAAATATGATTTTCCACAACCGCAATCAACTACATTTATACTCTCGTATTTAGCACAAAGTGACCTTAGCATGTCATCTACAAGTTCAATATAATGATCTATTTGATTATATTTCCTTATCATATCATTTTTAATTTTACCATTCTCGCCAAGTATACCAATTGCTTTGAGTAGCTCATTTGCCGCCCCTACTTTAATAAAATAATCTCTGTTTGAGATTTGAGAAGTTTCGGTGTGCTCTTTGCAGGTTTCTGCTATTTCTGTATCTTTAGTTTTCATCTTAACATTTTTATTATCTGCATCTATGAAAATTGTGCTCCCACGTTCTTCATAGATTAAATTAATTGCTTCATATTCCTGAGCAATTTTTGATACTCTAGCCGAAAACCAAGAAACCTCTATTTTATCAACTCTACCATTATACTGAAATAAAAGCTTATCATCCTGTAATGTAATTATTCCTTCATAAGTCTTTGTTCCAGACTTTAATTTTATAGTTATTTTCTTAAAAAAGCTTGAATTTTCAGTAATTCGCTGTTCTAATCCTAATAAAAACAGTTCTAATTTTTGTATACTTTGTTTATTCATTTATACTCTCATTTCCGCTGTCAAGCAAAGTCATTGAAACCTGCTGATAATTTATGTTTGAAGTATTGACTTTATTTGCCTGCAAGTAATATATTTTGTGTTCTTAGTAATCAGTACTGAAGATATCCAATACTAAGTTCATTTGCAATTTTATTAGCTCAACTTATCTTATAAAAATTTATCTGTACTCAAACTTATTATTTCAACTTTATATATCAAATTACCGTGTACTATCAGTTTTTTTGTACTGAGGCTTTTAACAGCTCAATATCTTCCTCATTAAGCTCTTTACATTCACCAAGCTCAAGGGATTCATCCAATTTCAGCATTCCCATGCTTAGTCTTTTTAGATAAATAACCTTTTTATCAACGGCTTCAAACATTCTTTTAACTTGATGAAATTTCCCTTCAACAATAGATAACTTAATCTCAGATATTTCACCTGATTTAATTATCTCAAGCTGTGCAGGAAGTGTTTTATAACCGTCATCTAGTATTACGCCCTTTTCAAAAGCTTCTATATCACTATTATCGACTAATCCTGAAACATGTGCATAATACTGCTTTTTAACATGTTTTTTCGGTGACAAAATTTCATGTGCCAGCTGTCCATCATTTGTCATTAGCACAAGTCCTTCGGTATCTATATCAAGTCGTCCTGCTGGAAACAATTCAAAGCACTTATATTCATCAGGCAATATATCAAACACAGTTTTTTGCTTGGTATCTGTAGTTGCTGATATTACGCCCTTTGGCTTGTTCATCATTAAATAAATATATTTACGATATAGAAGCCTCTCTCCATTCATTTTTATAACATTTTCAGTAGGATCAACATATACCCCGCTATCTTTAGCTATTATTCCATCTATCGTGACCAAGCCTGCTTTCACAGCACTTTTTATTTCTTTTCTTGAGCCAAATCCAAAATTCGAGAGCACCTTATCTAATCTTTGCCTATCTGCCAAGGTTAAATCCTCCGTTGCTTATTAATAACCATGCTAAAACCGTCATCGTTTAATTTTTCATGACATCTTTCTCCATCCTTTAGGATATAAATTCTTAAGCATGTCTCCTGTTTGCTTTGCCCATCCTAATAAATAACCTTCTACACAAACACCTGTATATCCTTTTTCTCCTGATTCAATAAGTGTTTCACCCTTAAGATAACTATTTACTTCTCTTGAATCCGATGCAAAATCAATCTTATTCTTAATTTCGTTGCTGTTTAATGAAATAGCAAAAGAATGAGAGGGAATAAATCCTTTAGGTCCCATTTCTCCCAGGTACCAACCAAACTTTGCTACCTTTAGACCTGCCAATTCTGGACAGTTTTCCGGCAGATAATAAATATTATTTCCCTTTTTAAAAACATTTCCATATAATTTTAAGCTTGTATTATCTGCAATAAAACCAGCAAGCTCTGGGTCAAATTTTTTCAAGTCATCAAAATCATTAATAACACTGGCTTTTTCCCATTTTCTTGTTTCATATAGTATTTCGTCTATATTATTGCTTTCTTGTTCACTGATTTTGTCCTTCTTTTTTAGTAAAGCTGCAAAATGCCCTTCACCATCTAATTTGTGTGGCCAAAGTCTTGCCGCCTTGCTAAAGTCATAGTCACCATTTGACCACTGAGTACGTCCGCTTTCTATTCCACCGACCTTTGGTATTTCAATAAGCTCATACTCGCCCTCATGCTCATTCATAAATCTCTCGATCATTAATTCGTCTTCTTCAGGTGAAAATGTACAAGTAGAATATAAAATGCTTCCACCTGGCTTTAGCATTCTGTCAACCTGCTGAAGAATATCCCATTGCATACCGCAGCATTTTTCACATTTATACTTTTCCCAGCTTCTTACGGCATCTTCATCTTTGCGGAACATGCCTTCTCCTGAGCAAGGTGCATCAACTAATATTTTATCAAAATATCCTTCGAAATTATTAGCAATGCGCTCTGGTGTTTCATTTAAAACTACTGCATTTTTAATACCGCATAGCTCTATATTTTTAACCAAGGCTTTAACTCTATCAGTATTAATATCATTTGCCACCAATAAGCCTTGACCCTTCATCTGAGCAGCCATTTGAACAGTCTTTCCTCCAGGCGCCGCACATAGATCTAAAACCTTGTCCCCTGGCTTAACACCTATTACTGCACCAGGAAGCATTGCACTTGGCTCTTGAATATAATAAAGTCCTGCATAATAGTAAGGGTGTCTGCCTGGATTATCTCCTTCTTGATAATAAAACCCATCTGTTGTCCACGGAACAGGTTTCAAATGAAAAGGTGATATTTTCAAGAATTCCTCAATTGATATTTTTAATGTATTAACACGTAAGCCATAAAATCTAGGCTTGCTATATGATTCAAGGTAGCTGTTGAATTCCTCACCCATCAGCTCCTGCATTTTTTTCACAAATTCTTCTGGTAATTTCATAAAAAAAAGTAACTCCTGTAATCGAAATTTTTACAGAAGTTATTATAACATAAAAGTTGGAATATTAAATCTACTTTAGCAAATTGAGATGATTTAAAAATGTGATACCACATATTATCAACATAAGCTTATCATATTGAAACCTCATTGTAAAAAAGACTTTCGCGGCATAAAAGTGTTAAATAGGCAGTGATTTTACGTAAGACTAATTATACATTAACTTTTTAAAAGTTGAATTTCTCTTTCTCTTTGTTCAGGTAAATACACAACATACCTCCTGATGTATTATCGGGTTCAACTTTATGTCAACATCCCCTTTAAAAAGTAGAATTTCAAATTTCATTTATGGTTTTTCCTGCATTATAAAAATATTTTTTTCCTTATTGACAGTCCCTCTTACCCATGCTATAATAGCTTTTGTCGTTGACAAATGGCTCATTGGTCAAGTGGCCTAAGACTCCGCCCTCTCACGGCGGCAACAGGGGTTCGAATCCCCTATGAGTCACCAAAAAAACAACTTTGCAAAAGCAAAGTTGTTTTTTATTAGGTTATGTAAAAAAAGTGTTGATAACATACTATATATTTAAGGAGCTCGTTAAATAGTTCTTTTGACTTACACTGAAGTAATATTATGAAATTGTCTTCTCATATCTATATTCATTTAACTTTTCACCTATAGTTATTTCCTTAACTGTTCCATCATGTCTAAAGCCAAGCTTTTCGTAGAATTTTCTTGCATTTATATTTTTTTCAAGAACCCATAAGGTAACTTGATTATAATTCCTTTTCTTTAATTCGTTTATGCCCCAATTTGTTAATTCAGAACCTATTCCCATATTCCAATATTCTGGCAGTAAATATATTCCCCATATTTCACCACAAATACTCGTTTTATCCGTATCTCTGCATCCTCCTATGCATATAAATCCAACATCTTCATTATTCTTAGATATGATAGCATCTTCTTCCCACCCGTTTGCTAGTGCCTCTTCAAAGTACTTTTGCCTCTTCTGAACTGTGATATTTTCCAATATTTTATCTGGTACTATACCTTTATATGCGACCTTCCATGACCTTGAATGTATTTCTCCTAATATTTTGGCATCATTTACATTAGCATATCGAATTCTAAACATATCATCCCACCATTCTTCATCATAACACCTATTCTGTAACAAATACCACACGTTTTGGGTTTTGTCATAACTCCCATGCCTTTATTTTAAGGATGTCAAATTGGACGTCACTCCACCCGAACAAAGTGAAGTAATTTTCCTTTAAAATCGCCAAACATTTCTGTCATTAGTACTCCTCCATGCATTAGAACGCTTCCAGAAAGTATACTACCTGTTTCCTCATTGCGATAATACCAGCTTTCCTCCAACCCTTTTAAGCACACTCTCCTGCTGTGGTAATTTGGTCTGTTAAGTACCTGCACGTAAATTACTAACGCTTCACATTTATCCTTTGAAACATATTCAACGCAGTTAAAATCCTGATTTTCAAATATATTGCTAAGACGATACAAATCACCTTTACTTATTAAATCATTATATTTATGATATAGCTCTACTTGTTTTGGAATCAAGTCCCTATCCTGCTGAGATATTTTTGTAACGTCCAACTCATAGCCAAAGGTTCCCGATAGTGCCACATAGCCCCTAGTCTCAAATGGCGTTGTTCTGCCAACAGTATGATTCGGACAATCACTGACATGAGCCCCCATTGCAGAAACTGGATAAACAAGCGAGGTGCCATGCTGTATTTTTAAGCGTTCAATAGCATCCGCATCATCAGAACACCATATTTGCGGACTGTAGTATAACATTCCCGGGTCAAATCTTCCTCCGCCCCCAGAACAATTTTCCAATAAAATGTCAGGAAACTCATTAACCAAGCGATCCATAACCTCATAAACTCCCAATACATATCTGTGCCACAATTCCCTTTGGCACTGAGGCTTTAAAATGCTATTGCCAACTTCGCTTAATTGCCGGTTCATATCCCATTTAACATATTCAATATTCGCACTTGATAAAATCCTTTTAAGACAATCATATACATAATCTCGTATTTCTTTTCTCGAAAAATCCAATACATACTGATTTCTAGATAGTGATCCCACTCTGCCATCAATGTGAATACACCAATCAGCATGAGCACGGTATAAATCTGAGTCAGGTGAAATCATTTCCGGCTCAAACCAAATACCAAACTTTAAACCAAGCTTATTAACCTCATCTACCAGATATTTAAGACCACGCTTTATTTTATTCTCATTAACTATCCAATCTCCTAAAGAGCTGTTATCATCATTTCTATTTCCAAACCAGCCATCATCCATTACCAGCATTTCTATACCAAGCTCTGATGCTTCCTTTGCAATCTCTATTAGCTTCTGAGTGTCAAAATCAAAATATGTTGCTTCCCAGTTATTTATTAAAATAGGACGTTTTTTATCCTTATATTTGCCTCGTATCAGATGATTTCTATATAGATCGTGGAAGGTTCGTGACATTTTTCCAAGTCCCTGATCGGAGTGAACAATAGCCACTTCAGGAGCTATAAAAATTTGCTGTGGCTGTAGCTCCCATGCAAAATCATAGGGGTTAATTCCCATTACAACACGAGTAGTGTCAAACTGGCAGCCTTCGGCTTGTGCGAAAAAGTTTCCAGAGTAAATAAAACTAAATCCAAAAACCTCGCCACAATCCTCAGTAGCATTTTTATCCATTACCGCTATAAACGGATTATCCTGATGACTTGACTTTCCCTTAGTTGAAGAAACCCCCTGCTTACCATGGCTGATTGTTTTTCTGGATATATGACATTCCCTTCCCCATGAGCCATTTAGCGTAATCATGTCCATATCAATGGTATCGAAGTCTACACAGGTTGAAAGCACTCTTCTAATAATGATATTTTCATTTCCACAATTTCTTAAACGTACACTTCTAGTAATTACGTCTAGCTGTTCAAAAACCGTGTATAAAAGCACAATTTCTAAATCTAGCTGCTTGTCCATACAAATAATTTCAAGTGTAGAGCAGTCCTTCCCATCTCCAAAGGTTGCTGGCAACCCTTCCAGCTTTGGCTTTCCGCTATAAATTTTATGTGATATATATGAAAGACTACACGTGGTCATGCCATTTTTACTCTCAACTTGCAAACATGGCTCTCTATAATCCCCCAACCCACTTGTAGGGTACTCCATAGGAAAGCTATCCATGAAAGAAGTCCTATCACGATTATTCTTGCTTGGTACATAGGGAGGCTCTTCTAACCGCATGAGATAATTAATATCCTCATCAGCTACCTTGTGTCCAAAATAAACATGCCCTAAAAATTGCTCGTCATCTACAATTGCGATAACATAGCTAGTATCCTTCGAAATTAGGTTGAAGGATTTTGATTTTTCATTGTAGTAAATACCCATTTTTATACCTCGTAACTTTAATTTTTTACATTTAAGCGCATCTATTAAATATTCTGACTATAGCTATTATACTATTTATTGGGATATAAAAACAGATTGGTAAATACAATTTTGCAATAGAGAATACAATAAACACAGCTATATCTAAAAGATATAACCATTTAACATTTTTATCCATAAATATGCTAAATATACTTTGCATTTTATATATATAAAATGCAAAATAGGATTATAAATAAGTGCATTCTTTAGTTTGTTAGAATACTATGAAGAATGATATTTTTAAGAAATTTTACGATTACGCCGAACTTCTCGTTCCCCTTCCATTTGAATTGTCAAGAATTCCTTGACAGTTGCTAATCATCAATTTCTTTTCTTTATGTGTTCAGTGTTCAGTGCACAAAGGCAAAACATTTACAGCAGAATATAAAACAAAAAACACAGAAAACCATTTAACCTGGCTACTCTGTGTTTTTAATTATATGTCATTTAATTTTTTATTGCACCTTATAAGCTCTTACACCATAAAATATCATTTATAATCGCTGTTAAAGGCACTTACATCATTGTGTATTAATTTACTCTTTGTGATGCAACTCATTATAGTTATTACTAGCGTTCCTAATATGGTCTATAGTAAGCTGCTCTGCAGTATCTGCATCTTTTCTGCATATAGCTTCAAATATAGCTTTATGCTCCTCAAATGCTTTATCTGGTCTTCCTGGCGTATGGAACGAATTATTTCTGGCACTTTGTATATAGTGATGAAAGGTGCTTAACATATGCATTAGAGGATTACTTTTACATGCTCTGAAAATAATTTCATGGAATTTCGAGTCAAATTGCATCAGATGCTCAACATCATTTTTTATGGTGTAGAACTCCTCAAATTCAAGCGCCTCCTTTAATTCCTTAATTTCCTCATCAGTAATTTTTTCTGCTGCCCATCTGGCAGCAAGTCCTTCAATCCTCATTCTTATTGTAAATATATCTTCAACATCTTGTTCAGTTATTCCCTTCACCACTGCGCCCTTATTGGGTACAGCCTGAACCAATCCTTCTAGCTCAAGTTGCCTTATAGCCTCTCTAATGGGTGTTCTGCTAACTCCAAGCTCTTCTGATAAGCGCAGCTCAATAAGGCTGTCTCCGGGCTTATATACTCCCGTCAATATTTGACTTCGAAGTTGGTTAAAAACCTTTCCCCTCAAAGAATTTATTAAGTTTTGACTTTCATCAAATTCAAGCTTAGCCATTCTAACCTCCACGCCCACTTTAGGCACAAGATATACTGAAACTTTATCTCACTATGTTCACACAAAAGCTTAACTGCGAAATCCATATCGTACTATATCTATCCCAATTATATAACCGCTTCACTGCAAAAACCACATTGTGGTTTTTGCGGGCTCAAAATGCACAATGTCTGCACAACCTCTTCACCCAACAAAAACCACTTGTGGTTTTTGCAGAGCAAATAGCCCTCTGCCTTGTTTTAATATCCCAACTCATTAGCATATACATTATATATGAATAGTTCTTATGCTATTTGCAGCTCGAAAATGCACAATGTTTGCACAAGCCCTATTTTTGAGCCTGTTCACGAGTATAATTTAACAATCCCCCAGCAAGTATCATTTGAACTTGTCTGTCTGATAATGTTACATTTACATTAAACTGAGTATTCTTTGTTAAGTTCTTTACTACTATAGTTTTAGCATTTTTTACTTGCTCTATTGCATTTTCTATTAATAATTCATCATTCAAATCAATTGAATCATAATCTGCTTCATTTTCAAAAATCATAGGTATGATACCTGAATTGATTAGGTTCGCCATATGAATTCTTGCAAATGACTTTGCGATAACTCCCTTTACACCTAACTGCAATGGAGCTAATGCAGCATGCTCTCTACTTGAACCCTGTCCGTAGTTAGAACCACCTATTATAAATCCGCCTCCATTAGCCTTTGCTCTTGTTGGGAATTCTGGGTCACATGGTGTCAAACAGAATTCTGCAAGGTAAGGTACATTTGATCTAAATGGAAGAAGTTTTGCATTTGATGGCATTATATGGTCAGTTGTAATATTGTCTCCAACTTTAATCAAAGTCTTACCAGAAACCTTTTCAGTAAGCGCTTTGTTTAATGGGAAAGGCTTAATATTAGGACCTCTTACAACTTCTACATCATTTCCTTCTGGAGCTGGTGCAATAACCATATTATCATTTATTAAGAATTCTTTTGGCATTTCAATTGATGGAGCTTCTCCTAATTCTCTAGGATCAGTCAAAACTCCTGTGAGCGCACTTGCAGCAGCAACTTCAGGACTTACTAAGTATACTTTAGCAGAAGTAGTTCCACTTCTTCCTTCAAAGTTTCTGTTAAATGTTCTTAATGATACAGCATCTGTGCATGGAGCCTGACCCATACCAATACATGGTCCGCAAGCTGATTCAAGAATTCTTGCACCTGCTGCTACCATATCAGCCAATGCACCATTCTGCGCTAACATTGTTAACACTTGCTTTGAACCCGGTGCGATAACCAAGCTAACATTTGGATTAATTGTCTTTCCTTTTAATATAGCAGCAACCTTCATCATATCCATGTATGATGAGTTTGTACAGCTTCCAATTGCAACCTGATCAACCTTTATTTTTCCGATAGTAGAAATTTTCTCTACATTATCAGGACTATGTGGTTTTGCTGCCATTGGCTCAACTGTAGCTAAATCTATAACAATATGCTCGTCATATTCTGCATCAGCATCTGGTAAAAGTTCAACCCAATCTTTTTCTCTTCCTTGAGCTTTTAAGAATTCAAGTGTAACCTCATCACTTGGGAATATTGAAGTTGTAGCTCCCAATTCAGCTCCCATATTTGTAATAGTAGCTCTTTCAGGAACTGTGAGACTCTTGATACCTTCTCCAGCATATTCAATTACCTTACCAACTCCACCCTTAACAGTTAATACTCTCAAAACTTCAAGTATAATATCTTTTGCTGTTGACCAATGGTTTAGCTTTCCTTTTAATTCAACCTTACATACCTTTGGCATTGGAATATAGTATGGACCGCCACCCATTGCTACAGCAACATCAAGTCCACCTGCTCCAATAGCCAACATTCCAATTCCACCACCTGTTGGTGTATGACTGTCAGAACCTAGCAAAGTCATACCTGGTACTCCAAAACGCTCTAATTGTACCTGATGGCAAATTCCATTTCCAGGCTTTGAAAAATAAATACCATGCTTTGAAGTAACTGTTTGGATGTATTTGTGGTCATCTGCATTTTCAAAACCAGACTGTATTGTATTGTGATCAATATATGCAACTGATTTTTTTGTTTTTACTCTTGGCATTCCAATTGCTTCAAATTGCAAATATGCCATAGTACCTGTTGAATCCTGTGTAAGTGTTTGATCTATTTTAATAGATATTTCACTTCCTGCAACCATTTCACCACTTACTAAGTGATCTTTAATTATTTTCTGTGCTAGATTTAAACCCATCTTTCAACCCCCTGTATTGATTTTCATTTTATAAACTCAAACTTTGCTGATGAATGGGTATCTATCTTTTCGATTGAATAAGTATATATGTGCTAAGTCTGAGTTTATATTATTTATTGTTTTCAATAAACTGCCGTTTAATATAATAACATTTTTAAGCAAAAAGACATAGTACTATTTTTTATTTGGAATCAAACTAGGTTCTATTTTCTCTATTCCTTTTAGCATTTCTTTATCACTAATAGAAGTAATTCTGCCTTCTTGATATTCTTTATCAATCCATTCTTTAACTTTAGCAACTCTTGGATCTTTTTTATCAATCATGTCCTCACCAGATAAACGGAAATTATTATTTATCCAGAGAGCTATACCTGCTAAACCTGAAGTTTGAGTTATTGCTACACCAATAGGTCTATTTAAGAGCTTTGTAGTATTAAAAATATTATATATTTCTTCATCCTTTAGCATTCCATCAGCATGTATTCCTGCTTGTGTAACATTAAAGTGTTTACCAACAAAAGGTGTTCTAGGTGGAATCTCGTAATCTAATTCTCTTTCATAATAATCAGCAATTTCTGTTATTACAGTAGTATCCATTCCATCTGTTGTTCCTCTAAGTGAGCAATATTCAAATACCATAGCCTCTAGAGGAGTATTTCCTGTACGTTCACCAATTCCTAAAAGAGAACAGTTTACAGAAGAACATCCATATAACCATGCAGCTGAAGAATTGTCAACCGCTTTATAGAAGTCATTATGTCCATGCCATTCTAGCAGTTCACTTGGGAATCCTGCATGATGTCTAAGTCCATAGATTATTCCAGGTACACTTCTTGGCAAAGCAGCACCAGGATATGTAACACCATACCCCATTGTATCGCAGGCTCTTAATTTAATAGGAACTCCACTCTCATCCATCAATTTCCTTAACTCAGTTGCAAAAGGAACAACGAACCCATAAAAATCGGCTCTGGTTATATCCTCAAAATGGCATCTTGGCTTAATCCCAACATCAAGAGCTTCTTTTATAACACTCAAATAGTCTTCCATTGCCTGTTTTCTAGTCTTCTTTAGCTTATTGAATATATGGTAATCAGAACAGCTAACTAAGAATCCAGTCTCTTTCATTCCCATTTCCTTAGCAAGCTGAAAATCGCTCTTTGAAGCTCTTATCCAACTAGTTACTTCTGGAAATTGATAGCCCCTTTCCATACATTTGTATACAGCTTCTTTGTCTTTGTCACTATACAAGAAAAATTCTGTCTGTCTAATAATACCTTTTTGACCACCTAATTTATGGAGATAATCGTATAGCTTAACAATCTGCTCAACTGTATATGGTGCTCTAGATTGCTGTCCATCTCTAAAAGTAGTGTCCGTAATCCAAATCTCGTCCGGTGGATTCATAGGAACTCTTCTGTGATTAAACGCACATTTAGGCACTTCATCATAATTGTAAATTTCTCTATAAAGATTGGGTTCAGCTACATTCTGAAGTGAATATCTATACTGAGTTTGCTCCAGTGTATTTGACTTCTTATTAAATTCAATCATTTTTATCGCCTCCAAATAATAATAAGCTACTATAATCTTATCCTATTCTAACTGTAAACACGTTTTTATGCACTTATGCATAATTGTATACAATCATACATGTTTTGTCAATCATAATAATATGATAAGTTTATTTCATATTTACCATAATTTTATGTTATTGTATTAAAGTAAACTTTGTAAGGTTTTTGCAATTTAAAAAAGGTTTTTAATAATAAATGTAGAATAATAAATTTATACGGATTAAGACAAGTTAATTTCTACATAATTAGGAGGGAGTTTCATGAAAAAACTAAGGTCAACTAGTTCAAAAATATTTATGCTAGGGGTATTAAATATTATACCAAGTGCTTTATTCTCTATTATAGGAGCTGTCATTTTTAAAAATTCAGTTTTTGTAATTTTTACATTCTTATCATGTATACTTTGTGGCCCTTTTTTAGCTGTTATTACTGGGGCTAATTATAAGCGAAGCATTCGTATCTTTTCAACAGAAATTGAGGTTTATAAAACTGGCGACTTCTCCAATATTATTGAACCTAAGAAATTTGGAGTTTTGGGAACAATTGCTACTGTAGTTAATGTTGTTATAAGCGAGATTCGTTCACTGGTTGATGGTTTCTTTAATCTTTCTCTTTCCATTACTCAAGCATCAAGGAGTGTTGTTTCGACTACTGAAAATGCTTCCAGATCTATTAAAGAAATATCAAGGACAGTTGATGAAATTGCAAAGGGTGCATCTGCTCAAGCAGAAGAAGCTCAATTAGGCGTACAAGTAGTTGATAAGCTTTCAGAACAGATAAATTTTGTATATGAAAGTTACAATACTGTTACTGCAGAAACAAACAAAATCAGTGAGTTGAATTCCGTAGGTCTTAAAGCAGTTACAACATTGAGAGACAAATCAAAAGAAACATACGAAACTACTGAAAAAATATTTTCAGTTATAGAAAATTTAACAAATGCTACTAATAATATAGGCTTATTTGTTGAGTCAATTGAAAGTATTGCTGAGCAAACTAACTTATTGGCCCTTAACGCTGCTATTGAAGCTGCAAGAGCAGGTGAAGCCGGAAAAGGCTTTGCCGTTGTTGCTGACGAGGTTCGTAAGCTTGCAGATGAAAGCAGGAAATCAACTGAAGAGATTAACAATATGATGCAAAGTATAGCAGAAGAGTCTGCCTTAGCTATTTCATCTATGGGAATAATGAAGAAGGTATCTCAGGAGCAAAACTTAGCTGTTGACAAAACTAATAGCTCCTTTAATGACATTGCAAATGCCATAGACAACATTGTTACAAAGATAAGTGATGTTAATACTGCAGTAATTAAAATGCAAAATGACAAAAGTGATGTTATTAGTGCCATTGAAAACATTTCTTCTGTTTCGGAGCAAACA
Organism: Bacillota bacterium; assembly: GCA_023444055.1. GTDB lineage: Bacteria > Bacillota > Clostridia > Acetivibrionales > DSM-1351 > Ruminiclostridium. Next base: position 31,119 of record JAEZRV010000022.1, read on the forward strand.
GCCGCATCAAGTCAAGAAGTCGCTGCTACTACTGAAAGCCAGTTAAAAACTCTTGATGACATGAAAACGTCAGCTCAAAACTTGGATGAATTAGTTAATCAGCTGAATGTTAGTTTAAAGAAGTATAAGCTTAGATAATTTTATTGATTTTTTCAATAATCATTTAAATAGTTTATTAAACAATACATAAAACGGGCTGTTGCAATCACTCTTAACCGCATTATATATAGTACAGGATAAAAACCAAGTACAAAATATAATTGTTAAGATGCATTTTGTAACAGCCTTTTTTATAATCTTAAATTCTTAATACTGCTTTATTTCATAGTACACTAAAAATTCTTGCGTTCATTCAGTAAGCTTTTTTACCAACTAATTATGCAATTCATTATAATCTAATCCTTATCTATTCCTTTAGTATGAGTGGAATTCCTTTTTTTTAGTGCTTCGCTTAGTATATATTCAATCTGACCATTTACCGAACGAAATTCGTCATCAGCCCATTTTGAAATTTCCTCCCACATTCTTGGACTCAGCCTAAGTAATACCGACTTTTTTTCTGACATACTAACCTCCACGCCAACTTATGGTCTAGAAAATAGCAAACCTATCGTGGCGGTACGCATTTTGTTTTGCAATACTGCTAGTTCTTTCTAGCTAACCTCCACCTTTGTATTAATGGTGTAATGTCCCTGTGTTTATTATTGGTTGAGTATTTTTCTCTCCGCACAAAACAACAAGTAAATTGCTTACCATAGCAGCTTTTCTTTCTTCATCAAGTACTACAATTCCATCCTCACTCAGCTTATTTAACGCCATTTGAACCATGCCAACTGCACCTTCAACAATCTTTTGTCTAGCTGCTATTATTGCTGCTGCTTGCTGTCTCTGAAGCATTGCTGCCGCAATTTCAGGGGCATATGCTAAATGTGAAATTCTTGCTTCTTCAACAACAACACCTGCTTTTCCTAATCTCTGCTGCAACTCATTTTTTAGAGCATCTGAAACTTCGTCTGAACTACCTCTCAATGATAAAGTTTGAGTATTATCCTCTTCAACATCATATGGATACATACCTGCTAAATGTCTTAACGCCGATTCACTCTGTACATTTACATAGTCAACATAATTATCAACATCAAAGCAAGCTTCTGCTGTATTTTCGACTCTCCATACAGTTACAGCAGCGATCTCTATTGGGTTACCCATTTCATCATTTACTTTTATTTTTTCACCATTAACATTTCTGGACCTGAGCGATATTTTCTTCTTTGAATAAAAAGGGTTTGACCAATGCCAACCAGCTTCCTTCACTGTACCTACATATTTACCAAATAGAATCAATACCATTGCCTGATTTGGTTGAATAGTAAAAAATCCAGGCAACATAAAAATATATGCGGTAAATAATAAACTACCTACTACTATCAACGGTACATTATCAACATATATTCCGTAAGCAAATACAAAAACGCTTAATATTAGTACTACAAACGATATTAGCAGCAATAATCCACCTGCTTGTGTTTTCTTTGTACATTCCTTCATAACAATCCCTCCGATAATAAAACAATATGTATTCGATACTTATATGATATCATTTTGATATCATATAGTCAATATATTAAATATCCAAAATATTAATTTATATCCTTAATTATTTACTATTCGGCCATATAATATAGATTATTAACTCAGCTTTCCCACATCGAAAGTACATTGTTGTTCATACTTATCAATGGTTTGTTGCCAAAACAACTCGAAAGTATAGTTGGTGCTTACATGGTGCACTTTCGAGTCTCAAAAAACGCATGCGTTTTTTATAGATAGTGGGTGGTATTTATTTATGATGTGCTTTTGAGTTAATCAATGCTTTAGCCACCTTTCCACATTCGCCGTCCATGGCTCATGGTGTGCTAAAAACAACATCGTATTGTTTTTACGGCAAAAACACTTAGAGCTTGCTGAACAATTGTAAACACATATGAATACTACCTTCGTTATTTTTTTATTACTAGAATACTTGTATTCATTCAGCAAGCTTTTTTCACCCAACTAATTCTGCAATTATTTCTAACCCAACTAGTCCCATTGATAAGTATGAACACCTGTAAATATATAGCTTATGAATCTGTGAAAGCATTTTCTGAGCTAAATATCATATTGTCAATGGCTGAATAGTAACCTTAAATATTTACTATTCGGCCATTCATAATATATATAGTACAGATAATGTTTCTATAGAATTCATAAGCTATATAGGTGTTCTCATCCTTATCCTTGCCAGCCATTCTTTACAGAACAATAATATTTTTGTATCCTTAGCTACACAACATTATAATTTTTTGTATTATAATCAAATCATAAATTAACCAAACATAATAACCACTTTGAAGGTTTTTAATAACATTTTGTGCCTTGAGCACAGCGAAAGGATGATAATATATGAAAAGAAAAATAATAAATATAAATGAAGAAAAGTGCAACGGCTGTGGACTATGTGTCAATGCTTGCCATGAGGGAGCTCTTATACTTGAGAACGGCAAAGCAAAACTAATTTCTGATAGTTATTGCGATGGTCTAGGAGATTGTCTTCCCGAATGTCCAACAAATGCAATTACTATCGAAGAACGCGAGGCTGAAGCTTATAACGAAGAACTTGTTATGGAAAATATGAAAAAGAAGTCTATCGTCAAGAATTCAACTCCTGCACAGCCTCCAATCCATAGCGGTTGTCCAGGTTCAAGAGCAATGTCAATTAAAAAAACAGTTGAAAGTTCCCCAGCTAAGGCTCCAGCCGAAGACAAGCCTCTCACTTCAGAGCTGATGCAGTGGCCTTGCCAAATAAAGCTGGTACCAGTTAACGCACCTTACTTTGATAACTGCGACTTATTAATTGCAGCTGATTGTACCGCATATGCTTATGCAAATATTCATAAAGATTTCATGAAAAACAGAATAACGTTGATAGGTTGCCCAAAACTTGATGATGGTGATTACTCACAAAAGTTAACAGCAATACTTGAAAATAACAATATAAATAGTGTAAAAATTCTGAGAATGGAAGTTCCATGCTGTGGTGGAATTGTTAATGCTGTCAAAACTGCTTTACTGCAATCCGGAAAAATGATTCCATGGAGTATAGTTGTTATAGGGACAAATGGAGAAGTATTGCAAAACAATTAAATTTTTATTGGTAAATAGTGGATTCCCGTATTATAATAGACCTATAGATGAACTGTCCTATAGGTCTATTTGTTATTCTAGCAAATTCACACCTTAACAAAGCATAATCACTACTCTCAAAAGGTTACAAAGCCTATGTAGCTAAATACAAAAAATAAAGTGTATTAAAATGGAAGGTGCTGCTGTGGCACAAGTATGTTATGAACACAAAGTTGACTCTATTGTATTGCGTGTAATTTCAGACAAAGCTTATGAAGAAGCAAGCATAATTTATAACCTTATGAAAAAAATTCTATCCAGCCGAAAATTGCCGAGCTTAGCTATTAACATTTTTTTATAATATGTAACAAGCTCCTATCCAAGCGTAATATACCACACTTCTATTAACATAATTTTTTTATTATGTAACAATATCCTATCCTAACTAATATACTGCTATTAAGAATATTTAGTTTGTTTCATTTAATTTTCAAACATTAAAGGTGATTGAGAATGGCATATACAGATAGAGAATTATTTGCAAGATTGATACAATGTGAAGCAGAAGGAGAAGGCGATAACGGTATGAGAGGAGTAGCATCTGTCGTCATGAACAGAGTTACTGTACCATATGGTGAGTTTTTTAGATTGCTTCATGGTAATGTTAGAAAAGCAATATTTCAGATTAATCAATTCACATGCTGCAAAGAAGTGATTGCAGATACGTATAATCCACAAAATATTTATAATATGAATCCTCAGCAAATACATTATGATATTGCTGATTGGGCCTTAGCAGGCAACACGCTAGGTGCTGTTGCTAACTCTCTTTGGTACTACAACCCATTTAGCCCCAAATGTGCATCCTTTTTCCCACCTGGAGGTACAGGGATAATTCTAACCAGAATAAACCAGCACTGCTTTTATATACCCACAGAAAAGTATGCAAAAACATAATCTGACTTTTAAATGCTTTTTAATATTACTGCTATTAGAATATTAGAAATATATGACTCATCTTAAACTGACAAAGAAAGGAAGTTTGTATTTATGAAAAGTTATTTTATTCCATATTATAATACAACAGATTGCTATGAACGTATTGACCCAAATCAGCCTATTCCTCAAATGCTAGTCCCTAATACAAATCAAAGCGATTTAGCCCCTATAACATCTGCTACTGAGCCACAGGCTATGACACTTGAATCTACAGAATACCTCAATGGTTATTTACGTACAAAGATAGGGCAAAAAGTACGAGTTGAATTTCTAATTGGAACCGGCACATTAGTAGATAAATTTGGAATATTAGTAGGTGTTGGTGCAAACTATATTACCATTAGGCAAGCTGAAACTGGTAATCTTGTCGCATGTGACTTCTATTCTATTAAGTTTATTTCTTTTTATAATTAAAGATTATTAGCTCGTCAGTCAACGTGCTTTAAGCTTCAGGTGGGGTTTTTGCTCCATCTGGAGCTTAAATCTTGTAATATGGAGTCGTAGCTTGCTATACATACACTAATTAAGTATTTTTCATCTTGATTACACTGCATTATTGCACAATGCTAGGTCATAAAAAAAGAGATAGCCTTTATATTGGATGGGGTTTTCTCTTTTTTACGGGTAAGGATGGGTGAACGCTACCAGATTATTTTTCCTAAAAAGCCTTTTGATATATTAAAAATATTCTAATATTAATTGGACTAAAAACTCAAACAGAGCAGTTATTAAAAAAATGATTATTTAATGTTTGTTTAAATTATGTATAGTTGCGTAATGCATATGTACAAACCATAGCACATATTTTTTCTACTTTATTAATCTCTAAATTCAGTAATTTATTTCTAAACAAATCAACGACAAGATTGTTATATTCTATATCTTCAAGTATCGAATGATATTTTAATACATTCTTACAATACTTAGCAACTTCTCTATTCTTTCGCTTAGCATCATTTAGGTTAAATAATTTTATGTGTTCTTGGATAAATACTATTTCATCATTTGTGTATCCTCCCTCAATATGGCACGGTATGTACTTACCCTTTAACAAATCATATTGAATTTTGTACTCATGACCAGTCAGTTCATTAGTCACTCCAAAAGGTTGTAAAATTATGTGTCCTTTGTTAGTATATTTTTTTCTTAAATTTATAAACTTATTGCATGCTCGCTTACACGAAGTACTTTTGCATGTTCCTCTTTCATAAAAAGAAATATCCTTTTTACTTGGTGCTCGTTTTAATTGCCCTCTAGTTTTATATTTACCGTTACATTTACTACATGCTAACCCTAAGTTTGGAACACAGTCAGCTAGTCTCTTAGTTTTTGGTGAATTACTTGTTTCCACACCATGCTCAATATTAGCACAATTTTGTCCATTAATTAATATTCTATTATAACAATACATACAGTATCCACCAGTTGTATTGCATAATAAATCAATTGTGTTATCATAATATGAATCATTAGACCATCCATAAGATGTATCAGACTTATAGGCTGGTTCGAAATTTGGGATATTTATAAGAAAGAAATCATCATCCATCTTACCACTCCTTTATCTGTTTTAAAATTAATTTTTGATGTGGAGCTAGATTTTCAACCTGTATACTATTAAATTCATTCTCTAAAATATCTGTCCAGTTTTCTGTAATCTTCATATTCAAAAGTCTTCTTATTTGATTGTCTATCTCATCATTGCTTGGTATTATATTATTTTTATGTGCAAAAAATAAGTTTTCAAATATTGAATCAATATCAACTACTTCTCTTAAATCCCTGCTATCATAAATTTCATATGTTGAGTTATTTAAAATATATAAATTGAAATCGCTTGAGTGTTCAATTAAATCTGAGGAATGCGTCGTCACTAAAAACCGGAAGTTTTGAAACTTTTGTATCAAAAAGTTAAATATAGATGCGCTATTTTTAGGAGACAAATATTCATCTATTTCATCAATTACAACTAGAGGATTCAATAGATTGTTACTATTCACCAAGTCCTTAAAATAAAGAAGTTCTATGAAAATTCTCGAAACTGCTTGATATCCACTTGAGAGACACATCTTTTCTCCATTTATATAAAGTGCATTTTCTAAAACACCTTTATATACTTCTCTTCTGATATCTATAGCAACATCAAGAAATTCCCCTAGTAACTCTTGCATTTTAGACTTATACCTCATATATAATCCTTCAATACTTAAAAATACTGGAAAGTAATCTCGAACATTAAAATAATTTGTTTCTATTCTTGCACGAACAACTTTTTCAAAATCCATTTTTAAGTTTTTATAATTATCATTTTCTATTTCCACTTTAGAAATATCAAATGTCCGATTTACAGAATCAATAAAATACACACCTGTTTTAATCTGAGATTTAACTACCTCACTTAAAATTTCTGATTTCCCAGATGAATTATCTCCAATTATTATGCAATTGGTATATGGCAATTTATTATTAATTATTGTATTTATACAGTTATCTACCATTTCCTGATACTTTTTCATGTACTATCTTAAACCTCTTTTCAATTTCTTGTTTATTTGAAGTTCCTTGTTTTACAGTATCACTATATCCATGATACTTAACAATTTCTTCACATAGTTCTTTAGTTATTTGAACATCAGAATTTGTCTTATCTAGTACTACAAATAAACTTAAAAGTACTAAATCCTTATTATTATTACTTGGCATAGATTTTATTCGATCGAAAAATTCTAAAATAGCTTTTTTGTATTCTTCTATCTGTTCTTTTGAAAATTTTAGAGCCTCTTCAGAGAAATCATCTAATAATGTTCCTATTTTCCCTTTATAGTTATTAACTTTATAAGTATTATCAGAATAGGTAACATAATATTTAAATGCACATAATTTTAGTAATAGTTCAACATCTTTACTCTCTTTATTAACATCCATATTTCTGCCACTATATAAAGTTCTCCACTTGAGATTATTTTCATTTATATCTTGAAGCATATTGTAAAATTCACAACAATAAATACCATTCCTTAATTCTTGGCTTGATAGAGGAGTTCCCCCCATATTGAGGTTTGCAAAAATTTTGTGTAAAGTTCTTTCTCTAGATTCTTTACTGTCAACATTGATTTCTATCAGTGTAATGCACCCATAATCTATTTTCCGACGCAATATTTCACTTAATTTATTATACGTTATGTCTAGCTTTTTTGATTCTTCCCCCTCCTTATAATATACATTATATTTTTTATTCACTAATCCATATTGTTCAAGATAATCTTCTAGTCTTATGTTGCTATCAGTAAGTTTTCTCATATCGACAAAAGCATTATTCTTTTTCTTTAAAAACTTACCTTTATAATAAAGATAAAGACTAATTAATCTTTGTTGACCATCTATTATAACAATCTGTTGTTCCTTATTTCTGTATCCATATATTGGTGGTATCGGGAATCCTTTAACTAATGAAACGGCTAAACCTTCTGCTTGTTTTTCTGTCCAGCGGTAAGCTCTCTGAAAATTAGGAACGATATAATCTCTACTTTCTAATGAGTCCATAAGTGTTTTAAAACCTATTTGAACAGAATGCGATTGAATCATGACATTTTCTAAAATTTCAATATCACTTGCAACATTTTCCGCTTCCTTTACTAATTCTATTCTTTCTATATCTTCTTCACTAATTTGTTCTTTTTTATTAACCATAGCATTTACCTCACGATTCACTAAATTAATTACAATTATAACATAGCTATTAACTATTTGTAGTATTCCCTTTATTTTATATCTAGTTATATATTTGTTATACAATAACTATAGTCAATATAAATTTGTACTAGTTGAAGATTAACACATTATGATAATCTATATAAAATGTTTACATTATAATTTTAAACACCGTTCTTTATCCTAATAATTATACAAAAGAATAGTAGATTTATACAGTATAGTTACCTAAATATGTTACATTAAAGACAAGTAACTTTGTTTAGAATGTAATGATAAATAAAAACTAGAAATTATTTTAGACAAATTCTCCATGGTGAACGAATCGCCACTAATAATATGAAAAGCGTAAATTGCAGAATATACATCATTTTGTGTAGGCAATTACTTCAAACTCGTTTTGGCATAGTATTTCCAATGTACCAACTAAAAATCAGTTTACCAATATCTTAATTTAAAAGAGAAATCATTAAAAGATGGAATGCAAAACAAAGACATTAGATAAGCATATTCGCTATCTAATGTCTTTTGGCGTGCCAATAGGGATTCGAACCCAAGACCTACGCCTTAGAAGGGCGTTGCTCTATCCAGCTGAGCTATTGGCACATATGGAGCGGGTAGTGGGAATCGAACCCACGCAATCAGCTTGGAAGGCTGATGTTCTACCATTGAACTACACCCGCATCAATTGCTTTATCGTCGGCGTTTGAAGTGTTTCGCCAGCTGACTTTTAATATTATAAAGGACATGCTATACTTTGTCAACATTTTTTCAAATATTTTTTATTTTTATTTTTCAAAAACCTCACAATCCGCTTAAACAGAGCCTTTCCAATCTTCACATCTACCAAATATAACATATATCTGTTCTTATATCCTCATCCGAAATATCTAAAATAGCATATGACTCTGGTAAATTACTCCTAGATTGTGTGGCACTCCCAGGATTTAACAGAAGAACATTGTTAATTTTTTCAATAACAGCTATATGCGTGTGTCCAAATAAAACAAGTATTGAATTTTCAGCCTTAGCGCGTTCTAGTATTGGCTTATAACTCCACTTTACCGAATAATTATGTCCATGAGTTATAAAAACTTTACTATTTGCAATCTCAAGAGTTTTTTCAGAACAAATTGCCTTATTATTATCGCAATTTCCAGAAACAAATTCAAACTTAATATTTGGATATAATTCACTTAAGCGAACTGCATCTTTATAATAATCACCAAGATGTATTACTAGTTCAATTTTAGGATTACTATATATTGCTTTTTCTGCATTTGAAATATGACCATGAGTATCACTTATTACAAGTACTTTCATTACCTTTCTCCCATACGCAAACTTTATATCATTCATTAAATTCTAAGCCCCAGATGAAGTATTACTCAATCTGGAACCTAGAGTTTGCTTTTCCTTACTCTCAAAACTTTCAAAACTGCTATACAAAGTATATTGTCACTTATTTCCCTGCTGATAAGCAGACATTAGCAACAGTAGAAATTTTGTAAGCACAGTTTTTAAATTTTGAGCTTACCTACACTCATTCTCTGGAAAACTTCAAAGCCGTTGTACAATTTTTCAGCCCTTATTGAACATTTTCTCTAGTTGGCATAATTCCCATTCATCATAAATAATCTTTTATCTTGTCTGCCATCTTGTTTAAAGCCTTTGCACGATGACTTATTTTGTTCTTAATATCTATGTCTATTTCAGCCATGGTTTTATCATATTCAGATACATAGAAAAGAGGATCATATCCAAATCCATTACTCCCTTTGCATTCAAAACCTATAAAACCCTCACAAGTATCACGGACAACAAAAGATTTTCCATCTGGAAATGCAACAGCTATTGCACAAACATATCTGGCCGTTCTTTTTTCTAATGGTACATCTATCATCATGCCTAAAAGCTTTTCATTCCTATCGCTGTCAGTGGCTTCAGGTCCTCCGAATCTTGCTGAATATATACCAGGGGCACCGTCTAGATAATCCACCTCAATCCCTGAATCATCAGCCAAAACAATAGTATTTGATGCTTTACAAATCTCTATAGCCTTCTTCAAAGAATTCTCTTCAAAGGTTGTGCCATCTTCTACAACATCAATTTCTATTCCTATATCACCCATTGATACTACATCAAAAGGCATATCTGATAAAACTTTTTTTATTTCTGAAATCTTTCCTTTGTTTTTTGTTGCAACAACCAACACATTCATTCGTTTTCTCCCTAATATACTTTTTCTCTAAGTTAATTTTTTCTCAATCATCTTTAAGCATACCTTTTGATTACTTTATACTTCCGTCCGATTTATCTTAATATCTAATTTTTATCACTTACAATTTTAGTTTTGGTTTGTTCTAATACTTAATCTTTTATTACTTACAATTTTCGTGTTTTGATTTAATACTTCCTTCTCAATCACTTCAATACTTCCTTTTGAATTTCTATTAACTCCTCTATCCCTTTTTGAGCCAAATCCAGCAACCCATCTAGCTGCTTTTTACTAAAACTGCTCTTTTCCCCTGTTGCTTGTATTTCAATAAACTCGCCTTTGTCAGACATAATTACATTCATATCAACCCCTGCATTACTATCCTCAATATAGCAAAGATCTAATACTTCTTCACCATTTACTATTCCAACACTTGTTGCAGCTACAAAACCTATTACAGGCATTTTAGAAATCAAGCCATTATCTATCAGCTTTTGGCATGCATCAATTAGTGCCACGTAGCTTCCAGTAATAGAAGCAGTTCTAGTACCCCCATCTGCCTGAATTACATCACAATCAATTGTAATTGTTCTCTCTCCTAAAAGCTTTAAGTCAACAATTGTTCTAAGTGATCTACCTATCAAACGCTGAATTTCCTGACTTCTACCATTCAGCTTTAGCTTGGATATATCTCTTGAATTTCTAACACCTGTTGCTCTAGGGAGCATGGCATATTCAGCCGTAACCCATCCTTCTCCAGATTCTTTTTTAAAAGGTGGAACTCTTTCTTCTACTGAAGCAGTACAAATTACCTTTGTATCTCCAACCTCAATAAGAGCAGAGCCTTCTGCATGTTTTATATAATTTCTCGTGATTTTTACCGGTCTTAACTGCGAATTATTTCTTCCATCTTGTCTCAACATATTCCCTCCAAATTAAATATTAAACAATTTTAAAGCTAATCAAAGTTATACTGACTGAGTCATACCGAATCAATCATAGATAATTCAGTTATTACGTAATTCAGCCATAAATGACTTAGCTAATAATTATTAAAGCCCAACTTAACTAGTGTTAAACAAATCAAGTATACCCACAGGTATAAATTATTATTATGACCAAAGTTCTAGAAGTCAGAAATTATCATATAAAAAACAACTAGAGTCAAAAATAACTAAAGCTAACTCTAATTATTTTTGACTCCCTTAATAATACCTCAAATGCTTATAAAAATCACCTATATTTAGTTAAACTAATGTCATTTTATGCATTATTTATCAATAACCTTATTAACTATATTTGGTATATCTTTCGCCACTGCCACCTCAGTTCCTTCTGGCAAAGTGGTTTCTTTTCCGTCTATTAATATCTTTACCTTATTAATCCCTTTTAGTTGGCTTACAGTATAATATATCTGATTTAATAAGCCATTCTCTTTCTCAGATCCGCCATATTTGCTTATTTGAGAAGAAAAATCTAATGTTACCAAACCATTTTGTCCATCATACGAAAGTAGCTTAGTTCCTTCCGGAATTGATGTGAAATATTTTGATACATTTGGTTTTTTGCTTAACTCAGAAAACATTGCTATCGGAATTTGATTTTCATCCGTTTTTTCAATTTGTGTTGATACAGGTACTAGATAATTTAACTCTTTGTTACCATAAGCCATATAATACAAGTCACATTTTACGCAGCCCTCTTTTAATTCTGTTTGAGCTGCATTTATAAATGTATTTTGTCTGTTTCTCATTACGGATAAATCTGTCCCATTAATAAGCCTATTTATTGTTTTTCCATTAACTCTTATTTCTACATTTGAGATTGTTTTAAAACCCGTTAAGGTATATACTACGGATGATACAATCATTTGCTCATCTTGTTGATTATCAGAATTCAAAAATTCCTTTGAGAAGTCTATAATAGCAGTTCCATTTTTGATACTCAGTCCCTTTATCTTTGTTCCCTGTGGCAATACTGGATACAGACCATAAAAGGCTAATTGTTCTCTAGTTATTGCTTGATCAACCAAGCCATTTATCGCAGCTTTCGCTAACCCTTCTTGTTTTTGTACTTTTCTCGTAACTGGTACAAGTAATCCGTCTTTATTTCTATAATAAAGTGTTATTAGCATATTACCTTTATTTGCCGAGTCATTAATAGCACCATTCCCAGTACCATTCTCAATTAAAAACCCACCATCAGCGGTATCACTATAAATTCCACTAGCTGTGTCACTAGCAGTTAATGATTTATTACTAGCTGAGTCTGGCGCTACAGTTACTGAATTTTTTGAGTTCTTCTGATCATCAACAACAAAAGCATTCTCTGCTGAATTGCCATCATTTACAGTTTGTACGGCATCGGGAATAATTTTATCTGAATCATTTTGCTTTTTTCCTATAAATGAACATCCAGTAACCATAACCATAACTACTAGCATTATACTAATTATCTTTTTCATATTTAGTCCTCCTTAGTTTTAGAAAAAATTTCCATAAAATAATTATAGACTAAATATTTAGATTTTATTATTTCCCATGTCAATTAACATCAAAACAACCATGACTACATCTAGTGTATGTGATAGTAATTAACAAAAAAACCAGCATTATCAGTTAAGAATCCGATAATACTGGTTTTTAATTTTTATATTAATACGTATCTTTGTTTTCATAATAATCTATAAAGTATCTGCATTTATCATATTGATTTGTAATGGTAACTTCATTATTTTTAAATACTCATAGAAGTAATTTTCTATATATTATAACAAGCAACTTACTAAGCACTTACCTATATATCCTCACTAATGTCTTGATTTTCCTGCTTTAATAGCTCTAAAGACTGAACTGTTGCACCACATAAAGCTTCTGCAGTTTTTTGTTGAAAGGTTTCACTTAGTAAATTTTTTAAATCTGTAGGATTTGTTAAAAACCCTACTTCTATAAGTGCTGCTGGCATTTTTGTATATTTTAATACTACAAGTCCCGGTCTTTCAACAGTCTTTCTGTTAACTGTCTTCAATTTGCTTATTAATGAATCTTGAACTAGTTTTGCAAATTTTTCTCCTGTAAAGGACGTATCTCCATCCTTTTCAGGATAATATAGAGTTTCTGTTCCACTTACTTTAGCATTATCAACAGAATTATTATGTATACTTAAAAACAACGTTGCATTTAAAGCATTTGCAATATACGGCCTGTCATACAAGCCTACAAAAGTGTCATCCTGGCGAAGCATAAATACTTTGATATTCTTAGCCTTAAGAAGTTTTTCCAATTTTAATGCGATAGCAAGATTTATATTTTTTTCGTATGCTTTACCTTTACAAGCACCGGGGTCTACCCCTCCGTGCCCTGCATCAATAACTACAAGCGTTTCACCGTCTTTTGCAGGTGTCAGCAAATTAATTTCAGACTGTTTTAGATTTTCATTATAGGATATAAAAAACTTGAATGCTTCTTTTGTATTAAAAACTATATGTGTATAATTTGTTTTAGTATCTCTGAATATTTCAACAGTGCTTACCATTGAATCATTAATTTTGATAGACTCTTCAATTAGAGATACTTTAGAGCTTAAAGGAAAGGTTATTGTATATTTGTTATTTTCAGTATCAAACGATTCCTCAAAATAATTTGTAATTGTAGCACCAACACTAGCCATCTTTATATCCTTCAATGAGAAATAAACTCTATCATATTTATTAATATAAGACATATTGGCTTTTACTGGTTTTATCAAATTTATTTCGGACTGATTTAGTTCTTCATTATAAGAATTATAAAATAAAACCTCCGTTTTTGTATTAAATACTATGCGAGTATCGCCTGTTTCTTTATCTTTTTTAATCTCAGCTGTACTCACCAAGGAGTCATTAATATTAAGTATTTCTTCGGTTATGGATGCCCCTAGACTTGCAGGTAATGTAATAGTATATGTACTATTTTTAGTATCATAGGCTTCTGTATAGTAGTTATTAACTTCTGAGCCAGTGCTGACTAATTTAATATTTTTTAACAAATAAACTCTATTTGCATCATTCGTAAAGGACAAATTGGACTTTATAGGTTCCTGAACATTTTCCGATGTATTTGAAGACACATTACTGTCACCCGAAGTTGTTATCTGCGATGAAGTATTATCCGAACTTTCTGTAGTACCTGTCTTTTCTGTAGTACCTGCCTTTTCTGTAGTACCTGCCTTTTCTGTAGTTTCTGTAGTACCAGTCTTTTCAACAGTGCTTGCATTTTTTGTACTAACTGAAACCATTCTCAATTCAGATTTCCAGCTGACATCCGCCCCAAAGGCTTCAGCTACATACTTAGCTGGCACGTAGGTTCTGCCATCCTTTAGCAGAGCAGTAGTGTCCATCTGCTTTACTTTACCATTTATTGTGTAATTTACATCCCCAATATAAAGAACTAATACATTTTTTCCCAAAGTAAAGGTTGCTTTCTGTTCTTGTCCATTCCAAGCTGCAGTTGCACCTAAACTTTCTGCAATAAAGCGGGCTGGTGTTTGTGTTCTGTTATTTGAATCAATAAAAGGCTTTGCATCTGGAAAGTCTATTTTTTTATCGTTTACTATAACACTTATAGGTTGCTGCGCAAATGCTACTGTTGAAAATACTGTTATTATGCTAAAAATCATAATAATATGTACTAATATTTTTTTCATCTTTTGTTGTCCTCCTCTAAAAGCAAACAATTACCTTTAAGGTATATATGTTCTATATTTATGTTATATTTGTTTTTATTTGTTTTTTATATGTCTGATACATACTTTCTCTATTTTATTCAAACTTATATATATTTTAAGTATACTATTTATTACGAAAAATAGAAAACTTAATATCTGACTTTTAAAAAAAACGTAATATTTCTGTAAAGGAAGCTGTATTGCTAATACAAAAAAGAAAATACCCTCTATTTTAAAGATATTTTCTAGTCAAAAATATTTTTATTTGTCATTTAACGACAGTATGCAACCGCAATACTTCTGGCGATAAAGCTCCATATCTCTTGCCATTTGCTGCCCTTGCCTAAAGCCTGGTCTAAAATCCCTATATGCAAATTCAACACCATATTCTTTTGCATAATAATCTCCAAGCTCTTTTATTAAATCATGTTTTTGATAAGGACTGACTAAAAGAGTTGTAGTAAATGCTTGAAAGCCATTTTCAGCAGCATACTTGGCTGCTCTTTCAAGCCTCAAGCTATAACATCTATGACATCTAGCCTCTCCGATGTCCTTCATGCCTTCCCATTCCTCCTGTCTAAAATCATCATCATATGTGACAGGAATATTTGTTATGCTGCTGAGCTTTGCAACATTTTCTTTTCTTCTGGTGTGTTCTTCTATTGGATGAATATTGGGGTTGTAATAAAACCCTTGTATTTCAAAATTCTCTTTCAATAGCTCCTGTATAGGATATGTGGAACATGGGCCACAGCACATGTGTAATAATAGTTTCATTTTTATCTACCCTTCAAATTTTTGATTTTTTATAGGATATTATAGCATAGATGTTGTTGACCCTATTCAATTGAATATCCTTATTTCCATCATTAGAATAATAGCCATTGTTATAGTAATAATTATCAAACGCATCACTTTTATTCCATAATTCCATGCCTACAAATTTTGGGCTTGGTTCTGTAGTGAAGTGGCTAAATTCTGACCCTGTAGAATCCTGACGTCCAGGATGATTGAAGATGCGTTATTCATCACCAAAGGGTAGTCCAAAATGCTCATAGGCATTTTTAGTTGCCATTCTGCCTCTTGGCGTCTTGTTTATATAACCTAGCTGTATAAGAAATGGCTCGTATACATCCTCTATAGTTCCTGAATCTTCGCCAATTGACGCTGCTAAGGTATCAAGACCTACAGGGCCACCACTAAATTTGGTAATTATACTAAGTAACATATTTCTATCTACACCATCTAAACCAATTTCATCAACCTCAAGTGCATCAAGTGCGTGCTTTGCAACCTTTAAGTCTATTTTTCCGCTGCCTATTACCTGTGCAAAATCACGTACTCTCTTTAAAAGTCTATTTGCAATTCTAGGTGTTCCTCGTGATCTTCTTGCAATTTCATAAGCACCATCCTCTTCAAGCTCAATATTCAGTATTCCTGCAGAACGCTTTACAATATGCTTTAGTTCATCTGCAGTATACATCTCGAGTTTATTTATAACACCAAACCTATCTCTCAGTGGAGCAGTAAGAAGTCCTGCCCTTGTAGTTGCACCTATTAAAGTGAATTTAGGAAGATCAAGTCTTATAGACCGGGCACTTGGACCCTTACCAATAATTATGTCTAAAGCATAGTCCTCCATAGCCGGATACAATATTTCTTCAACGCTCCTATTGAGGCGATGAATTTCATCAATAAAAAGCACATCATGAGTACTTAAATTTGTAAGTATTGCAGCTAAATCGCCCGCCTTTTCAATTGCCGGCCCTGATGTTATTCTCAGGTTAACACCCATTTCAGATGAAATAATACCTGCAAGTGTAGTCTTACCTAATCCTGGAGGACCATAGAGTAAAACGTGATCCAAAGCTTCATTTCTTCTTTTAGCGGCTTCTATAAATACACTGAGATTACTTTTTACCTTGGATTGCCCTATGTATTCATCAAGTTTTTTTGGTCTTAAGCTAACCTCATCAATATCATCGGAATGAGTTTCTCTATTTACCAGTCTTTCCTCTTCCATTTTACCCTCCATGTTTATATCCCTAAAATAACCGTTATAATTCATTGAATACTATTTTGATAGTGCCTTCAGCGCATTTTTTATTGTCTCTTCTACGCCCATTCCCTCTGTATACACTTTATTTACAGCATTGGATGCTTCAAAAGAGCTGTAGCCTAACACCATCAGTGCGCTTACAGCCTCAGTTGCTGAACAGTCACTTCCGCTTTCTGCATCTGTAATAGTACATCCTAGAGTATTAGCTGTCAGCTGTTCTTTTGATATCTTATCCTTTAGCTCTAAGATTATTCTTTGAGCCATCTTAGCACCAATCCCCTGCGCTTTAGTCAATGACTTTGTATCTTGTGAAACTACTGCAAGTGCAAATCTTGATGGTGATAATGTTGAAATCAGTGAAATAGCAGCCTTTGGTCCAACTCCTGATACTGTTATAAGCATTTCAAACATGCCAAGCTCTTCCATTGAATGAAATCCATATAGAGCAACTAAGTCTTCTCTCACATAGTAATGAGTGTATATTTTAATTTGCGATCCAATTTGTCCAACACTATTTATTGTTGATAACGCAGTAAAAATTCTGTAGCCTATTCCACCTGCTTCAACAATTATACTGCCATTTGATTTATCTTCTAACGTTCCCTTTATATATGCAAACATTTTTCACTCTCCGCTAACCTTAGTTTTATATCATACTTATTTTCTTTTTTACCATGCTTAAATTATTTAACTCAACTTTCACATATGAAAAGTCTACCGATACTCAACCTTATCAATGATTTGTTGCAGAAAAATTGAATTATTTAATTTTATAGAATTCCTTGATAATATGTATTCACTTTAATGTTTTTACACAAATAACACTAAAAATTGTTGTTACCAAAAATAGCTCCCATCCTGTGCGAATTACCATGACATATTGCTATTGCTAAAGCATCAGCAACATCATCTGGTTTTGGTATAGCACTCAAATTCAAAATCGCCTTCACCATTTGCTGTATCTGTGCCTTCTCAGCTCTGCCGTAGCCAACTACTGACTGTTTTACCTGCAAAGGTGTATATTCATATATATCAACACCAGATTTTGCTGCTGCAAGTACTGCTACCCCTCTGCCATGTCCAACATTAAGTGCAGTTTTAATGTTTTTATTAAAAAACAACTCTTCTATAGCTATTGCATCTGGCTTAAACTTTTTTATTAATATCTCTAAATCGTTATAAAGCACTAAAAGTCTTTGTGAGAGCTTCATTGAAGCTTCTGTAGTAACTGCTCCGTATTCTAAAACCGAAAATTTGTTCCCTTCATATTTTACAACACCATAGCCTGTTATTGCAAATCCCGGGTCAATCCCCATTATTATCATTAGTTAGCCTCCATATTTTCAATTTTAGTATATATATAAGTTATAAACTCCATAATAAATCAAAATTGCTTACTGAATTATGATTATAACATGTTATATTTTATAAATCTTCACAATATTATACCTAATAAACCATTCTTATTAAATCTCCTCCACATAACGCTAATAGTGAATTTTTTGGATAATAAATTTTTGATTTAATGATTTTAAGCAATGAATTTATCTCTAATAAATTACTAATTCACATTTTTCCACCAACGATTTGTATAATTCTGAACATTTTCAAACTTCATAGTTTCACTTATCATAGGTGTTACTACTAAAATACCGTTATCTTCTCCTGCTTTTGTAAAACGTTCTGCTGGATCATCCCACGGGTGCTTTGACAAACGGAATGTTGCCCAATGAACAGGCATAGCTATCTTTGCTCCAAGTATTTTGGCAGCTTTAATAGATTGTTCTGGGAACATATGGGTATGTGCCCATCTTTCATTATATTGAGCACAATCAAGCATTACAAAGTCAAAATCCCCATACTTATCATGGATCTGCTGAAAATGATTTCCATATCCAGTGTCTCCACTTTCAAATATCTTCATAGTATTGGTCTTAAACACCCACGATGCCCACAAAGTTTTATTTTGGTCAGTAAAACTTCTTCCCGAGTAGTGATGGGATGGTGTACATCCTATAGTAAGCCCATCAATATTAATTTCTTCCCACCACGCCATATTCTTAACCTTTTTAGAATCAAAACCCCATCGTTCTAAGTGATTTTCAACCCCTAATGGTACTATATATTTTTTTACTTTACTGTCTATTTTTTTAAGAGTTTTATAATCCATGTGATCATAATGATCATGAGATAATATTACTACATCAATTTCAGGAAGGTCCTCCAACTCAATACATGAATCACTAAATCGTTTACTACCAACAAAAGAAACAGGTGAAATCACCTTACTAAAAACTGGGTCTATCAATATATTAGCCCCATTCATTTGTAATAAAATAGAGTCATGTCCAAACCATGTTACATGTAATTGCTCACTATTAATATTATTAAACTTTGGGCTTCCTGTAGGAATCACATCTTTAGGTTTTACACCTTTAATAGATAAAATATTATTATCTTTGTTTGAATTATCGGTCATTATCTTAAATGGTTGTTCATTAGTAAACTTATCATCTTTAAAATTTTGTGCTCTCCTTGCATAATCTTCTTTGTCATCCATTGATGCACTTCCACCGAAGGCAGTCCATGTCTTTAAAAAAACTAACCCAGCTAAAAAAAATACAAGTAACACACAAATGAAAACAAGTAGGACTTGCAGTATCTTATGTATTTTAAGAAACCTTATCATGTTTTTTATTATCCTCCTATAAACAAACTTAAATATAACTAATATAATTGAATAATTATAAAATTTTATTGCATATTTATACAGTTTATTGTATAATCAGTGTTGTAAATTTATTATCAAAAACAACTTAATTTATTTGGAGGTCTCTTTCTTTAAATTAAGAACTTGTTTATAATATATTTTAGCATAATTTTTTAGTAATGTTTTTTATTTTAAATATTTATTTGGTGCTGAGATTTTTCAGCTGAAAGGATGGTAACTATGAGCAAAGAGAAAGTTTTATTAGCTTATTCAGGTGGACTAGACACCTCAATAATTATTCCATGGTTAAAAGAAAATTATGATTATGAAGTAATCGCTATGGCTGGTGATGTTGGACAAGGCGATGAATTGGAGCCTTTACATGAAAAAGCAATTAAAACAGGTGCTTCAAAGCTTTATATAGAGGATTTAAGAGAAGAGTTTATAACAGACTTTATATATCCTACTTTAAAGGCTGGTGCAATATATGAAGGAAAATATCTTTTAGGTACTTCCTTTGCAAGACCTATCATAGCAAAAAGGATGGTTGAGATTGCATTAAAAGAAGGTTGTACAGCAATTTGTCATGGTGCTACTGGAAAAGGAAATGACCAGGTTAGATTTGAATTAACAGTTAAAGCATTAGCTCCACAGCTTAAAATAATAGCACCTTGGAGAATTTGGGACATTAAGTCAAGAGAAGAAGAAATTGATTATGCTATAGCAAGAAATATTCCTCTTCCTGTTACAAAGAAAGATAACTACAGCATGGACAGAAATCTTTGGCATTTGAGCCATGAAGGTATGGATTTGGAAGATCCTTGGAACGAGCCACAATATGATAATATGTTAAAGCTCATGGTTTCTCCTGAAAAAGCTCCTGATGCACCAACATATGTTGAAATTTATTTCGAAAGAGGTATTCCTAAAAAAGTAAATGGTGTTGAGTATAGTCCAATTGAGATGATGGACGTATTAAACAAGGTTGCTGGGGAAAACGGAGTTGGCATAGTTGACATGGTTGAAAACAGACTTGTTGGTATGAAGTCAAGAGGCGTTTATGAGACTCCAGCTGGAACAGTTCTTTATGCTGCTCACAGAGAATTGGAATTACTTTGCTTAGATAGAGACACACTCCACTACAAAGATATTATTGCTCAGAGATTTGCTGAATTAGTATACTTTGGACAATGGTTTACTCCTCTTCGTGAATCATTATCAGCATTTGTTGATAAAACACAGGAAACAGTTACTGGTACAGTTAGAATGAAGCTCTACAAAGGTAACTGTATGCCAGCTGGTGCTAAGTCTGAATACTCATTATATAGTGAAGAAATTGCTACATTTGATAAAGACGAAGTCTATAACCAAAAGGATGCTGAAGGCTTTATTAATCTCTTTGGTCTTCCAATAAAGGTTAGAGCTCAAATACTAAATGGTAAGGACATTAAATAATTAGTATATAGCTTTTCGAGGGCTCAAAAATGCGCAATGTTTGCACAAAGTATTTTTACGAGTTATTATGAAATACTAATTATAACGTATATGACTTATTTAGGAATTAATCAGCTTTATATGGGACAATCCAAAATGGGTTGTCCCTTTTTAAAAAATTTATATCCGCAATAGCGGCTTATGGAGGTTACTATGAAACTTTGGGGCGGTAGATTTGAAAAGGGAACTGATAAGCTGGTAGATGATTTTAACTCTTCTATTAGGTTTGACTGTAGAATGTACAAGCATGATATTCTAGGCAGTATTGCTCATGCAAATATGCTTGGCAAGTGTGGAATTATTTCAGTTGATGAAAGCGCCCTTATTCAGAGTACCCTTAAAGACATTTTGAGTGATATTGAAGCTGGAAAAATAGAGTTTGAAATTGATGCAGAAGATATTCATATGAATGTTGAAAAAATTCTTATTTCTAGAATTGGAGATACTGGAAAGAAGCTTCATACCGGAAGAAGCAGAAATGATCAGGTTGCTCTTGATATCAGAATGTATCTTAAGGATGAAATCATTACTATAAATAATATGTTAATTAACCTTGAAAATACCATAACTAATATTTCAGAGGATAATTTAGACACAATTCTGCCAGGATATACACATTTACAAAGGGCTCAGCCTATAACCTTCGCTCATCATATGATGGCTTACTTTGAAATGTTTAAGCGTGATTTAAGTCGTCTTAGTGACTGCTATTCAAGAATGAATATTCTTCCTCTTGGTTCAGGAGCTTTAGCAGGAACAACTTATCCTCTTGACAGGTATATGGTTGCAAATGAGCTTGGTTTTAATGATGTAACCCAAAATAGTCTTGACGGTGTAAGTGACAGAGATTTTGCAATTGAGTTGCTCTCATGTCTTTCAATGGTTATGATGCATATGAGTAGACTCAGCGAAGAAATAATTCTCTGGTCATCTCATGAATTTGGATTTGTTGAGTTAGACGACGCTTATAGCACTGGTAGTAGCATTATGCCTCAGAAAAAAAATCCTGATGTAGCTGAGCTTGCCCGTGGTAAGACCGGTCGTGTATATGGAAGTTTGATGACAATGCTTACAGTTATGAAGTCGCTTCCTTTGGCCTATAACAAGGATATGCAGGAAGATAAAGAAGCTATTTTCGATGCAGTTGATACCGTTAAAATGTGTATACCTGTATTTTCAAATATGCTTGCAACTATGAAGCTTCGTAAATCTAATATGTACAAGGCAGCTCAGGGTGGTTTCACAAATGCTACTGATATTGCTGATTATCTTGTTAAAAAGGGTATCCCTTTTAGAAGTGCTCATGAAATAATAGGTAAAATGGTTCTGTATTGTATTGAAAACAACAAAGCTATTGATGATATGAGCATGGAAGAGTTCAAAGGCTTCTCCGATAAAATTGAGGATGATGTTTACTCAGAAATCAGTCTTGAAAAGTGTGTATCTGGAAGAAAGCTTACAGGCGGCCCTGCTAGAGAAACTGAGCAAAAGGCAATTGATAACGCCAAAATGTTTATTGGCTCTTTAAGTTAAATCAGAGCAAACTAGTAACACTAAAAAATTTTGTGTATGAAATTACTTTTCTGCGTCTCATACACAAAATTTATTACAGCGTCTAGAGCTTAAAAATTAAGTTCTACTCAAATGTTAAATAAAACGTACTGAAATTTTTATTGAAGAGCCAACCGTATTAGTAAGCGGTTGGCTCTTTGTTTTCTGGCTTTAATTTCTGCTAATTCTATCTAAAATTTCATATGCTAATTTCATCCGATAATTCTATTTGAAAATGCTTCTATGAATTTGCATTACATTGAAGCTGTCGAATTTTATGAGATAAACGCCTAATACTTATATTTAGAGATATATTTTTTGAGTTCATTTCTACATTTATTTTTGAAGTTGTTACTCCTATTTCATTTAACTGATTTTGAATATCGCATTTAATATTTTCAAGTAACACTCTATCATTAACCTCTACAATATCTTGTTTAAAAAACATTCTGCACCTCCGATTGGTATATTCTGTCAGTTAACCTTCGCTTTCTTTTCTAATGCTTTACCCAAGCTGAACCATGAGTCCCTTAGCTTAAATCTCATTTCTTCATCAGGAGTTCTCTCAATAATATCATTTAGGCTTTTTCTTGCTTCAATGTAATCCTTAATTACAAATTCTTCCTTAGCCAATATTTCTTCTATATCATTAATCCATTCCTTAAGATGGTCAATTCCAACATATTCTAAAGCCGCTTTCTTTTTAATATGATATATGACCTGCTTAATTGCTTTTCGTTTTACATCAGCATCCGTTTGAATCTTTTTGCCCTGTATCTGACTCATAAATTCAAATCTCTCCCCTTTTAATCACCCATATATTACAGCCCCAAAGACAACTGAAATGAACTAAATCTACCGTTTACACTCTTCTAATTACCATATACTATAGCCCCAACGCCCATTTTTATCTCAAAATAATAAAACTTTCTGTAGATAACCGCTGTTTTTACCTCTGCCTTTTTATGTATACATTTATTCAGATGTATATGGTTTCTTTCCCGATATAGAAATATATGCGAATTTAGTTACATTTATTACTGTAATTATAAATTATTTCCAGATTATTTACAAATGTAATATAAACACCATTATCAACAAGCAATATAATAAGATATCTCTGCTTAAACTATTAAGGATTTCTTGACAGTTGCCTTTCATTTGTTGAAAAGGAATTTTACCTATTACTCACTGTGGTAACGCTTTTGTATATAAAAAAGAATGCCTCTCAAACAGATAAATCCATCTGAAAAACATCCTATAATTCAAAATCCAAAATACTTGTGACAGGTGATTATCATACACCACGTTATTACATAAAAATTACTGAAAAACAACATATCTCCTTCTCTTATTTTAGCAAATCACAAAGCGTATATTCGCCTTTTTTAACATCAGATTTGCTTTTATACTTTTTTATAGCTTTCAATAATTTATCTATATCTCCAAAATAATTCTTTACAAACTCATAACTTTTAACATTTTTATACTTTAGGTTTCCTTTACAATACTCACTAGGTTTTACATTTTTCAGTTTATTAAAATCATCATACCTATTTTCATTTAAAATAATCAACTTCTCAATTTCTGGAGCAGTAATAACATTTATAACTTTTACTTGCACCTCATAAGCTTCACTTAGTCTAAACTTTTCTTTTCTAGAATCAAGTATTCTTAATACTGTTATTTTTTCTTCAAATCCCTTTCCTAAATACTTTCTTTCAAAACTCTCTGCTTTTCTATCTTTAATAATTTCATTATCAAGTAACAT
This sequence comes from Bacillota bacterium, assembly GCA_023444055.1. Lineage (GTDB taxonomy): Bacteria > Bacillota > Clostridia > Acetivibrionales > DSM-1351 > Ruminiclostridium. The sequence goes on from JAEZRV010000022.1 coordinate 55,501, forward strand.
ATCTCTATTAAAAATCAATTTATCCGCATCAAGTAGCAAGTCTAAAATTGCCCTCTCCGCTGCCCCTTCACATATACACGCCACATATCTTCCAAAATCCATCGCTACACCTCTTTACTAACAATATTAATAATTGCTTTCTTCAAGTTGATGTATGCTTCATATGCTGGAACAGTTCCCTTGAGATACCCGCTTTGATAGACCTCACTTTTTTTAATGTCGTTCCGAGTTAGTAATTTTGATAGATTTTCAACACTTATTCCACCATTATTTTTGACAATAAATATATCATCATTTCTTTCAAACTCATCCAGCAATTCTGGGTAATGAGTTGAAAAAATAATTGACGCACCTTTTTTATTTACTTTATGATTCATAAAAAACCTAACTAGTGTCGCAACAATTTCCTTATTAAAGTGATTTTCAAGCTCATCTATAATTAGGTATCCCCCACTTGCTAATATCATTATTGCATTGATAAATACATTTACACCTTTAATTGTTCCAGATGATAAGTATTTTTCTAATTCTGACGGTGAATACATAATTATTTCTTCTTTTCCTTTAAATTTCAGCCTAATTTCAATCTTTTTTTCTCCTTTTTCAACAGAAGCATTTAAATATTCAATGCTTGGATCCAAAAAAGTTATTAGTTCTTGTGGTAAATTTCCCAAAACTCTTATGTGGTTTACGTTTGTCCAATCTATTAAATCTTCAAATTCAATTTTTGAATTATTTCTTTTATTGTGAGCAATAACTATGCTCACATCTTCTGGTAAATATTCTTCATCACCTTTTCTAACTTGAATTGGACATAATCGTTCAAAGTCAAAGAGACTTTTTTTTGTTTTTATACTTAATATGTCTTTACTCCAAATTTTTTCGTCTACTATAATATACTGATTTTTACCGTCCTTACTTTTCGGATCTCTTTTAATGCTAGTCAATAATTTATACACTGTATTTGAAGCAACTGAAAAATAGGTTTCAATATCAATTTTCTCTTGCCCTGTAATTCCGTTTAATATTTCATTACCGTTAATCTTATTAATTGGCTCATTATTTAACATCTGAATTATGAATGATATTACTTTTAACGTTGTCGTTTTTCCTGATGCATTAATTCCAATAAAAGCAAGTACATTATTTTGATATATTTGAGGTGATATTTTATATAACATATCACTCTTTTCATTTCTCACACGTTGATGTGTCACAAAATCTATTTCCAATTCATTTGAAAACAGTTTAAGTCCGTTAACTTTTATCTTTAATATTCTCATCTTTTACTCCTTTAAACGTAATTCACGTCTCTATATAAATACAATACATTATTTCCACTTATAATTCAATATATTTATTACGTTTACAACGGATTCTATGTTTTAAGTATATCAATTATGCTTTCTATTTAAATTTAAAACTTTAAATAATCTTCACTACTTAGAAATTGTGGTTTTCTTTATGCAAAAAAGGATATTCTCAACACCTAGAGGCATTGAAAGCATCCTATATTTTTGTTAGTTATGTGTTAGTTACCGACCAAATCCACACCTTTACATGACACTCCAGAACTTCAAGAAGCAAGTAAACATACGGTTTTGCACAATTCCACAAGCAGCAACACATACTATCTCCTCAGAAATTTTTGAGGAACAATTTTTATTTTTTTGTATAAAAAAGCTTACTACTTTGTATTTACATCTTTTTCTTAATTTAGCCTTATTTTTTGTTCTAAAACAGACACTATCTAATACGTCACCAGCTGCTTTCCATTAAGCTTTGCCATATCAACATTCTGCTTTTTTTGCTCCGGTACAGTAATTGTATAAACATTGCCATCACTCACATATTGTGAATTGCCCTTACTCAATGCATCAAGCCACCATGCTAAATCACATTCAACCTTAGTGATACCTGTTGCTCTTACTCTCGGAATAGCCATAGAATCAAACTTGATTGAAACAGGTGATGGTGCTGGATTCGAACCAACTAGCATTATCGCAGAATGTTTATACTCTGTACCTTCATAATTCCCCTGGATAACATATTCCTTTAAATCTTTAGATGCACCTCCAAATGGAAGTGAAAAAGAATTAAAGGTATACCCTGGAACATATTCATTCATTAGCTTTTGATTGCCTCCAACCTCTTCGAGCATCTTTTGAGAAGTTTTTACTTTTGGCAACGATACATGTGTTTTTGTATGATTACCAATTTCAAATCCCCTATCAATCAAATATCTTAGTCTTTCTGACATTGTTCCAACACCTTTAAAAGTAGTCTTTATACCTAGATTGACATAGAAAGTACCCTTTAACCCGAAATCGGGATGTGCTTTATTGAACGCTTCCATTATGCCTACAGCTGACCTAGGATTAGCAACAAGTTTGCCCTCTTTTTCAATTAAGTTGAATTCTCCCACCGATCCGTCGTCAAATGTAAATACTATAGGTATACAACCTGCAGGAACATCAATGTTATTATTGAGCATGTCAGTAAGACTTATTAATCTGTATTTCTTATCATATAAGTCTTGTAATAATTTCTCAAATTCTGAAAATGTGGTTGTGTATTCCTTATCTCCCTTTTGATAGGTTTCAACAAAGTTATGAAACATGACTACCATTATTTGACCACATTCATTTGGTTTAATGGCTTTGTAATCAATAATCTTAACTTCTTTAGTATTCTCAGCCGTTTCTGATTTCTTAACGTCAGTATCAGTGCTTTTACTAATATTGTCTGAAGAAAGAGCTTCGCCTGAAGTTTTACTTTGAACTGTATTAGAAGTTTCCTTCAAAACAGTATTTTCGCTCTGTTTTAATTCCTTGCTTGAATACAAGTTATTAGTACATCCAGAAATCAAAATCATTAATAAAATTAGTATTAACGCTGAATATTTTCTCATTTTTGTCTCCCAATATAATTAAGAATATAATAATCAAGATAATATCACATATGGTTTTATATTTAATTACTTTCACGATTCTGTCACTATATATTCTGTCCTTATGCAAAAGAACTAAAACTGTATTTTTTTTCAATTTATTTAGTAAAACTTTTAATTTTCACTTTCATAATCAATTGCCACTGAAGATTCTTTTGCAACCTTAATATATTCTAAAACCTTAAGATGTGCTGGATGCACCTGATATTCTTCCATATCCTTTAGTGAATCAAACTTTGTATATAGTCCGACGTCAAAAGATCTTTCAGAATGTACGATATCTGTTCCTACTTCTATAAATTTAAGGCATGGAATCTTACCTTTTAATCCAAGTAATTCAGCCTTCATTTTCTGCATACTTTCTTCACTTTTATCTTTCAATCTAATTAACACAATATGAGTTAACATAGCTTTTCCTCCGTATTTAAATTAATATTTTTACTTAATTTTATCTTTGTTATTAGATATAGTCAAATATAATACTATTTTTCTTCAAAAATATAGAAAAGACAGTTACTATTCAGCCATATAATATAGATTATTAACTCATCTTTCATACATCAAAAGTACATTGGTGTTCATACTTATCAATGGTTTGTTGCCAAAATAACTCAAAAGTATAGTTGGTGCTTACATGGTGCACTTTCGAGTCTCAAAAAACGCAAGCGTTTTTTATAGATAGTGGGTGGTATTTATTTGATGATGTGCTTTTGAGTTAATCAATGCTTTAGCCACCTTTCCACATTCGCCGTCCATGGCTCATGGTGTGCTAAAAACAACATCGTGTTGTTTTTACGGCAATAAAACTTCGTTTCACCAACTAATTCTGCAATTATTTTTAATCCAACTAGTCCATTGATAAGTATGAACACCTACAAATATATGGCTTATGAATCTGCGAAAGCATTTTCTGAGCTAAATATCATATTGTCAATGGCTGAATAGTAACAAAAGACATACTCTCATGGTATTGAACAATATTTTCGTATTTTGCCTTAACCCACAAATGCAGTTAAACTTCCATTCCACATTTTGTAAATTAATATAAATATCATAGGATATTACAAGGGACTGACAGTTTGCCAGTCCCTTGTATTTATTATTAACTCAAACTTCGCACATTGAAAATATATCGGTGTGGTAGCTACTACTAGTATTATTTATTGCTTAGATAACTATAAACACTTAATAACCCCTCAAGTCTAGTCATCTTATTCTTTGGATAGAAGTATCCTTTATTGCCATTCATAGCTTTTAAGCCCGAAGCTATGCATACATATCCTAATAAGTTAGGGTTAATCTTATTAGTATCCTTAAAACTAGATTTGTATATTCCCTTTATTTCAGCCACATTTTTATAATGTAAGAACCTAACAAAATACTTTGCTGCCTCTTCTCTTGTTAATGTCGACATTGGTGCTTTTTCTTCCTTCGTAATGATACCTTCTGATATTAAATAATCGTACATATCATCTATAGCTTTATCGTCTAGCTTTTCACGAGTATAATACTTATCATTTAATTGGCTCAATAATATGAAATAATCCTTTTGAAGCAAGCTCTCATTAGGCTTTAATTCATTCTCTATATATCTAATAGACATTTGGGTAAGAATCTTAATCTCGTTCTCAGCCTTTAGCCCACTAATATCAGTATAATCTGCTTTTTTACTATCCTTGTAAATTTCTCCTGAATAATTAAGTACATCACCTGTTGTTGCACTGATTATATTTGGTTTGTCAGTATTAATAAAATATCCTAAAATAGCGTTAAAGGAATTTGCATTATCGCTCCATATTTTTTCTTTATCGTCATCTTTAATTTCCTTGATATATCTTACCTCATACCCTATTTTATCAAAAAGAATATCATATATTTTGTCTATTGCCAGTGTATCTTTAGGAACCTCAAAAATAACCTTATTATCCCAATTACTATTTACTCTGCTAACATTTCCCGAAATATTATTATAACTAATTTCAACATAATTATCAGAACATTCTATACCATTTTCCATTCTTGCAAACCTAAATGTAAAATAGTCTTGTGTTTTCTCTTCAATAGAATTTGAATAGCTATCATCGTATTTTAATTTATCATATTTGCTAGAAAACAAGTTTTTAAGTACATCATCACATATAGCCTTAGCTTCTTCCTTAGTCTTAAGAGGCTTTGTTCCTTCATCTTGCTCACCATTACAACTGAAGTTTTGGATTTCACCGCTCTTTGCATCAATTTGTACATTTATGTACTGTTGTTTATCTTTACTTATTTCTTTTATATAGTTCAAATTCCATACAAATGATTCATTGTCTCTCCAATTCTTATTAAGATTAGAATTTGAAAGCTTAAAACTGCCGTCAATTCCAAACAAACTTATACCTCTTACTTTTTTATCAGCATCCTCCTTAGACATAACACCTGTCATATTATTAACAGCATCAAGTTCTTCAGGTGTCAAGCTAACAACTGCAACATCTCCGACTGCACTAGTTAAAGTATAAGCGGCGCCTTTTTCTTTAAGGAATTCATTAAAGGAATTTACTGGCACATCTTCTACTTCACCAGTTAATGCATCTATATATTTATTTGAATATTTAGGTACATAGGCTAAAAACGAAGTTTTCTTTTTATCCTTTTCTTGTATTAAATATACCATTTTAAGTCCAAGTTTTTCAATAAAAGCTTTTTTAGCTTGTTCATTGCTTATAATCTTAGATGCATCTTCAAAGGTTACATCGCTTGAATATGTACATGAATACTCTTTTACTGCACCAGTATACTTGTTTACAGTAATACTTATATTGTCAAAAGATGATTGTATTCCATTTGTATTTCTTACATAGTCAAATATGTAATCACAGTTGCTGGAGTATAAATGATCTTCTTCAGTAAATTTGAATTGCTTCAAAAGCTTTGAATCAAGCTTATTTATAAATTTCTCTGCAATTACCTGCCCTTGCTCTTTTGAATACTTAGGTATTTTCTTATCATCTGAAGAAGCATCACGATCAAACGAATAATAACGACTGATTAGATTATTTTGATTGATACTCACATTAATAACTTTTCCATTTTCACTAGTCCATTCTAAGTCCCATGTAGTCAATTCTCCATCACTATTAATATAGTAATTAAACTTATTGTAGTCGCTGGGTATTTCAATTTTTTCCTTTACTGCCTTAATTGCATTCGCTAATGCACTGTCTGATGTAGTCTTCTCACTTGCCATTATAGGTACCATACATGTGATAATCATAGTAATAACAAGCAACATTGATATAATTTTTTTCACACTAATTCCTCCTCGGATTTAAATTTTACTAACTTTTGTTAATTAATTATAATTCTATAGACGATGATTCTTATTTTAAGTTCCATATTTTTAAATATTTTTCACATAAAACTTGTAATAAAAAGCAGCTTTTCATTTTTCATAAAAGCTGCCCTTTTTACTCAAATCATTTATTATCTTTAAAAAGGTTGAAATTTTAAGTTTCCATTTACTTTTTCAACTTTGGTATTTTAAGCTCTTGATCAACATATAAGCTGTTTTCATCCTTTAAATTGTTAAACTTTATAATACCATCATATTTATTGTAATCAGCATAGTATTTGTAGCTTATAGAGCTTAATGTTTCTCCTGACTTCACTATATGTATATCATATTCCGTATTTTCATTTGTATTACTACTACCTTCAGACTTTGACTCTGTTTTGGTATTATCGCTAGACTCAGCTTCTCCATCTTGTTTACTTGAGTCTGTTACCTTATCAGTACTGGTTTTATCATCTGGTACACTAATATCTGTTGCATTATTTTCTTTGTCATTATTAAGTTCTTGCGAGTCAGAATTATTGTTATTATTTTGTTCACTAGTATTGTTTTTTGCCTGACTGTCAGAACCTGCTGTAGTATCACTTTGTTCAGTGCTATTAGTTATATCATCTAGTGCTGTATTGCCACTACTATCACTTATATTGGTGGTAGAACTTGCTTGAGCAGTCTTATCAGGTTCCTTTTCAGAAGATAATATATTGCTATTTTGTATAATTAAATACCCCATAAACAGAACACCTGATATAACTAGTACACAAACAAATGCAAGTATGTAATTTACAATATTTTTTTCTTTTTTTGGATTATCTTCTTCTATTTCATTATCATAATCCATTTCACTATACTTTCTATAATTTCCAGAAGAGTACTCACTATTTTTTATTTCATCTACCCTAATAACCATAATAGTTTGGCTATCTTCAATATCTTTTTTCAAAGCCTCTTGGAATAAAATGTTTGCCATCTTAGAGGTCTCAAGTCCTGAGTTAACAACTGATTCTATTCGACTTTTGTTAATAGAATTTAATAGTCCATCACTACATATTACAAAAACATCGCCCTTTTCTAGCTCAATACATGGTGATATCTTAATTTTCGTTTTGGATTCTTCTTCAGCCAGTTTTAATATCTTCTCTGTATCATTAAAAATATCATTTGTATTTGGAGATATTCCTAACATTTTGAGTTTTTGATTTTTTTTACTGTCATTATGCGTAAATACTTCTGTTTGTACTCCATATCTATATAAAAATGCTCCGTTATTGCCTAGATTCATTACAGTAGCTCTATTATTATCAATGATTACTGAAGAGAATCCAGTTAGTATTGACGAGTCTTGAATGTTTGATATTGCTGATTTGCTATATATTAGATTGCTGGTCAGCTGTACTGATTCATATACTTTTTCAGAAATATATTCTAATGAAAACTGTTGTTTTTTTGAATTCTCATGGTGCTTTTTTATTTCTTTTATTGCAGAAACTCCAGTTATCTCTTCAGTATCTATGCCCATTGAGTCAGAAATTGCAAAAATATAATTATTAGAAGATTTCTCAAAAGAGCATTGAATACTCTCAGTATTATGACAATTTGAAAAATTCCCATTGAAATAAAAATCATCTTTGTCTGAGTCTTTACTCATACAACTTATTACTGTAGCACTCAGTCTAATGTTACCATCCACAGCATTTCACCCCGTATCGTATTTAAATTTTCATTTGTATCTTTAGTAAAAAGTATTAATAAATTATCAAGCTCAGTTACTTTGCAACATGAATTTCTTAGCTTATTTAATTACTTAGATCTAAACTAAGTTAAACGTAAAACTTGCTATAACAAAGCTAGAAAACAGCTTGATATTCAAAGTAAGTATAACATATCATATAAAAAAACGAAAGGATAAAATCCTTTCGTTTTAATTTTTATTATGTACCTTTGTAAACATTTTATTGCGTGTATTTTTAACACTATTTAGAAAATGCACCTATTATAGACTTAATGACAGTGCTTGCTATATTTATAATGTTAAGAACATTTTCTGCATTAACCGAAAAAGTATCTGAAACATTATCTTCAACTGTTGAAACTATTGAATTAGCCTTATCTATAGTTCCCTTTGCACTAGCAGCAACCTCATCTACGCTTTTTACTGCTGATGGTAATGCAGCAATCGTGCTGGTAATACTGTCAGAGTTATTATCAATTATATTATTGACTTTATCTACGATCTTTAGGCATCTTCTTAAAAGTATAATCATAAAAACACCTATTACGATAGCCATGCAGAAAATAATAAGCCATGCAAACGCCCAAAGGTCTATTGTAACTTTCATAAGCAACTTCCTTTCGTATTTAAGAGCTAAAAGCTATTACTCTTTTTAAGTGAAAGCCTTGCCAAAAGAGAAGTTTGTAAATGCTGTCAAACTCGTCAAAGCTTTATTCTACTTCTGCAGCCTCTTCCACTTTGTCAGATACGTTTTCATCTGATTCAGCAGCAACATCATTACCGCAACAACATTTCTCTTTTTTAACCATATCCTCTATCTTCCCTTTAGCAACATTTAGTCCCTCTTTTACATTTTCAAGAGTCTTTTTTGTTGTATTAGAAATATCGTCTCTAGTTTCTTTACCTGACTTAGGAGCTAATAATACACCTGCTGCAACGCCAACTGCTGTACCAATTCCAGCACCTATAGCAACATTTTTTGCTGTTTGTTTTTTTGTAGATTTCTTCTTCGGAAATAAGCTTTTTAAATTCATTAATACAACCTCCTCAAAAAATTAGTCCAAAAGTCAATCACTATTGATAAATACTAATAGCAATCAAACTTTTATGCATTAAAAACTACATTTACAATTTTTACTAACACATACAACTATTATACGTCTTTTAAATTAAAATTGATAGATATATAGGAAACTTATTTATAAAAATATTATTATATACTCAAACTCGCTTCACCAACTAATTCATGCAATTATTTCTAACCCAACCATTGATAATTGTATCACACTAGATATTACTAATCTTCAGTAGTATATTCATCTGCGAAGTACAAGTTTATATTGCTATCTTATATAGCTTTTTGAATCATACCTTCTAACGCTTTAGCAAGCTGGTCAGGACAAGAGGTTCCTCTTCCTTGACAATCAATACCTTTAAGCCTGCCTATTACATCTTCTACAGACATTCCTTCAACTAGGTTGCTGATGCCTTTAAGATTGCCATCACACCCTGAACTAAATTTTACACTTTTAACTATGCCATCCTCAATGCAAACATTTATTTGCCTTGAGCATGTCCCCCTTGTTTTAAAAACTATATTATCCATATTTAACCCCTATTTAAATTCATAAAAAGTAGTACACTCTGTGACCCAGCATTTCGAATCTTCAGCAATTTTTATATTTAAATCATTATAATTTATGGTTAACTTTCTGTCAATAACAGGCCTAATAGGTAGGTATAAATTTCTTCCGATAACATTATATAAATTAAACTGTGTTGCCAGATGTTGTATTGTGTGATAATACAAATTCTGTTAAACTATAACTAGTTTAATTGCTATAAGATTTTATTATATAATAACCATTACTATTTATTTAATGGAATATAGTTTTAATTTAAACAGAAACCATAACTTAGGAGGTAAATGAATTGAATAATAACTTAAATGTGTTGTTTGCATCTTCTGAAGTATTTCCTTTTGCTAAAACAGGAGGTCTTGGTGATGTTTCTGGTTCGCTTCCAAAAGCAATTTCTAAGCTAGGTACAGACATTAGAGTAGTAATGCCAAACTATGGTTGCATTCCGATCAAGTATAAAGAGTCAATGGAATATTTAGGATATGTGTATATTGATCTTTCCTGGCGGCATCAGTACTGTGGTATTTTTAAGCTCGTACATGATGAAATTACTTACTACTTTTTAGACAATGAGTACTATTTTAATAGACATGAGCTATATGGAGATTATGATGAAGCAGAGCAGTTTACTTTTTTTAGCAAAGCAATAATCGAAATGCTTCCGATTATTGGGTTCAAACCCGATATTATTCACTGTAATGACTGGCAAACAGGAGTTGTAAGTCTCCTATTAAAAGCGACCTATCGTTATATTCCGTTTTACAGCAAAATAAAAACAGTATTTACTATTCATAACTTAAAATATCAGGGTATATTCCCTAATGATGTTATTCCAGACCTACTAGGAATTGGATGGCAATACTATACGCCTTATGGAATCGAATTTTATAATAGAGTAAACTATATGAAAGCAGGCTTGGTTTATTCTGATTCAATAAGTACTGTTAGTCCAAGTTATGCACAGGAAATCAAAAACAGTTTTTATGGAGAAAATTTAGATCCCTTATTAATACATCGTTCAAATGATTTATATGGTATTTTGAATGGAATAGATTATGAAAAAAACAATCCTGAAACTGATAAAAGGCTTTATGTAAATTACTCAGCTGATAATTTAGCAAATAAATATGAAAACAGACGTCAGCTCCAAGAAGAGCTTGGTTTACCTATGAGACCTGATGTGCCAATAATAAGTATAATATCAAGACTAACTGCTCAGAAGGGCTTTGATCTTATAGAATGTGTACTTGAAGAAATTTTACAAATGGACATTCAATTGATTGTATTAGGAAAAGGTGACGAACACTATAAATGGGTTTTTGAAAATGCGGCTTACTGGCATAAGGATAAAGTTTCTGCAAATATAACCTTTAGTGACACCCTAGCTCAAAGAATTTATGCGGGATCTGATATGTTTTTGATGCCATCACTATTTGAACCATGTGGTCTTGGTCAAATATTCAGCTTTAGATACGGTTGTGTTCCAATAGTACGTGAAACAGGCGGCTTAAATGATACTGTTTTATCTTACAGTGAAAAAACCGGTGATGGAAATGGATTCACATTTACAAACTATAATGCCCACGACATGCTAAACACTATAAGACGCGCTGTTGATTTCTATAACAACAGAAAAAATGTCTGGAATTTGCTTATCCAAAGAGGTATGAGGGCTAACTTTAGCTGGGATAAATCAGCACAAGCCTATTTGGATATGTACAGAAAAACATTATCACAGCAATACTAAGGGAATATTAGAGAAACAAGAAGTACCAGAACGTATATACAAGTATCAGGAAACACAAAAGTAATAAACTTATTACAAATATCAATGGCATTTAACTACAAGTATCAGAATTATCAAGAGCACTTAACTACAAATTTAACAAAGTTAAGTGCTCTCATTTTAATTGGTAAAATACATTAAAAATTAAACAAACCTACAAAGGTTTAATTAGTTTTTCCATCTGGCTTCAATCAAGTTTTAATCAAAGTTTATATTTCCTTATTCTTAGCCTTATGCGGGCATACTTTAATACAAATTCCACATACAGATCCTCGTCCAATATGCTTAAACTTTTGATTCATAAACTCTGAGCAGGCTTTCGCATCAACTATGCTGCTACGCTCTGTGCCAACTGTCCACTCATTTCCTGTCAAAGCTAGTGCAGGACATGATTTAACACATATATTGCAAGCCTTACATCCACTTTTCGATACTGTGTTATCACATGGAAGCTCCAAATTTGTAAGCACAGTTCCTAGCCTTACTCTAGGTCCAAAATCCTTATGAATAAAAAGTCCATTCTTTCCAATCCAGCCTAGTCCAGCTAAAACAGCCCCTGTTTTATGGGGAAATATTCCACTGTATGGAACTGATGAGGTTGGTATGCTTTGTGATGCAGCTATCGAATAAGCATTATACCCATTTTGATTTAAAGCAAGTACTATTCTAAGTGAAATCTGATCTATCAAAGTATTTACTGAGCGATAATGATTAAAGTAGGTAAAAGTAGGTTTTTCCTCTATTTCATCAATTATTGCATCAGACAATCTTATCCCAAACGTTATTGCATATCGGTACTCTTTTAATGTATTTTGCAAACAATTTGCAACATCTGAAGTCCCAACAAATGTTGCTCCAAGCCCTAAAATCAGAGCTTCAAGTTCTTCATTAAAGGTATTTTTCATCTAAACTAACCTCCGTTTTCTTACTTCCCAATTGGGGCAATATAGAAATTTATCTTTAATTATGATATAATCATAATATTATAGCATAATTAAGCATTATAACGCCTAGATTCAAAATGAAATTTTTTAATTGTAGAAAAATTTCATTACATCAGTGGCGTGTAAGTTTTGCGGGAGATATTCTAACCGCTTGAAAACCAAAGCGGTACCCATCACTTATAGAAGTGGAGAACATTTTCTTGCCTCGTTATATTTATTTTTAATTTAACAAAAGATTAGGGAGGGTTTTATGAATCCTATAGAGAGTAGAGAACTTGCCGAAAACAAAATAATATTATTATATATTATTAAAAATTTAGAAGCTCCTGTTCCTAACTTGCTTCTAACTAAAATAATTTTAGATAATAAGCTTATGAACTATATTTTCTTACAGCAATATCTTGACGAATTATGTGAAGGCAAATTATTAGATAAAGTAGAATCTGATGATAAGGTATCATACAAAATATCTCCATCTGGTGAGCAAAGTTTAGATTATTTCGTCTCAATTATTGCAGCTGGTACAAAGTCAAGAATTGATGAAACCCTTGCAAATAATAAAAAGAGCAAAAAGCCGGAAAGCAGCATAGTTTCAGATTTCGTTGCATTTAACGAAAACGAATATCTTATTAGTCTCAAGATACTTGAAGGCACTTTCACATATATTGATTTAAAATTAACTGTTGGTAGTGCTAATGATGCTAAAAAGATCTGTAATAACTGGACACAGAATTCTGAAAAATTATATAAAAAGATTTTATCTGATATTACAGAACTAGAATAGTTCTAAACTATATAATATAAACAGTAAAAGAAATTAAGAAATGATAAGCCGTAAAACTATATACTTTGTTCTATGTTAACCAAGCCATAATCTAACGCTCGTAGTTGCTAAGGTTATGGTTGATTTCTCTTGCACAGCATTCTCTTGTTAAAGATTAAGTTCACAAATACAAATATTATTTCGAGAAGCTTAATCCATTTATTGACATAGAGCCAAAATTTCTTGGATAAATTAGAAAAGAACTACCTAGGTAGCTCTATAACTGTATTCTTCTCAGATCTTTTATACAAAACAAACTTACTTCCTATTACTTGAACAATCTGTGATTGTGTTTGCTCTGCAATTTCCTCACATACAATCTTTGTGTCACACTCTGCATTCTTTAGTACTGTTGCCTTAATTAATTCTCTAGCTTCTAAAGCATCAGAAAATTGTTTAATCATGTTGTCATTAATTCCGCCCTTACCAACCTGGAAAATTGGCTGAATGTTATTCGCAAGTGATCTCAAATAGCTTCTCTGCTTTCCTGTAAGCATACTTTTCCTCCTATATATTTACCAAATTATTCAGAATAATCAAACTCAGTATCATAAATTCGAACTGTGTCTCCTTCACGAATACCCATTTCTTCAAGAGCTGTAATAACACCCTTTTTTTTCAAAGCTCTTTGGAAATATTGGAGTGATTCAAAATTAGTCATATTAGTTGAACCCAAGACCTTTCTCAGCCAATTGCCTTCAACAACATATACTCCATCTTCTATATGAATTTCAAAAGGTCTCTCCTCTTTTGCTGTGTATATAACTTCTTCATCTTTTTGTTCTTCCAACAAAATAGTATCTGGCAATGAACTAAGAGTATTTGAAACATAGTACATTAATTCTTTTAAGCCTTTATTTGTAGCAGCAGATATTCCGAAAACCTTATAACCTCTATTTTCTAATTCAGTTTTGAATTCAGCATATTTTTCTTCAGATCCTGGAATATCCATTTTATTTGCAGCAACTATTTGAGGTCTAGATGCAAGCAAAGCATTATACTTTAACAATTCTTCATTGATAGTCTCAAAATCCTCTATAGCATTGCGCCCCTCAATTTCAGAGACATCAACAACATGCACCATTAGTTTTGTTCTCTCTACGTGCTTTAAGAACTCATGTCCAAGTCCAATGCCTTCACTGGCACCTTCAATCAATCCTGGAATATCAGCTATTACAAAACTCTTTCCCTGCTCAATCTGTACTACCCCAAGGTTGGGCACTAATGTTGTAAAATGATAGTTAGCTATTTTGGGTCTTGCAGCGGAAACCATTGATAATATCGTCGATTTACCTACATTTGGGAAACCAATAAGTCCAACATCTGCGATTACCTTCATTTCAAGACTTAAAGAATACTCTTCACCAACGTCGCCACTCTTTGCAAAGTTTGGGATTTGTCTAGTTGGTGTAGCAAAATGCTGATTTCCCCAACCACCTTTTCCGCCTTTTGCAATAACGCATCTCTGCCCTTGCTTTATCATATCAACAAGAACAACTCCAGTGTTTTCATCCTTTACCATTGTTCCAAGTGGGACCTTAATAATTAAATCCTCCCCACCTTTTCCAGAACAATTTGCTGTACCACCGTCCTCACCTGATTGGGCCTTAAAATTCTTTTTATATTTAAAATCAATTAAAGTATTTACTCCTTCATCAACTTCAAATATAACATCTCCGCCTTTTCCGCCATCGCCGCCGTTCGGACCTCCAGCAGCTATATATTTTTCACGATGAAATGAAACACATCCATTTCCACCATTTCCAGCCTTAACATTTATTTTAGCACTATCTTTAAACATTTTTATCTCCCATTTCCAATTCTGGATAAAAACAATTAGCAACTTAATTTAATTAACAGTTTATAGAAATAATCTTAATTTTTTTATAGTCTAACAATAGTTAGGAAATCCGTCTGATCAACCTTCTATTATTATCACATTTTAATAAAAAAATATCCAAAAATCCATTTTAAATACAAAATAGTATTATTAAACATAAAAAGGCAGAAAATGCATATCACATTTTCTACCTCTTATAATGCGTTTAATGCGTTAATAAAGTCGTTCCGACTTCGTCATTTTGACTTAGTCAATTATGACTTTAGTCAGCAGTAACAATCTTAACCTGCTTCTTATCTCTGCCAAGTCTTGCAAACTTAACCTTTCCATCCTTTAATGCAAACAAGGTATCATCCTTACCAATACCTACGTTCTCGCCAGGATGAATTTTTGTACCCCTTTGACGAACAAGAATGTTTCCAGCTAGTACAAACTGGCCATCAGCTCTCTTTACGCCAAGCCTTTGAGCCGCACTATCACGACCATTTCTAGAACTACCAACACCCTTTTTATGAGCAAAAAGTTGTAAATTAACCTTTATCATGAGACTACACCTCCTCATCCATTACCTTCACATAGTCCGGATAAGCATACTCTATCTGTTTGAATCCTATTTCCGCAGTAGCCATAATCACATTGGCATCATGTCTTAATTGGGGCGATAAATCCATATCAAGCTTACATGATACAAATCCATCTCTATCCCTTCGCTTATAAAAACCCTTTAAACCTATAAGATCTTCTATAGCACCTAAAGCTGTAAGCGTAATTGCAGAAACTGCTGAACATACAATGTCACTGCCTTCTTCGGCATAACCTGCATGTCCTTTAACAACAAACTGTTTAATATTTCCTGCTAAATCCTTACCTATATTAACTTTAATCATTAATCTTTTTTAATCCTTAAGCATTAATCTTTTCAATTTGAACCTTTGTATAAGGCTGTCTGTGTCCTTGCTTCTTCTTAATGTTCTTCTTTGGTTTGTAATGGAAAACAGTGATTTTTTCACCTTTACCATGATTAACAACCTTAGCACTAACAGAAGCAGCTTCTAGTATTGGAGCTCCGAAATTAACTGTTCCATCTTTGGATACTGCAAGAACTTTATCAAAAGTAACTGCTTCTCCTTCTTCTGCGAAAAGTTTTTCAACGAAAACAACATCGCCTTCCTGAACTTTATACTGTTTACCACCAGTCATAATAATTGCGTACATGATACACCTCCTACTAACAATCTCGCCGACAAAATGACATTCACACATCACAGGCAATAACTTCCAAGTCAACTTAAATGGCTTTTGCCATCTTCAAAAATAGAGGTTTGAAAATGAAAATATTCTAAACCTAATTGACTTTAATAAGCTATATTTACAAGCCTTGGTCGAGCGGCCACCGATATAGTTTAGCATAGTAATTAATCAATGTCAATTATTTTGATTTTTAGATTGATTTTTACACCTTCCATCTAACAGTATCACCTTTTCCATATCATATAGTTTATGTTTTACCGCTTCTCGCGGATTTTAGTTGCTAACTATTGTTTTAATCCTAAGTCAGTGCTATTGTAAAGATACTCTTCAAGTTCATCAATCATCATTTGTCCCTTCACTGGTTTATAATAGTGTCCATTGAATTCAATAATGATGTTTTTATCTTTTGTTTCATAGAAATTAATAGTTATGCTTTTATTTTTAGATTCTCCGATAGTACTTGTTACAACTGCACGTAGACCACTTTCCATTTTTACTTCCTCTACACGGTAATAGTGAAATATACTAAATAAAGCACTAGATGACCACGCAGGATTTTCACAGAGTACTTCATCGCCATTCATATGATTAACAAAATACATATATGATACCGTACTCTCTGTATAAGGCAATAAATTTGATATACTAGGATACTGCTCACCTTGTTCAAACAGCTCTTTGATTGCTACACATAGTTCTGTAGAAATATTCACAAAACCACCAAACACATAAGCATATTTTGCTTCAGGAAAAATCTGCATATGAAGAGCTGCTCCATCTTCAAACATAAGATTTATAGGTATCCTATTGTTCATATCATATGGATTTTTGCCAAGTTCTGACTTATTGAGTAATGCCAATTTACGTAGTTCATTATTTATAAGTGAAAGCATATATTCGTTTTTTGATGTTCGCATAAATGAACCATCACTTTCATCACGCAATTCAACCGCAGATACCTCCGATGAATCTGATATCATATCAAAAATATCCACCATTGTGAGATTGATTGGTTCTTTTTCATTTAATACAGATTTTCTCTCACGATAAATAATTGATGCATTATTATTATTGTCTACGACAAGTATAGCTCTTTCCTTTTTTATATTTTTAATTGTGTAAATTTCTGTCCCTATATCATAGGTACTTGAAAAACTAGGAGGAATACCAGTATATTTCTTACCTTTTAAGTCAAGAGTTATCTCACCAAGCTTATCGCCTCTGACTTTTTCATATAAACCATGACCAAAGTCATATCGGGAATACTTTAACCATGCTGACGGGGCATATTCGTATCCGTCTATATACACTATAGCTGCATAACAAGCATTTTGTTTAGAAGTGCTTCCAATTATTTTAAAATCATTTATAGCATCTGTTTCAACAGTATCTTTCAACATAGAAGGTAAAACTACAGCTGTGCAAATGCATACAAACATTAACAATGCAACGAAAGCTAGCACTAATCTATTTCTTTTAAAAGTATGTATTCTAGGGTTTGATAACTTCATTAAATTCTCTACTTTGTATTTTAATTCATTGCTTGCTTTTATCTTGCCCATTGCAGATTTATATTCATCTTTATTCATAATCAAAATCCTCCCTCAATTTTGATTTGAGCAATTTTCTTGCTCTGTGCAATTGTGAGCCAATGGTTGATAAAAAACGCCAACAATCGCATATTATCTTGCGGTCATTGGCATTTTCTGTTTTTTATTTTTACTTCTAATATTAATGAATAAATAATTATTTACTGGCTGGAGCTTATTCTTAACCCATTTGATTTAATGTCTAAAGCCGATGAAATTGAAATTTTCGCATCTACCTTTTTATCAGAATTTGACTCATTTATTTTATCAATATATTCTTTCACTATATCTGATACTGAAGGATGTACTTCTAGCTCTATAACCTTTGCTTTAGTTGTTCCCAAATATTCCTTTATTTTTTTCAGAACTTCCATAGCATTTGTTTCAGAAGTATATACTTTTCCATTCCCTTCACAATGCGGACAATCACAGGTCATAACAGTTGCCAGCTCTTGCCTTATCTTCTTCCTAGTCATTTCAACAAGACCTAGCTGTGTCATTCCCAGGACTATCGCTTTTGTTCTATCACTTTTTAGGCATTGCTTCAGTGAGTCAAGTACCATTTGTTGGTGTTCGATATCATTCATATCAATAAAGTCAATTATTGCTATTCCTCCAATATCTCTTAGCCTTAGCTGCTTTGCAATTTCCTTAGTCGCTTCAATATTAGTTTTCAGAACAGTATCCTCTAAATTGTTATCGCCAACAAATTTGCCCGTATTTACATCAATTACAGTAAGTGCTTCAGTTTTATCAATAATTATATAACCTCCGCATTTCAACCAAACCTTTCTTGAAAGGGCTCTTTGAATCTTCGTTTCTATTTGGTAATAGTCAAAAATCGGGTAGTCCTTTTGAAATAATTCAACTCTGTTCTTTAATGCAGGTGAATTCATTTCAATTAGTTCAAGTACTTTGTAATACTCTTTTTCATCATTTATTACAAATCTGTCTATATCCCAAGTAAATAAATCCCTTACAGACCTATAAACTAAATTGACATCCTTATGAATGCATCTTGGAACTGGTCCACTGCACTCAATTTGCTTAATCTTTGCCCATAGCTTTGTAAGAAATGACACATCTTCAACAAAATCTTCTTCTTCCTTACCCTCAGATACAGTTCTAACTATTAGCCCCATGTTCTCAGGCTTTAGCTTTTCTGCTATTTTTTTAAGCTTTTGTCTTTCATCATCATTTTCTATTCTACGAGAAATTCCTACGTAATCAGCATTTGGTAACAATACTAAGTTTCGGCCAGGTAAAGTGATATGCGTAGATACTCTAGGCCCTTTAGTACCAATAGGCTCCTTTATTACTTGAACAGTCAACTCCTGTCCTACTTTTAAAATATCAGAAATGCTGTATTCAGTATAATCCCTAAAAACATCTACTTCATCATCAGTATAATCTTTCTGTGGAATTGCATCCCCCACATATAAAAAAGCATTTTTTTCATATCCTATATCTATAAATGCAGCTTGCATACCTGGTAAAACACTACTAACTTTTCCTCTATAAATATTACCAACAAGCCCTTGATGGCTTGTTCTCTCAATATGAATTTCTGCAAGCTCTTTGTCCTCAAGTATGCCAACCCTTATTTCTGCAGGATTGACATCTACTATCATTTCATTAATCATCCAATCACCTCAAATGTACTATAAAACAAGCCCGTCCATTGGATCTATCAGTTGATCCTGAGCTTTAACAAATAGCTTTGCCCTATGAATTCTTTCAATTTCGTAATTAAACTTTAAGTAATCAAATATGGATTCAATCAAAAGATCCGGCTTTAAATTTGCTTTACTTCCTGCACTAACCAGCATCGTAAACTTTATAATATTAAAAGTACCACATGGCTGTAATTCAAAACTCAAGTCAAAAATCATATCCCTTATATTTGTATCTTTAACACCGCTTTTAGTTCTTTTCTTAACAACGATCTCATTTTGAGCAAGATATTTATTTAGACTTGATTTTATCTCTTTTTCTGTACACTCTGATTTAGTACCAACAACAACAACATACTCAGAAGCTGCTATTGTCGCCATAATATTTTCCCTTGACTTTCTTGGCTTTGCTGATAATATTTCCAAACCTTGTGGAAGCTGTGCATTTAATCTTTCAACAAATTCTTTGATTGGTAGCTGGTCATCGGTTATTTCAAATTCTCCATATTCAGCCTCACTTGTTACTCCAACGCTCAATGGCAATCCAAAAACCATGCTTGGATGCGGATTAAATCCTTGTGAATATGCTATAGGAAGTCTTGCTCTTCTTATTGCACGTTCAAACACCTTCATCAGGTCAAGATGTGAAATGAACTTAACCTCTTCACCACGCTTAAATTTAGTACGAATATTAACCAATGTCGTTACCTCCACAAATACCACTTTCAAATAAAGCAGCGCCGCATCCACCGCAATTTACTCTACAGTTTGGTGTAATCTTTTCCTCATATGCTTTTTTACTTTCATTTATTAAAAATTTCTTTGAAACGCCTATATCTATATGATCCCAAGGTAAAACTTCATCGTAATCTCTTTTGCGCGTAGCATAAAAATATGGGTCTACGCCACACTCTTCAAAAGCCTTCATCCAAATATCATACTTAAAGTATTCACCCCAGCCATCAAATTTGCATCCAAGTTCCCAAGCCTTTAGCAAAACCTTACCAAGTCTCCTGTCTCCACGTGCAAAAGTAGCTTCTAGAAAACTTAACTTATTTTCATGATAATTATATGTTATCTGTTTTGAACGTACCTTGTCCTTTAAAAACATTTGCTTTTCAGAAACACTTTCCAAGCTCTCCTGAGCTTCCCATTGGAAAGGTGTGAACGCTTTTGGAACAAAGGTAGCTGTGCTAACAGTAACATTTAAGCCCTTGCCTTTTTTCTGCATAGGCACCTTCTTGTATTCATTTACAACCTTATGTGCCAAATCCGCAATTCCTTCTACATCCTCAAAAGTCTCTGTTGGCAGACCAAGCATAAAATATAGCTTCACACTATGCCATCCACCATTAAAAGCAAGCGAAACAGCATTTAACAAATCCTCTTCTGTTACACCTTTATTAATTACGTCTCTAAGCCTTTGTGTTCCAGCCTCAGGTGCAAAGGTTAACCCACTCTTTCTAACCTTCTGTGCTTTTTCCATTAAATCTAATGAAAAAGAATCTAATCTCAAGGATGGAAGTGATAAGCCTACTTTTCTCTCATTCATTTCATCAATAAGCTCTGTTGTAAGTTCTTCTAATTCGCTGTAGTCACTAGTGCTAAGTGATGTAAGTGATATTTCCTCATAGCCAGTGCTTTCCTCAAGCTTTTTAGCTAATTCCATCAATCTCTCATGGCTTTTCTCTCTCACAGGCCTATAAATAAAGCCAGCCTGACAGAATCTGCAGCCTCTGATACAACCTCTGAATACCTCCAGCATTATCCTGTCATGTACAATGTCTGTATAAGGAACAATTATTTTTTCAGGAAAATAAACCTTGTCTAAATCCTTTATAATACGCTTTTTTATTACAACAGGGTACTGAGGCTTTAATGGTGTAAAGCTCTTAATAGTTCCATCTTCATTATAATCAAACTCATAAAATGAAGGTACATAAATACCCTCTATCTTTGCAATTTCTTCAAGGAAAGCAGTTCTTGGCCTTCCTGTACCCTTCCATTTTGAATATTCATCCATAACTTCATTAATAATCTCTTCACCCTCACCTAGCATAAAGAAATCAATGATGTCAGCAAGTGGCTCTGGATTGTATGCACATGGTCCACCCGCACAAACAAATGGGTCATTATCTTTTCTAGCATCTGTTGTGAGAGGTACACCTGCTAAATCAAGCATATTTACTATATTGGAAAAGCTCATTTCATATTGAAGCGTAAAACCAATAAAGTCAA
Source organism: Bacillota bacterium (assembly GCA_023444055.1). GTDB lineage: Bacteria > Bacillota > Clostridia > Acetivibrionales > DSM-1351 > Ruminiclostridium. The sequence continues at coordinate 77,301 of JAEZRV010000022.1, forward strand.
AGCTTTTTATTGCATCTTTTGTTTCAAGAGAATACAACGGAATATTGTTCTCACGCATTTTTGACTCCATGTCAGTCCATGGTGCAAACACTCTTTCGCAATAGCAATCCTGTCTTTCATTCAATAGATGATACAATATTTTCATTCCGAGATGTGACATACCTATTTCGTAAGTATCAGGAAAGCAAAACGCAAATCGAATATTAACGTCTTTAGGATTCTTGATAACACTGTTCCACTCATTTCCAGTATATCTTGAAGGTTTTTCTACACTTTTCAGCAATCCATCTGATAGACTAATGCTCATTATTTTCTCCATTTCTCATTCGTTAATAATTAACTTTTATAAAATTTTTATATTAAACATACACTTATAGCGGCTAAAATTTACTCTTATATATGTATGTATAATTTACAACTTAATCTTTATAAGTTTTAACTCTACATTTTCTAGCTAATAAAATTTAGTTTGTACAGTTTTAATATATAACTTTTTAAGCTTACACAAATTAATATAGTCTGTATATAGTAGTTTCATCGGGTTATCAATCTTTTATACAATAATGCTATTTTAATGCTATTTTGTCAAAAATATAAGCGCTCTCCATCTTGTGAAAGTCGCTTAAATAATGGTCGGAGTGATGCGATTTGAACGCACAACCTCTTGCTCCCGAAGCAAGCACCCTACCGTTGGGCTACACCCCGAAATATATGAACCAGTGCTCTTATTTTTTCTTAAACTATAATGGAAATAAAAGACACTAATTCTCTGACCTTTTTATTTTATATCTAAGATTTATAATTTGCAATACAAAGTATAAGCTAAATTTTATATTTTTATTTTTTTATATTCTTCAACTTTCTTGCTTATAAAGTCTACAACCTGTTTTTGCTCTGCCTTTCCATTGCCAGATATATAAATAGGCTCTCCAAAAGTTATACATATAGGTTCTTTTCTTCTAATCGATCCAATATCCTTAATAAGCTTTCCATTACCCCAAAAATCAGTCTTAATAGCTATAGGAATCACTGGAACCCCAGACTCCTTTGCCAGCTTGATACCTAAAGAATTAAACTTTTCAGAGTCAAACTCTTCACGTCTTGTTCCTTCAGGAAATAGCACAACTGATGTTCCGTTTGCAATAATATCTTTTCCCTTTTTTATTACGTTAATTAAATCCTGCTTTGAATTTTTCCTAGAAACAACAATCGGGTCAAGGCTTTTCATAATTGGTCCAAAAGCTGGAATTGAAGTAAGAACATCTTTAATAACAAATGTCATTTTTTTTATTGGAACTATAATGCAAGGAAATACAAAAGTCTCTAATGTGCTCATATGGTTACTTACAAAAACAACTGGTCCTTCTGCTTTCTTTATATTATCCATTCCTTCAATAAATACTTTTCCGCCGCAATTCTCAATATTCTGTAAAATTGAATAACTTGATTCAGCGAAATTATCCATATTAAAACAACCTTTACCTACTAAACGCCTTGCTTTTAAAATAACTTTCACATAAGTATATACAAAATACCATCTGGTGTTTAAAAAAATCTTGTCAAATATAATTCTTTTTTTTTCGCTGGTTTGGTAATTATCACAATTAAAAAACTGTTTACTCAAAATATCACATCCTAATTTATAAGTTAAATTTTTATATCAATCATAAAATTTTCCCATATAGAAAGTCTATCGGCGTTCAAACTTACCAATGGTTTGTTGCCAAAATAATTGCTTGAATTGGTAATTGACTTAGCTATCAGTTATTATATATCACAAATTATGCGATGTCTAGCATTGCCACATACTAATATATATGCATTAATAATACTAATTTGCATAAAAAATAGTTCCTCTATTTTTAAATACGAAATAGTATTACGATGTTACGTCGTATACTGCTACTATATAAACGGTTGCTAACAGTTTATATGCAAACTAGTATAATGCTTCAAAATACATTTCAATTCTATCTAGTTACATTTATGAATACAAATATATCATAAGCAATTTACGTGGGCGTGGAGGTTATCAGGCTTAAAAAACTAGTTAGTGCTAACATGGTGTATTTTTAAGCCACAAAAACCCACAAGTGGGTTTTTGCAAGTGTGGGTGGAGCTAGTCCATCTTCCGAAGCAGAGCTTGTGCTACAAAGCATGTGTTTTCCACGGATGTTTTCATTATTTTGTATGCCTAAAGTCGGCGTGGAGGTTAGTATGAATCACTTTATTTTACTAATAACAAGCAAAAAAAAATTGTCACTATGTTTACTTTTAATATTCTTTATTATATTCTCTGCTTTTTTTATTACAAAATTAGATTATCCCCATCACAATAATGCTTTAAAAGTTGATAATGCAGAGGCTAAAAGTGTTTTATCACCTGAGAATGAAAACAAACAACTAAAAGGAATTCTATCCAGTATTGTTCCTTCTGAGGATATTTTGCTATACGAAAATAATTCAAGAAATATTTCTGATCTATACATTTCAAATGTTCTTCCTGCGATAACACCTAAAGAAGTACTCGACAAAGGAAAAACTTTGGCTTACATTTTTACTTATACCAATGAAGAATATCTTCGTCCTATTTATTCAGATACATGGAAGCAAGCATATTATCAAGGGTGGCTCTATTTGCCACGAAAAATAATATCAGCAAGGCATACTCTCTTCGTATATACAGGAAATTCAAGTAACATTTTTAATTTAGATGGTGAGTTAGGATTTTATCGTTCTATAGCACTTGATGAGCAAAATTACATTAACATACTGATTTATAATTTTGACTTACAGAAAGTAGTTCAGCATGGCAATCAAATTGCTATTTCTGGAATGCCAACTAAAAAAGGCGTTCAAATAATATCAATAAAAATTAATGATGTTGCTATTCAAAAAGATGAGTCAGAACAGCTAACGATACATTTATGTACGCCTACTGGGTTAGAAATAGACTACCAAAATATAAGTTTCCCCAAAGTACCAAATGGACAGGATGATTTTGGTTCAGTTGATGAAACTTTTTCTAATATAAATAGTGTTGCAGGCAACATAAATGAGGAAAATGCCCATCTAAAGCAAGAGCTCACACACTACATTTCCGATTCAACAAGTCCAATTTACTTTCAATATAATGGAGGATATCAAACATCAAATGTCTTAAACATAAATATAGACCTGGAAAACGCTATAAACTATGCTTCCAAAATAGATTTCAATATTTTATATAATAACGAAAAGTACACAAGACCTATTTATCATCCCGAATGGAAAAAGCACTCTGACAGAGATTGGTGTTATATTCCCAGAAAAATGTATATTAACATGAAAAAATTATTTGTATTTTCATCAGATGAATATTTATCTTTTGATTTATGTGCGGAATTAGGATTTTTTGAAGAATACCCCAAAATTAGCGACGATCAAGTGGGGCTGCTTGTGTATAATTTTAATGTATCAAAGGTAAGTTTATTTGAAAATAATATCTTATTAACAGGAACACCATCTAGAGCAGGAATTCAAATTGTTAATATTGCAAAAAACACTCTTAAAAGGCATAAGGATTATGCTGTGAGATTAGTAACAACAGATTTTTGTGAAATTGATATAGACGTAATTAAAAATTGAGCACAAGCTAATATCTCATTCTATACTAAATCGAGAAGAAGGTAGCTGATTATATAGGACTTTCACTGACTAGAAAGTGCCCATGCCGGGCACACATTAGAAAATCTGTACCAGTGTGATGATACAGATTTTCTAATGTGTTTATATTTAGTTTTCTTCAGCTTCACTTTAACTTGTAAATAATATTTGTTCTATTAATCAATGTTATAAATGTATAAGCTAATACAGCACTAACGGCTCCTTGAATCAAGTTTCCCGGAAGTTCTGTAATAATTGCAACCAAAGCCAACTCCTTATCTAATAGCCTTACTACTGAAAACTCAAAAATAAAATATCCAAAAGCCATTATAGCTATGCCAACTGCTAATGATATTATTCTTCGAATAACAGATATCCTGTCATTATTGCTTTTATTTGCAATAGCTCCTACTATATACCCCTCAAGCCCTTTAACAATAAAAGTAATGGGAACAAATATAAATGAACCCCAAACTAAATCTGCCAAGGCTGAGCCAAATGCTCCTGCAATAAAACCTGATTTTCTACCCAAAAGTATTGCTGTAATCATAATAACAGCATCACCTAAATTAAAATATCCTTGCGCTATTGGGCTTGGTATGTGCAAAAATGGCAAAAAAGTAATTAGAAACACTAACGCCACCATTAATGCATTTACTACTAATTTCCTAGTCGAAATTTTACTCATAAATTTATCCTCTAGTTTTAAATAATAATTAACATTATTCCTCTTCTATTCGAATTCTATTTAAAACTTCAGTTATTGAATTCATTTCTTTAAGTATAATCATGTTACTATTTAATTCTTTTTCCTCAGCAATCGGAGTAACAAATGCAAGTTCATCATTCTGTGCTTTCATCTCAACATACTCTACTTTTTGGCTAAAAACAGAAGATATATCTTTCTTAGCTTCTGATACATCACTAACCCGAACCCTAACCAAGAACTTTGCTAAGCTGTTTTCAATTGCAATAATATTGTTTTCATTACTCCTAACCCAAACATTTGTTGTTCCAGAGTTTGGATGCTTTGCAATATCAATTATATCAGCAACAACAGCACTAGCTGTAGGCATCTTGCCTGCTCCTCTACCGTAGAACATTGCATCTCCTATAGCATTGCCTTTAACAACAATAGCATTAAATACATCTTCAACATTTGCTAAAGGATGATCCTTTGAAATAATAGCTGGGCTTACTCTAGCAAAAATCTTATCATTAACTTTTCTACTAATAGCTATCAGCTTAATAACACAGTTCATTGCCTCAGCATACTTCATATCCTCTGTAGTAACCTTTGTAATACCCTCTGTATATATGTTTTCAGAATCAACAAATTCATTGTATGCAATTGAAGATAAAATTGCAAGTTTTCTGCAAGTATCATGTCCTTCAACGTCTGCAGTTGGGTTTTGTTCAGCGTATCCATTTTGCTGAGCTCCCTTTAGTGCATCTTCAAAGCTTTTTCCTTCTTTTCTCATATGAGTGAAAATATAATTTGTAGTTCCATTTAGTATTCCTGTAATTCCATTAATCTCATTTGCAGCTAAGCATTGATTGAGTGGGCGAATAATTGGTATTCCTCCACCTACACTTGCCTCAAACAGATAACTAACTCCATTTTCCTTTGCCAGCTGCAAAAGCTCAGGACCTTGTGATGCAACTAGTTCTTTATTTGACGTAACTACACTTTTACCTGACATTAGAGCTTTTCTTGTAAATTCTGCTGCAACTTTTGCTCCGCCTATAGTTTCAACAACTATGTCAACACTGCTATCATTAAAAACATCATCTGCATTTTTAGTTAATACATCTGCATATGGGCTATCTGGAAAATCACGAATATCCAAAATCCATTTAACTCTTATTTCTTGTCCGGCACGCTGTGTTATGCTTTCACTGTTAATTTTAAGCACTTCAGCCACTCCACATCCTACTACTCCAAAACCTAATATCGCTACATTAATCATATTATAACCTCCACGCCAATTTCCGTCATACAAAATTATTCTATAAGCTATTTACTAAACTATACTTGCACAAAATACTTTACAACCCTTCAAAAACGCTTGCGTTTTTGGTGTTCGAAAATGCACCATGTTCGCATAATTTCGATTCACTTGCAAAAACCACTTGTGGTTTTTGTAGCTTGAAAAAGCACCATATTAGTACGAAACACTTCACAAACCTGCAAAAACGCTTGCGTTTTTGGTGTTCGAAAGAGCACTATGTTTGCACGAAAAACCTCGCAAACCTGCAAAAACGCTTGCGTTTTTGATGCTCGAAAGAGCACCATGTTAGTACAAACTCTACTTTCGAGCTTTTACCTTGCTAATATCTCACATCTTCTGACGCCTTCAATTTTTTCAATATCCGCCATTAGATCTTTCAATTCATTCTTCATTTTAGTGGTTTCAATCGAAACCGTTACATCAGCCAATCCATTGATTGGAATGTTTTGATTTATAGTTAAAATATTAGCATTAGCAGAAGCTATTTTATCAATAATACTTGATAGTATACCTGAAAAGTCTTCAACCACAAAAAAAAGTGTTAAAACCTTTCCTCTTGATGTTTCAAAAAATGGAAATATATAATCCTTATATTTATAGTATGCACTTCTACTAATACCCACCTCTTTAACAGCATCATTCACAGTTTTTATCTTGCCGGTACTTAATACTTTCTTAACCTCTATCACCTTGGAAAACACTTCTGGTAAGATAAATGAATCAACTAGAAAAAAAACTGATTCCTGTTTCATATGCCCTCCTGTCCGTCAAATACGTACAATTGTATTTCCTTGGTGATATGTTAGCACATTTTCTTTTTATTTGCAACCAAAAAAGATATACTAATCTAAAAACGGATTAATATATCTCTTATTTTTATTAATTTTATTATTGTTAATTGTACTATATCTTAAGAGTTTCTTTGACTTTATCAATCATTTTCAAAGGTTCACAAGTCTCTTTATGAAGAACAGGTTTATTTTTAAGTTCCTCTAGCGGCTCAGGAATCTTTAATCCTGACTTTTCTTTAAGAACATTTAAAAGTTCAAACTCAGACTTACCGCAAATAGCGTCCGCCCCTGAAATGGCCTTAACTACACTCTCATTAAATTTATAAGGACTAGCTGTAGAAACAATTACAGCCTTTGTTACATCACTGGTAGAAATAACGTATTTATCATAGACGTCAACAGCAACAGCAGTATGAGTATCTAGTACATAACCTGTTTCCTGATATACACTTTCAATGGTTTTCAGTGTATCACTATCATTTGAATAGTCAGCCCAGAATATATTTTGAATTTTCTTTTTTGTATCCTGATCTATTTCGTATGAGCCTTCACTATTTAGCTTATTCATCCATTCATTAATTAGTTCTGAATTTCCCTCAGTAACTAAATATAAAAGTCTTTCTAGATTACTGGAAATCAATATATCCATTGATGGAGAGAGAGTCTTTTTGAATTCTCTGTTTTTATTGTATATACCAGTATTGATAAAATCAGTTAAAACATTATTATCATTTGATGCACATATTAGCTTGTTTATTGGCAATCCCATTTCCATTGCATAATATGCAGCAAGAATGTTACCAAAATTACCTGTTGGAACAACGAAATTAATCTTATCACCAATTTCAATTTCATTATTCTTAAGCATATCTGCATATGCAGAAAAATAATATACTATCTGAGGTACAAGTCTTCCCCAGTTAATTGAGTTGGCTGAAGAGAATTTGTATCCATTTTCCTCCATTAGTGAGAGAACATCTTTATCATTAAATATGCGTTTAACACCATTTTGAGCATCATCAAAATTTCCGTTTACAGCAATTGAATAAGTATTATTACCCTCTTGCGTTACCATCTGCATTCTTTGAATCTCGCTTACACCTTGATTTGGGAAGAAAACAATGATTTTTGTACCGTCAACATCTTTAAATCCCTCAAGTGCAGCTTTTCCAGTGTCTCCAGAAGTTGCAACCAAAATAATGATTTCCTTGTTTTCGCCTGTCTTTTTTAGCGCTTTTACAAGAAAATGAGGAAGTATTTGTAGTGCCATATCTTTAAAAGCACTTGTTGGTCCATGCCACAGTTCTAATATATTAACTGATTCATACAATTTGTGTAGTGGTGCAATAGCATCGATCTCAAATTTTTGAGCAGTATATGCTTGGCTAACACAATCCTTCAATTCATCTAAAGTATAATCGTCTAAATACCCTTGTAATATATTTAAAGCTCGCTCTTGGTAACTTTGTTTACTCATACTTAAAATTTGCTCATTATTAAAGTGAATTATATTTTCAGGTACAAATAACCCGCCATCTTCAGCAAGACCTTTCTTAATAGCTTCTGATGAGCTCACACTTGCACATTTTCCTCTAGTACTTCTATATAACATCTTTACCTCCCACGAAATAATTACCCTATTATAAAATATAGGCTTATATTCATAAAATCCGTAAGTAATAATAACGGCCTAAGCCGATGATACTAAACAAAATAAGCATTTATAAAATCCTATTAGTCTAAATAATATAATAAAATAAAAAAAAATGCAATCTTAATATAGACAAATAATAGTAAACATATCCCTGTTTAAAACAATCTCCACCCTTGATTTTTCTTTTGCATACCTACAATAAGCCTTTGCACCGAAGTTTTTCCTTGATTATAAAGATACTGTATTTCGCTATCAGTATTTCCATAACTTACAGCTGAAATATAACCAGTATTAATATGAGCAATGTTGTCAATATTATAAGAATTTTTTGGAACACCCGTATCATGGGATACATAGAGTAATTTTTTCAGTATGCTATCATCATTTAAAAATTCCTTTGGTTGCTTTCCAAACAATTTTAAGCCTATTATTATGTTTAATTGAGTACTGTCTATAAGCCAAACAGGAAAATTATCCAAAACCCCACCATCAATAATGTAATTTTGCTTTATGTAATTATTCTCTTTTATCTTTAGTGTAACAGGTTCAAATACAAAAGGCATACTCATACTCATTCTGACAGCCTTTGCAACCTCTAGTTTATCAGGTTCAACATTGTAAAGAGCAATATCATCTGGCAACACAATTACCTTTCCCATATTCGCATCCACGGCAGTCATTCTTACCTTGTATCCACGTGGGTTTACCTTGTCAATAATTCCTCCTCTGAAATCATTAAAAGTATAAACCCCTTTATTTGCAAGCATTTGCGCCACCCATTTTTCAAATAGCTCACCATTAATAAATGCATTTTTTTTACTGAATGCAACCAGGTTTATTAGAAAATTGCCCCTTGTGCCCTTAAAATCATTGTTTTCCCTCTTTACAAGCTTTAACTCTGGATAGTCTTGCTTGAGAAGCAATGCAAAAGTATCATTATCACTTAATACCTTTTTTCCTTCTGTCATATTTCTGATTTTGTCAGCGATTGATATATCAATGTAGTGGCTTTCACGAAGCTTTAAACTATTGAAATCAAATTGATCTACGATATTCATTAACTCTTTTGCCGAATACCCAGCTCCAATTAATGCTGCAGTGAGAGCGCCGGTAGATACACCTGCAATGTTTCCAAGAATACTATATTTTTTCTCAAGCTCTTCATATGCTCCAATAAAGGCTACTGAATTAAATTCTCCTCCACTAAATACAATATTTAATGCACGGTTGGTAACACTCATTTCCAAATCCCCTCAGAAAAAATGTATCTAATGTATATATATTATTGTTTTTTGCTAATTAGTATATTGTACAATCTTAACCTTTTAATTTTTTGATAAACAGGGTTTTAACTCAGGTGAAGACTCTCTTCAGCTAAAGAATTCCAATTTATATTAACTGAGAATATTACCCAAATAATATTTATACTACTGTAAAAAAGTTATACAAAAGCATATAAAAATTTGTATAACTTACTGTATAGCCTTAAGTCTGTCTTTAGCCCACTGTATATATGCTGATTTAGGATATTCCTTTATAAGTTTTTCATATGTGATAGTAGCCTTTTGCAGATCATTTACCTCTACATAGCTTTTTCCTAAAATATATAGCGCTTTATCAGCAAAATCCCACTTATCTCCTAACGTAAACACCTTTTCAAGCTTCTTAATGGCTTCTGCAAAATTTTTATTTTTATATAATGTATTTCCCTCAGAAGTCATCTGACTTGCTGCACTCAAAAGGACTTTATCTTTCATTGAATCATATTTTATTTTTAAATCTGAAGTTAAATCATCAACCTTTAGAGACATCAATCTATCAGCAGCCTCAATATATTTTTTTTGAGCATAAAGAGTTGATACTTGGGATACCTGATTTGAAAATTCATATTGTTTAAGCTTTTTATTGGCGGCATCAAGTTGATTTTTTAATGTTATCAATTCTTTAGAAGAATTCTTAGTAGTAGTAGATTTCTGCTGTGAAATAGCTACAGGCTCAGCTACAGGCTCAGCTTCCGCCCCAGCATCTTTTGTAGCTTTTGTTGCTGCAATAAAGAAAATTACTGAGGCTATGAGACAAATAACACTGAATATATTTAAAATAACAGAAAAGTTTGGCTTCATAAGCTTAGAACCTATTTTTTCTAACACTGTGTTTTCCGCCATTATATTCTTGTCGTTAATACTGTTTTTTTTCAACGGTTGTTTAACAGCTTTAATAGAATTACCCTCATTCCTTGCATTTTTAACTCTACCATACTTTTTGGCAGAATCATCTTCACTAATACTTATAAAATTTAAATAATCTGCAGCTTTTATAGCATTGTTCTCACGTTCTACAATGCTTGTAAAAAGCTCCTCTGCCTTATCCAGTTGATTTGTATATGCATAACACAAGCCCAATAAATTAACTGCCTCATAAAAATTAGGATTAGTAGAAACTACTTTTTTGAGCTCAATCATTGCAATATCTTCGTTACCTGATTTTAGATACTCTATTGCTTTGTTATACAATGCTACAGAATTAATAACTTTATCAGTTTTTTCATAATTTTGAGCAAATTCATCTAAATCAATAGGTCCAAAGCTTTTTATCTCTTGACTTAAATCCATAAACATTAGCTCCTTTTTTAAAGTATTAATTTATCTTATATAATTTTCTTACTTCTCCAATCATATATAACGATCCAAAAACACTAATAATGCTGTCATCATTAATAGCATCATATGCCAGTTTAATACTATTTTCTATAGTAACTCCATCTACCACATTATTTGAATACTGCTTTAAAATATCCGCTAGTTCACTTGATTTTAGTGCTCGTTCATTATTAGGTGTTACAGTAATAATTAACTTTGCTTTTTCAGCTAGCAATTCCATTGTTTTTTGGTATTCTTTATCCCTAAGAAAGCCCACAATAAATATTTTATTTTTATCTGCAAAATATTTGTCTAATGCTGCATTTAAAGCCTGTCCGCCTTCATAGTTATGTGCTCCATCAATTAAAATCAAAGGATTTTTATTAATTATCTCAAGTCTACCAGGCCATGTTGTTTTTGAAATACCTTCTCGAATATTATTATATTCAATTTTATAACCTTTATTAGATAATATTTCGCAAGCATCTATAGCTAATGCAGCATTGTACATCTGATGTTCTCCCAAAAGCTTTATATTCAAGTTTTTGTAATCTTTATAATCAAATAATTGACCTTCAGTGCAATACTCCTTTAATACCAAAGTCTGTAAATTAGTCTTGTGTAATACGGAGTTCTGGCTTTTGCAAACCTCTTCAAAAACCTTTTCTGCCTCCGGCTTCTGAGGGTAAATTATAGTATCACAATGGGGCTTAATTATTCCAGCCTTTTGATAAGCAATTTCTGCAATTGTATTTCCAAGCCTATCAGTATGATCTAAGCTTATAGTTGTTATAACAGATATCTCTGGAGATTCTATTACATTTGTAGAATCATATCTTCCTCCGAGACCAACCTCTAAAACCACTATATCACAATTTTTTCTATAGAAATATTCAATTGCAACAGCAGTAATAATTTCAAATTCTGTAGGACTATCTAGCCCCTCATCTACCATAAAATCTATTTTACCTTTAACAAACTCAATGATGCTTGTTAATTCTTCAGGCTCTATTTCTTTGTTATCTATTTTAATTCTCTCAGTAAATCTTTGTATATATGGAGAAGTAAATATACCTGTTTTGTATCCCGAGCTAATTAATATATTACTTATAAATGACGTGGTTGATCCTTTTCCATTTGTTCCTGCAACATGGACAAATCTAAGTTTTTTATGTGGATTACCCATATATTCCATTAGCTTACTGATACTTTCCAGTCCAAGCTTAATTCCAAACTTAAGAGTGCCATGTATGTACTCCATTGCTTCTTCATAATTCATGATAAACTGCTACCTCCAATATGTGTAAAGTCATTGCAAACTCTACTTTGCAAATAAACAATAGCAGTTTTTATCAATACAGTCAATCGAAAAAACTATCTAAATCTTATTTATTAATGCCTGAACATCTGCTTTTTTTATCATACAAGTATTTATTCCCATACTGCCTGATAATATATAATCAAAAATTACTATTGTACATAGTGTAATTTTTTCATCCTCAGTTAAATCAATAAACTCATCTAGATTTATTTCATTCTCTAGTTTTGGCAAATAATATCTAACACCCATATTGGGAATAATCCTTCTAAACTTTTCATTCCTCCAAATTACATCAGGTATGATAGCAAACAACTCAAATCCTTCAATTATTTCACTCTTTAGAGATATGGAAAGCATTGAGCGTCTATTTTGTACTAATATTTTTCTTTTTTTGTACAAAACTCCACAGTCATCTAATTCTTCTATAAGACTTGATAATAACTCTTTGCTTTCACTTTCACTTAAATTCAAAAATGAACTATTTACTTCAAAAATAATATTGTTCTCAGCTTTCAGTGCAGATATAATTTCATAACTTACTTGTGTACTATCAATATTTTTAGCCGAATATTGTACAGAATATTTAGAAACTGCGTCTTTTTTACTAGTAGTATCTGATATTTTAACTTTAATAGTTTTTTTCATTCTTTACCTCGTCATAATAATTCTGTTTTTATAGCTATATATTTATATTATATACCTTCATTCCTGTAATTGTGAAGACTAAAAGATTTCCCAAAAAACATGGCTGCTTAGACTTCATAGCGTTATTGCTGGCTGTTTACTAAGTACTTTTGATAACAATAATAAATTTATATAAAAGCTTTCAATAAAAAAGAAGCTGCCTCTCTAACAATATCAAAACATCGTTTTAAAGACAGCTTCTGTAACTTATTATATTTTTTGGTTAATTCTTTATTTTGCCAATCTTGCCTCTAGCTCGGATTTTTGCGCCTCATATCCTGGTTTACCAAGCAATGCAAACATATTTTTCTTATATGCTTCAACACCTGGCTGATTAAATGGATTAACTGCGAGCAAATATCCGCTTATTCCACATGCCTTTTCAAAGAAATATACCATGCTTCCGAAGTAGTATTCATTTAATTCAGGTACATTAACTATTAAGTTAGGTACTCCACCATCAGTATGCGCAAGGAGTGTTCCTTCAAAGGCTTTATTATTAACAAAGTCCATATCTTTTCCAGCTAAGAAATTAAGACCATCAATATTGTCTTTGTCTTCTTTTATTGTAATGCTTTTCTTTGCTTTTCCAACATTTATTACAGTCTCATATAAATTTCTGAGTCCATCTTGAATATATTGACCCATAGAGTGTAAATCTGTTGTAAAATCCACACCAGCTGGGAAAATACCCTTCTGATCCTTTCCTTCGCTTTCTCCAAATAGCTGTTTCCACCATTCAGTAAAGAAGTGAAGTGATGGCTCATAATTAACCATTATTTCTATTGTTTTATTTTTATTGTATAAAGCATTTCTAGCAGCTGCATATCTGTAGCAATCATTGTTTTTAAAGTTACAGTCCTTATATAGGTTGTATGCATCTAAAGCACCCTGCATTATTCTGTCAATATCTGCACCACATACAGCGATTGGTAAAAGACCAACTGCAGTTAAAACAGAGAATCTTCCACCAACATCATCAGGAATTACAAAGGATTCATAACCTTCTTCATCAGCAAGTTTTTTCAATGCTCCTCTTGCTTTGTCAGTAGTAGCATATATTCTCTTCTGAGCTTCCTGCTTTCCATATTTATTTTCCATGTATTCTTTGAAAATTCTAAATGCAACAGCAGGTTCAGTAGTAGTACCTGATTTTGATATTATATTAACTGATATTTCTTTGCCATCTATTAATTCTAATAAATCTGTAACATATGTTGAGCTTATATTGTTTCCTACGAAATAGATTTCAGGAGTTTTGCGTTTATCTTTAGGAAGCATGTTGTAAAAAGAATGTGAAAGCATTTCAATTGCTGCTCTAGCACCTAAATATGAGCCTCCTATACCTATTACAACTAATACATCAGAATCTGATTTTATCTTTTCGGCAGACTTCTTTATTCTAGCAAATTCTTCTTTATCATAGTTTACTGGAAGGTCAACCCATCCTGTATAATCGTTTCCAGCACCAGTTTTATTGTGCAACATATCATGTGCAAGCTTAACTTGTCCCTCTAAATAATCAATTTCATAATCACTCAAAAAACTTGAAGCTTTTGAGCTGTCAAATGTTATCTTATCCATAAATGCCTCCTAATTGTAACAATTCAATTTATTAATTTTTTACTCAACTTTCTTACATTAAAAGTCTATCTATGTTCAACTGGGAAAGTTGAGTTTTTTATCTTTATTAGTATATCATTCGATTTTGTTAATTAAAAGTCATATTATAATTTTTTATTCATTTTAGATATAGAAGCCATATTGAGTAAAATTTACATGGTAAAAAAATAGTTTTTAATGAAACAATAATATCAAATAAGTAAAAACTTCATATTGATGATACTATAAATTACTTTGAAAATCATTATTTATGATAATACAGCTTATTTGTAAAATATCTTAAATATTATTGCTAAAAAGGAGAACAATTATGTCAAATCCAAAAAAACCACTAGTTGAAGATAGTAGAGATGCGTTAACAAAATTTAAACTTGAATGTGCAGCTGAAATCGGCAGACTCCAATTTTGCAAAGAAAACAACGACCATTACAAAGGTGACTTAACTTCAAAGCAAAATGGTTCCGAAGGAGGCCCTATAGGCGGACAAATGGTTAAAAAAATGGTTGAGATGTATGAACAAAACATGAAATAATTAACTCTTTTTATTAAAAATTCATGCGCTCTCCGTGCCTACAATATATAAGCCATTGGGAAAACGCATAAATCGATTAGGAGGTAGCTGATTATTTCAGCTACCCACCTTCCAAACAAGAATACTGTTCAGTAATACAGTGGTCTCTTATCATCAAATTAGAGTTTTTCTTTCTTAATTATCAATACCAAATAATGTGCTATCTTTCAAATTATGTTTTTATAATTTATATCCTTTTACTGTTATTTATCATGACATATACTTAAACAATATAGTTACAAATTGTTTATTTGACCATTTAGAGGTTTCTTATTGAAAATAATTGCGGTATTTTGTAATTTGTTGTTGTATTCTGCGAAAATTTTTATTTTACTGATATAATGGAGTCATATTAATATTCTAAGGAGATGATTTACATAAGGTACATAATTAGCAAAAAAATAGTACTCTTTTTTCTTGTAATAAGCATTGTTTTGTCCTACTCAGCACCAATAAATGCTCAGCAAGCAGATAATTCTAATTCATTAGCCTCTGTTTCGGATAACTTAAACAAGTTAGGGCTCCTATCGGGTGATGGCAATGGAAATTACAATCTTGACAGCAACCTGAAAAGAACAGAAGCTATGACTTTTTTGGCAAAATTGATGGGCAAATATGAATACATACAGAAAAACAGAGATACCTTAAAGA
>JAEZRV010000056.1 GCA_023444055.1 Bacillota bacterium
TTCGATTGTAGAAAAATTTCATTACATCAGCGGCGTTTCATCGAGGCGGGAGATATTCTCACCGCCTGATAACCAAAGTGCTACCCGCCACTTATAGAAGTGGGGGACATTTTCTTGCCTCGTTATAACTAGAATAAATTTTTCACATAACTAATCTAAATAAAATAGATAAGATAATCATTCCTTGTCAAAATAAATCACAACATGTCTATAATCACATTATATATACATTGTTCTATTTTTTCAATAAAATGTTTAATATGATAGATAAGTTAGCTATTTTCAGCTAGTAAGTTGATTAATCTCAAAAAAAAAGACCTATACTTTAATGTAGAAGTCTTTTGTTATGTTTACAGAAACAAAATGAAATAAAATTAAGGGAGGTAAGTTTAAAAAAACAAAAAATATAAAAAGGGGTATCATTGTAATCTAAGTTCCTTATCACTCTTTAACTCTAAAAATGAATGCTTTTCCACAAATTCATCAAAATTTCTAAATGTATTAAACATTAACTTAATCTTTTTGCTGTCCCAATCCCACCATTTTAATTTTTCTATTTCCGCAATCGTTTCGTCTGGAAATCTCATTTTTACTTTTTTAGCTGGTTCACCGCTTACTATACTGTAGCTTTCAACATTTTCTGTAACAATACTTCCAGGCTCAATAATTGCACCATTTCCAATTTTAACACCAGACATTATTAAAACATTTACTCCAATTTTTACGTCATGTCCAATTTCAACACGTTCGTTTCCAGGGTTTATGTTGACAAAAGGTGCAATTGAACAGTGTTTCCCTATAACTGCATTATAAATATTGCTATATTGTGCCGCATGAGAGAAGTCTCCAATTTCAACTTCCTCAAGAATAGATTTACTTTTTATTTTTACATATTTCCCTAAATTAACATTTTTCATAACAACATCTTTATCAATAGTTCTAGTAAGCTTATTCACCTAAATACACCTCCAACCACATTAAATAAACGTAATATAAATTCATTATAAGTCCTTAATGCTAAGTTTCTATGTAGTTTAAGTAAATTTAATGTAAAATATTCCAATTAATCTACGTAATTTCCCAACAAAGTTAAACACATAATAAAAGCTGTGACACAAAGTTGCCACAGCTAAATAAACGTTATACGTTTAAAATTTGGCAACCTGACAATCATGGTGCATTAACACTTTAGACTCATGGCTTTGTGTCCTTACTTTTCAGTAAGTTTACCTTTTTCATATAATATTTATTTTATAAAATATATTTTTTTAGTATTATTAATAGAATAAACCACTTTGCAAGTTTTTTCAATACTTTTTTGCAATATTTCGAAAAATAATTTTATAATGTGCCAAAATGTTACAACTATTACTTTTTATATTCTTCGCTCTCATTATTGTTGGGCACATAATTGTGATCTACTGTGATTATAGCGTAATATGATTCATCAATCTGTTTTATTTCATCTGAAACAAGCGTAATTAACTCCTCATCACTTAACCTAGAATTATATGAAGTCACGATATCAAAAATTATATTTGAGTGGCTGATTCCCCATACAACGCGAAAATCATGCATACTGATTTCTAGTGACACTTTCTGAATAATGCATTTAACCTTTTCTTTAAGTTCATTTGTTTTGATATCATTAGTTACAACAGGATCGAGATGAATTACCATGTGAATACCTTCATCCGCTAAAAAATCCCGTTCTATATTATCTATAATATCATGGCTTATCATAATATCCTGCTCAGCAGCAACTTCACAATGTACAGAAGCAAAACATTTATATGCACCATAACTATGCACTGTTAAGTCATGCAGTCCAATAATATTGTCATAGCTCAGTACTTTCTCATATATTTTGTCCACCAGCTCTTTTGTTGGTGCCATACCAAGAATAGGGTTTATGGTATCCATAACTAGCTTTACACCACTTATTAAAATTAAAATTGCTACTAGCGCACCCATATATCCATCCAAATTAAAATTAGTTAAATGTGTTACGATTGCAGCTATTAGCACAGCAGAAGTTGCAAGAATATCGTTTCGGCTGTCAATTGACATTGCTATGAATGTCAAAGAATCAATTTTTTTGCCAATAGTACGATAAAAAAAACTCTGCCAGAGTTTTACTAGAATAGCAATAACAAGAATCACTACTGAAAGTATACTGAATTCAGCCATCTGGGAATGAATAATTTTATCAATAGAGCTCTTAATTAGCTGTAAACCTAAAAATATAATAATAAATGACACAATCAAACCTGAAACATACTCCATTCGTTCATGTCCATATGGATGCTCTTCATCTGCTGGTTTTTCAGAAATTTTGAAACCGACCAGCGTTATTACAGAGGAAGCCGAGTCTGAAAGGTTATTTATAGCATCTGCAATAATTGATATGCTGCCAAAAAGTATCCCAGCAATTATCTTGATAAGAAAAAGTAATATATTAGATGCAATACCTACAATACTTGAAAATTTACCATATTGTCCTCTCACCTTTGGATTCCCAACATCTCGGTAGTCTTTAATAAAAAATCGTATTAATATATTTGTCAAAATAAAGTCCTTCTTTCTTAGATATAAGTATGCTTGAAATTTTAATCATTAGAAACATAAATAATAAAAGTCAAATTCAATTTTTTCTTAATTCCTTTTTATCTTTTTATTACATAAATACTATATCCTGCAACCCGAGTTAGTCAAGTGAAATCATATGAGTTTACTCACTTCTATTAGAGTTATTGAGTATCCAAAACATCTTTCTTAGTCAAAATCCAAAAGTAATTCCATTTTGTATATTATGTTATCCAATTGCCTCGTTTGTATAAAATTAATTAATAAACAAAATATAATATCGCAGTCTTTTAATAATTTTCATTGGAAGGAGGTGTCGAGTCCATGTCATTTCTGCCAAGGAAATGTACATTTCCTTTGTAGTTCTAATGCGGGACATGGACATATTTATGGCTAAAGGTAATAAAGAGCACAAGGTGTCATCAAAATCTAATTCACAGAATAAAAGCGAAAAAAACGTGACAAAAGGCAAAACAAATTCTCAATTTAATAATAAAAATAATGCTAAAGAGGATGACTAAAAATTTTTTAAAAACTTTCATTTTTAATGTATATTAATTTTGAATATGACCATAATAATTACTGGATACAGAAATGTGTCCAATAGCTAAGGTTTAATGACAATAGTTGGGGGGATGGTTCCATTGGACAACTCTATTTCTCACTTATTATAGTTTGCAAACTATTTGATGTTAATGGATATCCGAATAGGATGATTTTTGACATTATAGGACGCTGGCAAGGATGTAAAATGTCGAGTCTTGGGAGATGATAATTTTGATTAATTCAAACTATTTTTCTCGCATACCCGTTATGGATAACTTCTTGTGTCCAGTTAATGTCCGAGGAACTGTTTTCGCTCCTAATGGGTGGCCACAGTTAATTAGGGCAGTAATTGGGAACTATTGTTAGAGATATTTAAGTTTTTCCAGAAAATTATTTCTTAAATTAAAGTTATTAAATCATAGCTATTTGAGACAGGGATTCGAAAGAATCTCTGTCTTTTATTATCAAGGTTTCAAAAGGATAAAATCGCCCATTCATTTATGTTATGAAAAAAAAGATGTATCGCCAATTATTTTGTTATGATAGAAAAAAGAAGGATGTATCGCCCATATTCATTTATGATAATTGACGTTTCTTCTTATTAAATACTAACTTAAACAATGCAGTTGACAACATTATTCCAAATCCTATACTACCGGCAACAGCAATTGTCTGAATCCCTTTGTTTAATGCATAATTTAAATTATTTTCAACAATATATCTCAAAGTAGTATATGCCATAAACCCAGGAACAAGAGGAAAAATCCCAGGTATCAAAAATCCGAATGCAGGAGTTTTTAATATTCTAGCCAATATTTCACTATAAATTCCAATTGCAATTGCGCCAAGAAATGAAGCTATTATTGGGCTTTGCCAAATATAAAATATGAATTGATATACCGACCATCCTATGGCACCACATAAACCTGCTAGAATGATTTTCTTCCTATCAATATTGAAAAGTATAGCCGGAAAAACACTCCCAAAAAAAGCCAATATTATTTTAATTATCATAGTTATGTCCATATTATATCTTTCAACCTTTCACATCCATTTAATTAACAGCGAAAGAGCGGTAGCAATTCCAACACCCATAGCAATAATAATTAGAATTGCCTCACTCAATTTTGCTGAACCAGATACAAAATCCCCATAAAGTATATCCTTTACACCATTTGTTAATGCCACACCTGGAAGAAGAACTATTATCGCTCCAGTTATAATATTATCTTTATTGAGTTCAGGTATTATAAATTGTAGTACTAAGCTTGCTAATCCAATTATAAGACCAGATAAGTAATGTGATAAAAATAGGTATAAGCCGTCTTTTGACAGTCTATCAAGCATATAATATATTCCAATACTAATAATAGCCGATACTAAAGCATCTAATATAGTTCCATTAAAAAAAAGAGTATAAACAAATGCCGTCATACTTGCAGCAAAAAGTCTCACTCCTAGTGAAAAATTAGGTGCGTTATATATTTCCTTTAATACCTTTTTTGCATCATCATACGATAATGGATTATTAATTAAATCCCTTGAAAATGAATTAATTCGCTCAATCCTATAAAGGTCAACATCTCTTTGTTTAATTCTCTTTACTGATGTAACCATTTGTCCATCCGGACTAATTACAGAAATAAAAATACCAGTTGAATTGGATATACATTCTCCCTCAAATCCATATGAATTACATATCTTTTTTATAGTCTCTTCAACTCTGTATGCTTCTGCTCCATTACGCAAAAGTATATCTCCTGCCGATGTAGCAATTTCAGCAACCTCTTTTATTTCCATAAATATGCCCACGCCCAACATTTCGCAAAAGACCATCCAAAAAATGCAAATTCCTTGGCAGAAATAGCATGGGCTCGGTATCTCCTTCTTATATTATTTTGTTATTTTAATTTCTTAAAAAGTCTTTCCTATACCTGTATTCCTACATAAGAATAATTCTCTATTAGTTCACTGTATTCTTTCTATGACCTTTTCGTGAATAAAGTTGTATAGTTATAATATACCCACCTTTCGAGTGTTAACACATATTTAAACCTTAAGATCAAAAATCAAACCAAAATTATTAGCAACCAAATCATTATAGTTTGTAACAAAATAATCCCTATTTTTGGTTAATTTTTTATCCTTATTTTTATTTTGGTCAGATATTATTTGTTTTCCAATTTCAGAATCAATGCCATCAAACTCAGTATCTTTACCGACAGCCATACTATAGTCATTAGTATTGTCATCTGAGGAGCAGATTAAAGTATCGCCATCAAGGTTTGCTGTGTTCCTATGGTCACTAGTGTTGTTATCTCTGGAGCTTGTCATAAATTTCTCACACTCCTTCAGGTACAAAAATTATTGTGGGACTGTTGTAAAACAAAAAATATGATATGTCATCGGTATACAGAAATTGTTGTTTTGCAACAGTCCCCTTTTATTTATACTAATCTGTATTTAAAATATGTATTTATCTTTTAATTACCCGCATACGAGGCGTTAGGGCAAAGCAGCAAATATCAGTACTATGAGCCACTACTTATTCACTGTGCCGCATAAGCGGTGAGAATATGCTACAAATATAGGTATAACAAAAGTGTAAGCAACCAACAATTTATTAGTGTCGGTTACTTACACTTCTATGGGTACTTACGGTTTCATAAATTACAAGTAGTACTCTGCTTAAGCCATAGTTAATACTTTATCTACAGCAGTCTCACCATCAAAAGTGGATAAAACAAGATTGTATGTTTTGCCATCATCACTAGCTACAATATTAAGCTTATGTACTTTACCATCTGCTGATTTTATTTCAATTCCTTCGCTTACGGTTATTTTACTAGTAACCTCAACATTTGCTGCTGTTATTTTTTCACTTATATCAGCATTTGCTGCCGTTAACTTACCACTTACTTTGGTATCACCAGTTACATTTAATTTATTAAAAGTATCTGCTTCTGCTCCAATTCCGATATTGCCATCTTTTATACTTAGTGCACTAGCAATATCTTTTACTTCAGCTATTCCATCGTGGGTATGATCTGCTAACGATATTTCAGCCAAACTATCTTCTGTTCCGGCTTTCCATACACTTCCATCCCAGATAATTTGTCCATTTGGCTTATCAGCTATTGCTGCTTTTAGACCGTCATTTACTGTCAGCGAACTAATTGTAGTAGTTCCTAAAGTGGTAGTTCCATTTGTAGCATCTAAGTTTCCGCTTGCAATAATATCTCTTGAATTTATTGTTTCGCTTACTACTGCATTTTTAGCTTCTAAGTTTCCACTTGCTGTAATATCGCTTACAGTTATTTCACCAGTAACATCAACATTTGCTGCTGTTATTTTTTCAGTAACATCAGCATTTGCTGCAGTTAACTTACCACTTACTTTGGTATCACCAGTTACATTTAATTTATTAGTAGTATCTGCGTCACCACCAATTCCGATATTGCCCTCTGTTACTTTTATTTGGGATATTTCATCGTGAGAATGATCCTCCAGTGAAATCGCTTTCGTATATGCATTAGTTCCAGTAATGGCAGCACACCAGCCTTTATTTGCTACATACTTAACTTGCGCAAGCTCTCCACCTATCTGTGTATTCATTCCATCTGCATTTACAATTAAACCTCCGCTTGCATTTAACTGTCCTGTTATTTTTGTGTTGCCATTTACAGTTAACTTAGTG
>JAEZRV010000062.1 GCA_023444055.1 Bacillota bacterium
GAAAAATTGAATTATATGAAAAGATTTTAATATAACTAATTGAATAGCAGTATCACATCACTGCTATTATCTGTTTTATTCCCACAATATTGATTGCTCTTCTTATGTTATAGGCAAGAAAACTTAGTCCAAGCTCGGCTGTGGCCATTTCTTTTCCTCTGCATAAGACATAATGTCCATAATTGTACCATTTAATTGTTCCAAAAGGGTGCTCTGAAAGGCACATCCGTTTGGTTGTCATTTCATCGGTGTGCTTCATCCTGATTAGAACCTTCGTGTCACTTTTCTTCTTGAAGTTGTTAGGCAGTTTTATACCACTTGGCATAATTGGCAACTGGCGCTCGCTGCATGAATTTATTCTGATAGGAACATATTTTGAATTCGGTCCGAATGCAACAACCTTAAACTTGGATGGTGTGCATTTGTTACTGCAAAACCTGCAAGCAATTTTGCTAGAATAATAGGTTTGTTTTCCTTTCTTTCTGGCAGCGAAAAGTTTATTACCCATCGGACAGGTTACACTTCCATCATCATTTAAGGTAAAACAGCTTAATATGCTTTCATTATTTTTCTGAAACTCCACACTGGCCGATGTACCTTTATAACATTCTGGTAGAACACCAGCGTGCAAACATTTTTGGATATCTTCTGGAGCAGTTGATTTCCTTGTCTTTTCATCAATTTCATTATCTACATATTCAATTGTAAAAACCCTCTCATCCTTTTCTTCTTTTATACAAACATTTGCAATTGTTCCATTCATCAAGCAATCCAGAATATCTTTATTGCTGTCATATCCCTTATCAGCAAGAACTTCAATAGTTGGTACCTCAAGCAATTCCTTTGCTTCTTTCGATACTTCACTCAGATGCCCAACATCTGTCTTACTATCTACGCTATATCCAGCAATCAGATGACTTCCACCGTCAACTGCTGTTTGTGCATTGTAACAGCAATGAAAACCATCTTTGCTGTGCATCCTTCTTGCGTCAGGGTCTGTCGTTAAAATTTGAGTTTCTCCGCTTTTTTCAAGGGTCTCTATATATCCAGTGTATTTTTCTTTCCGTTCTTCTAATTCTTTTATAGCTGCTTTAATTTGCTCTGATGTAGTTTCCTTGGCTTTTACTTCGGTTTCGTCTTCTTTGTCTAGATAGTCCAAATATTCACTAATATGATTTTCAATATTTGCAATTTTCTTTTCCAAAACCTCACGATTGTAACAATTATTTTTACTGTTTTGGGCACGAAATTTTGAACCGTCTATGGCTATCAACTCCCGTTGATATAGATTTAATTTAATACATATCTTTACAAATGCTTTGAAAACATTTTTCAATGCTTTTGGATTCTCTTTCCGGAAGTCGGCAATTGTTCTAAAATCAGGGATAAGTCTTCCTATGAGATACATGATTTCTACATTCCTTGCACATTCCTGCATCAGTTTACGGCTGGAACGAATTTTGTTGAAGTATCCGTATATGTATAGCTTAAGCAGGTCACGGGGATCGTAAGATGGTCGACCTGTCTCGTTTGGTTTTGCTCTTTTAAACCCCATCACATCCATATCCATTTGATTCACAAATGCATCAATGACACGAATCGGATTATCTTCTCCTACATAATCCTCAATACACTCAGGTAAGAGTGCTATTTGATTTCTGTTTTCTCCGGTAATATATTTCATGCAATCACCGCCTATTTTTGTTAATCTAATTTTACCATAAAAACCACTTGATATCCAGTAATTCCAACGGTTTCAGGCGGATTACATAGAAGGTTCTTGGTTTTTTGACAACCAGTCTGCATATACCAAGTACCAATGGAAAAGTTTTCGGACAGTCTGGCCACAGATTGTCCAAAAAACTCGCTATTTTAGCGAGTTTTTTGGCATTCTCAGATTGTTTAATACTTTTTTATTAATTTTAAGAAAATTAAATGGCATCAGGGAATGATTTTAAAGTAGACTTTATTTTAGTATATTTAAGAATACAATATGTCTGCTATATTTGATTACTTTTATTATATATAGCAATTAAAATGCTCTATTTTGAAAGTTTAAGGTGTTTTTGATTATTTTCTCAGATATTTAGGTAATAAGGTAGTCTTATAAATCTGATAATAATTATTTATGACGCTGGTATTATTTTAGCATTAATTGGGTTTTTAAATAGAATAGAAAGAGGCTGTCAAAAATATGTCTTTACAAGTATTTATTCTACTAGGTTTTAACCTAAAACATAAATAATGTTGTTAAGAGTTTTTTAACAGCCTTTTTTATTAGAATATCTAAAATTAAATAAATATTTACTTATAAATAAAAGTATTTATTAATTTGAGTTATCTACATATATATATTTAAATGTGAATAAAAACGATCATTTTGATGTATAGCTGTGGATTAAAATTATCTTTTTTTAACTTGTATATTACTTACCATTAAATATGATAATAAAACAATTATAATACCGCAGACAATAGTATTAATATTACTATAAGTGTTTCGTATAATAGAAAAACTATTGTATAAATTCACTATAGATAAGAATGCTCCAGCTATCGTTATTGGTATACCTGAAAAAACATTATTAAAAGTAGATACATTGTACCTAGCTAGTCTGTATGCACCGGCGATAGGGTAAATAACAGCTAGTAAATATCCCAAAATTCCAAAGTCAAAGAAACTGATTTTCCAAGCTATAATTATTGGAGCAACGCCAAAAGAAATTACATCTGATAAAGAATCTAATTCTTTGCCTAATTCACTAGCACAATCTAACATTCTTGCAGCTTTACCATCAAATCTATCAGTTAATGCAGCAACCATTACTAATAAAGAGGCTTGAATCAATTCATTCTTTATAGTAAATAATACAGCGATAATACCAAGTGATAGATTCATAAATGTTAATATATTGGGTAAAGAATGCTTAATTTTGTTTTTCAATGAAATTCACCCTCAACTTTTTTAAAATATTTGTACGTAAAAGTCTATTCTATCCTATGCTTACTACATCGAAAAATTTCTATATTAACGAAAATTATAATTTTATAAGGATTCACATGAATAGAAGCCTACGCAGAAAACTAATTATCTATTATAATAAATCTACGTAAAAAGTTATATACTCTAAAAATATAACCATCTATATATCTATATTATATATTTTTTATTATATAATATAGATTATAATGAAAATTATAAAATTTAACAAGCAAATTAGTCGTTCAATTCAATATATTATACGTGAATATGATGTAAAGTGTTCGATATATAGACTAATCAAAGATGATTAATCTGCTTTAAAATAATAAAAAATAGGAAAGGGAATTATAAAATGAACAAATATAAATATGTTTTCTTTGATTTAGATGGTACTTTGATAGATACAGTTCCGCTTATATTAGAATCTTTTAATTATACTTTTATGTATCATTTTGGACATACTAGACCTAATGATGAAACTATTAGTTATATAGGGATGCCATTGATGAATCATTTAAAAGAAATTTATCCAGGTAAAGAAGAAGAGTTAGCAAAAACTTATCGGGAATATAATGAAAGTAAACATGATAATAGTATAGCAATTTTTATAGGTGTATATGAATTGATAAAAACATTGTACGAAAAAGGAATAGTTTTAGGTGTAGTAACATCAAAACGGCAGGCACTAGCTATTAAAGGCTTGAAAATATTCAATTTAATGGATTATTTCTTATTTGTGAATGGATCTGAGGCTTCAACAAAACATAAACCTGATGGTGACCCACTAATAAAAGCGATGGAAAAAGCAAATGTAAAGAATAAAGATGAAGTTTTGTATGTTGGTGATAGTCCACTGGATATATTATGTGCTAAGAATGCTGGTATTAAAAGTGCTGCCGTAGCATGGACATACAGCCCAAGAATTGAACTCGAGAAAGTTAAGCCGGATATATTTATCGAAAGACCAATTGATTTATTAAATTATATTTAATTTAGCGTATATGTGTAGTAATAATTTAGATAAATTGGTTTGTGATAAGTGTTAAATAAGTTGAATAAAAAGCTACTTTTTGACTAAAGATATAATCAAATTTTATTCCTAATTCTATTAACCTAGGTAAAGAATTATTTGTGTAAACTTATATTATTATTGTATTTCTTAGTTTGAATTTAATAATTTGGTTTGATATCTCAAGACGAACTATTATTATAATTATATTTATTGGAGTGATTTTGTTTGGCTAGGACAATTGTAGCTATTTTCGAATTTTTTGATAATGCACAAAGGGCAGCCTATGAGGTGAAAGATAAAGGATTAAGAACAGATAATATCTCAATAATTGTGAAGGATGGAGGTTACAAGGCACAATATAGTTCAAATAATGAGGATGGGTATATGAAATTATTAGTTAATGAGTCTAATCCATTTACTCTCAATAAGGGAGAAAGAATATCAGATGGAATAATTACAGGTGGTATATTTGGTGGTATCATTGGAATTATTTTAGGTGCATTAAGTATGTTTCTTAGGAATCTAGAATTTGTTGCTGCCTTTGGACCTATATCAGGATTGATGCTTGGGTTTGTTTTAGGTGGAATTATAGGAGGATTAATTGATGTAAAAATGCCAAAACGAAAAAGGCAAATGTATGAGGAGTTAGTTTCAAAGGGTAATACACTTTTTAGCATGAAAATAGATGAGGATAGAATGGAATCAATTGTTAAAATAATAAAGGATAATGGAGCACTATCTATAGAGAGCTACTAATATGGTTTGTAAGTATTGAATTGAATCTTTAAGATGCATTTTGCAGCGGCTTCTTCATTTTTTATAGAATATTTCCATTTATGTATAAATAGTATATTAAAAGGTCAATCATTTTATTATATTATTGCAGAGGAGAAAAGGTTGATAATGGAAATATCTTTAAACAAGTCTTTAAACAAAGTTTTAAACTTAAATAAAAAAGATGTAATAGAAGCTGATAAAGTAGAAATACTATTTGAAATTAAAAACGCTAGAAATGAACTTGCTAATGCTTATAATAATTTCAATTTTGTATCAGACTCTTTACTTGTAGATTATTATATTTTTCAGATTAAAACATTTGAAACAAAATATGAATATCTTATAAGGTTGGCAAAGTCTATGGGATTGAATAATATATAATTAAACGTTCACAATCATATCTATAGTTAATTTTTTGAGAGCAGCATTACTCATTTCAGTCAAAAAGCATACTTTTTTACATGTGGGCTATCAAGGCCGCAGAGCCTCAGAATGTAATAGATGATGGGATATTGTGATTGTAAAATTATATAATCACTAATGAACAAATACTATTGAAATTAAATATTTAGAATATATCTGGCACCCCTAAAATATATTTAGTTAAGGACAGACTTATGAATTGACTAAAGAAATTAGTTACTTCTTCAAAAAGGGGTGTAAAAATGGATACAGTTAAATTAATTAAAAAATTATTAATTAATACTGTTTTAGGCGGTGTTCTTCTTGCAGTAATTAATTTTATAGGTATTTATTTTAATTTTTATATAGCCCTAAATATATATTCCGCATTGATAATAGGGATATTAGGTGTTCCGGGTCTAGTTTTACTTATTTGTTTAAAATTTATGGTTTAATATTATAAAAAGTAGTATTTAATTATATGAAGTATAACTAATATAGTTAGATACTATTTTTCTTTACATTTAATAATAAAAAGCTAGTTTGGTTAATTTCATTGATAAAAGGCTTTTGTACAGAATTATCCTATTTCAATTTATTTAACCACAATGAATTTTACTTATAGTAGTCTTTTGTGAAGAGGTTCTCTTTTACATATAATAGTTAACTAGAAATTTGAATTATAGATTTTAATTCTACATATGTTTTCTAGTTCATATAATTTATTAGCGCATGCTTACAAAAATAAAATTATTAGATTTTAACAGACTTGAATTTATAATTTGTGACCAATATGCGGCTCTTGTTATAATAGAATTTCATCACATTTTATTGCCGTTAACGGCTCATGGAGGTCAAAATGCATGAATTGGAAAATCTATTGCAGGAAAACTATGATATTAAAATAAATAATATTACAAATTACAGAGACATGTTCATTGCCAATACAAACAAGGGTAAGAGGCTTATTAAAATAACGGCATTGAAGCCTGACAGAGTGTACTTTATAGCAGAGGTTAAGGAGCATTTATTTAAAAATGGATTTCAAAATATAGATAAAAATATTTATACAAATGCCGGAATACCATTTATTACTTTTAATAATCAGGCTATATATATGAGCAGTTATATTGATGGTCGTGAGTGTAACCTCGATAGCAAGGAAGAAACCATAAGATGTGCTAGGCTATTAGCAAACATGCATAAAGCTTCAAAGGGATTTATTTGCTCAGAAGAGAGTACTTTTAGAAGTGAGCTTGGTAGGCTACCTGGTTGTTATAGAAAACGCTTAGATGAGATTAAGAAACTAAAAAAGAGTGCTCAAAAAGGAAAACTAAAGTTTGATAATTTAATGTGTGAATATGTTGACTATTTCTTTGAACTAGGAGAAAAGGCTATTAGTTTGCTTGATGCCTCAGATTATTATGAATTAGTTGAGGAAGCTGAAAAAAGTAAAAATATATCTCATCATGATTTTAATCATCATAATATTTTCGTACAAAACGAAGAAATGTACTTAATTAATTTTGAATATTGCTGCTATGATTTGAAGATATATGACTTGGTAAACTTACTAAGGAGGAAAATGAGGAAATGTGAGTGGAATATTGATGAGGCGACTAAAATTATTAATGAGTATTGTAAGATTGAATCAATATGTGAAAGTGAGTTTGAACTAATGAAAATAATGTTTATGTTCCCACAAAAGTTTTGGAGGGTAGTGAATAAATATTATAACAGTAAAAAAGGTTGCACAGAAAAAAGCTATATAAGCCGTCTACAAGAGGTAATTGATGAAATACAATACCTAAAGGTTTTTTTAAATGATTTCGAATCACTTTAGATTTTTAATGCAATGATAATATAGGTTTTACTTTTTTAGCATAAGTGTTAAATAGTAAAATAATAAATTATTAAAACATTGTTATCAAGTTTGATAGATTAAAAAACCATAATACTATAGAAAAAGAGAACCTAGACATTAATTCTGAGGTTCTCTTTTTATTCACCTAGCAAGTGATTTTAATTTTAAAATATAAATATAGGGTATATAGTATACAGAAGTAAGGCTCCTAAAAATATTAAATATTCAACAAGAATTTTTACCGTTTGCACAAAACTTGAAATGTACTCGCACAATAGTAGAGTTTAATTAGTCACTTGATAAATATCGAATATTTATTATTTTGGCTGTGCAGCCTGAAATTCTTCCGCTAATTTAATAGCTTCATCTTTTGAAATTACACTATCCTCAAGTGTGGATAATGAATAAAAGATATCATCACTTTTCCATTCAAGTATATATTTTTCTTTAATAGTAGGTTTAGATGATAAATCACTTTGACCTATATCATTAATCCTAATTAAAGGATACTCAGGATATTCAATGTTGCACCAGTATCCTATTACATTACCAATTTTAATTTCTTCTTTTTTAGGAGAAATAGCAAATGTACTAAATGGTGATGTAGAAATATAAATACATACATCATTCTTATCATAAATAGATGTTGTAGATCGATATGGAGAATACTCGGATAATTTTTCAAATTCTTCTTGGTTATCTATAGCTAACAACATCTGTTGTTGTATATTTATGCCTAAATCATAAGGGATTTCTTCCCTTATACCTACAGAAACAGCTCGATATTTAAGTATATAATTTTTATTTAATACCTGTGGATGTATTACTTTATACCCAAGCAATTCTTCAAGTTCAGCATCACTTTTATAAGTAGTAGTACAAATAGATGATCCAACCTTGACCATATTAGCTGGTTTTTTAACTATCTTTAAATCATCACCTGAATATTCAACCACAAAAATTGATTTTATGCCATCTATAGCACTCATAGCAGCAGCTCTTACTGTACTTGAGGAGCTGAAAAGAATTGTAGTTAAACACATTAGACAGCACATAGAAATAACAACAGTTTTTTTAAAATTCATATAATTGAACCTCCTCATATAGTATTTTTTATTATTATTGTTAACTAAGCCTGCTTTAAACTTTTCAAAATTACTATTAATTTCTTCTTCTGATGGGATAACCTCATCTTTTATAGCATCTTTCAATAAATAATCTAATTCGTCCATTTAAATATTTGCCTCCCTTCCATTTAAACCGATGTCCTCCAATGTGTCCTTATAATATGGTTCAAGCTCATTTTGAAGTATTTTACGTGCTTTAAAAAGTCTGGATTTGACTGTCCCTTCAAAGCAATCTAATACTTTAGAAATTTCCTTTATAGACATATCGTTATAGTAATATAGTATTAGTACTGTTTTTAGAGGTAATTTTAATTGTTGTATCTTTTGCCGAAGAAGTAATTTGATACTTACTGATTCAGCTACATCATTGTTATTATAGTTACTATCACAGCAGTTATTTAAATCTTTTGTATAATCCTCAGAACAAGAACTCTTATGTTTTTTTGATAACCTCCAGCTAACTCTCAATACTATCTTATAGAACCATGTATTGAAGATTTTTGGGTTCTTTAAATATTTGATAGATTTGTAACAGATAATAAATGATTCTTGAACAATATCTTCGGCTATGCCTTTTTCTCCAGATATAATATAGGCTGTTCCAAAAGCTTTTTTGTAATATAGTTTATAGATTTCTTCAAAGCAGTCTATATCACCCTGCTGGCAACGACCTATGATATCACTTAGGTCCAAAATATCATCTCCTCATGTAGTTTTTTATTTGTGTTAACACATAATATAAGAGACATAAAATTATAGAAAGGTTCATTTTTTATGAGTTTTTTATAATTAATATTAGATAATTAGAAGTAATTTAATATGAGATAGAAAATTATAAAAAGTATAAGTAGTGATAATACAAAAATATGATTAAAGATAGGTATAATATATAAATAATTTCAATGGCAATAAAATGTTATAAAAAATCTTGTATTGTACATTTTATTGCCATTGAAATTTTATAGTTTGCAATGTTTAATTGAAAGGTTAAAATAAACCAATAATTGTTCCATCTTCTTGTATATCGATATTTTCAGCAGCAGGTACCTTTGGAAGACCTGGCATTGTCATTATGTCACCTGTTAGTACAACGATAAACCCTGCGCCTGCAGATATTCTGACTTCTTTAACAGTAACATCAAAGTTTTTTGGACAGCCAAGTAAAGATGGATTATCTGAAAGAGAATATTGGGTCTTAGCCATACAAATTGGGAGTTTATCAAGTCCCATTTCTTGAATCTTTGAAATAGATTTTTCAGCAGCAGCTGTGTATATTACATTATTTCCACCGTAGATTTTAGAAACAATCGTTTGCACTTTATCTTTAATAGGAGCATTTGAATCATATATTGGAGCAAAATTTGATGTGGTAGCATCAAGAAGGTCAACTAGCTTATTTGCAAGTTCTACACCGCCTTCTCCTCCCTTTAAGAATACATCAGAAAAGGCAACTTCTACTCCTAAAGCACTACATTTATCGTGAACTAACTGAACCTCTTTTTCAGTATCTGTGTCAAAGTGATTAATAGCTACAATAACAGGTACTCCAAATAACTGGAGATTTTCAATGTGTTTTTGTGCATTTGCAAAGCCTTTCGATAGTGCTTCTATATTTTCTTCCTTCAGGTTTTCTTTCTTTACACCACCATTGTACTTGAGTGCTCTTATAGTAGCTACCAAAACTACTGCATCAGGATTAAGACCAGCAAATCGGCATTTTATATCAAAAAATTTCTCTGCCCCAAGATCTGCACCGAAGCCAGCCTCTGTAATAACATAGTCAGAAAGCTTCAGAGCAAGTTTTGTAGCAGTAACGCTATTACAACCATGTGCTATATTGGCAAATGGACCGCCGTGCATAATAGCAGGAGTACCTTCAAGTGTTTGCACAAGATTTGGCTTAATTGCATCCTTTAAGAGCAAGGTCATTGCACCATCAACCTTTAAATCTCTTGCAGTAACAGGATTTCCAGAATAGTTGTAGCCAATAATTATTTTTCCAAGTCTATTTTTTAAATCAGTAATATCTGGTGCCAGGCATAGTATTGCCATAACTTCTGATGCAACAGTTATATTAAAGCCATCCTCTCGTGGAACTCCATTAACCTTTCCACCAAGCCCTACTATTATATTTCTAAGAGCTCTGTCATTCATGTCCATACAGCGTTTCCATATAATTTGACGAGGGTCTATATTTAAAGAATTGCCTTGTTGCAGATGGTTATCTATAGTTGCTGAAAGAAGGTTATTGGCAGCGGTAATAGCATGCATATCACCTGTAAAATGAAGATTAATATCTTCCATAGGTACAACCTGAGAATATCCACCCCCAGCAGCACCACCTTTTATTCCCATTACAGGGCCTAGAGATGGTTCACGAAGTGCAATTATAGCATTCTTTCCTATCTTGGCCATAGCCTGTCCTAAACCAACAGTAGTAGTTGTTTTACCTTCACCAGCAGGAGTTGGATTAATAGCAGTAACTAAAACAAGTTTTCCATCCTCATTATCCTTAACTTTATCCCACAATTTATCTGAAAGTTTAGCTTTATAATTCCCATATAACTCTAAATCCTCCGGATCTATACCTATTTTTTCTGCAATTTTTGTAATACGAAGAGTTTTACATTCTTGAGCAATTTGTATATCTGTAAGCAATTTTAAATTCTCCTTTCTAAAAATAATAAAAAATATTATTGTATAATGCTAAAATGAATATAATAATGATTAAATTTTTTGCTTTTGGTTTATATATTTTCTAAGAAAAAATATCAATACTATATAGTTTCAATGAAATTATTTACTTGAAAATATTATATATCTTTACAGATGAGTAATTCAACATAATTAAGTAATTTGATGAGATACTATTCACAAAGCATAATTATAAGGCATAAAATGAATTATAATAAAGTTTAACCTTAAGTAAGTTACATACTTCTCCATAAACCGTTTATATTAAAAGTATTAAACGCCGGCTTGAGATTTTTAAAGACTTTAGGAGTCATAATCCACTTTAGACTATTATTTTATACTTAGGGTTATTATATGCCAGTATAAAAAATAATTAGTAATATTATTAAAAAAAGTTGGCATACTAAACTAAGAGGGGAAGAAATTATTATGCAAATCGAAATAGGAAACTTAGTTTATAGGAAATCATATGAAAAAGATGTTCTTTTTAGAGTATCAGACATAATATTTGATAAGGGTAAAAAAATTATTATATTAAAAGGTGTAAATGTAAGATTGCTAGCTGATGCAGAAGAAGATGATTTAGATATCATAGGGTATGATAAAAGTAAATTGTCAGGAAATATTTTATAGTAATTCCCCAGAACATATCAAATGAGGCTATATATGGATGGGTAATAAAAAATACTTGACATATAAGCTGTTCACTTGTATAATATAATATTTTTGACAAGAATCAAATTTTGTGATATAATTAACTAAACTGATGAAGAGGTGATATCATGATAGATAGAGGAGAACTTTTTCAGATAAAAAGAGATATTGAAGGTTGTATAGGTGAGAAGGTACAGCTTAGAGCGAATAAAGGCCGCAAAAAATCTTTTATTAGAGAAGGCGTTCTTGAAAATACTTACCCAAGTATTTTCGTAGTAAAGTTCGAAAATGCATATGATAATACCAGAAGGGTTTCATATAGCTACACTGATGTTCTAACAAAAGCAGTTGAATTAGTTGTATATAAAGATGACAAAAAGATTCAGGTATGCTAGGTTTAAGTGATATTTTTACCATAGTAATGTTAAAGGTATAATCCTTATATTCATTATCATAAGCTTTCTGAGAAAAACTTAAAAATATAATTTAACAAAAAAGAGACTTTTTATATTGAGTCTCTTTTTTGCATTTCAAAAGTCACATTTATTTTCTTTAAACTTAAAAATAAGTTTAAATTATATGGTATATTTCTATATTTTTATAAATATATATCAAATAGCAGAATCATTTTGTTTGTTAGGTTTTTACCTAAAAATGCGAAATGTTATTTATGGTGAAATAGGGGAGGATGGAGAGATGTCTCTGGAGTTGATAAAAGAGGCCTTTAAGGTAAATAATATGATAGGTGAGGATACGATTCAGACTGTTATTGATAATGATATAATTGTTCCGGATACAAAGCCGGACATCGCCAGGGTACTTCATCTTGATGGTGATGTTTTTATTACTGGATGTGATACAGGTACTGATAGAGTAGTTATATCAGGTTGTATTGTATGTAAAATACTTTACATATCTGATAATGAAACAAAAAGCATAAAAGGAATTGTATCAAATATTCCGTTTTCTGAAACGATTGATATTCAAGATGTTAGAAGTGGAATGAAAAGTAGGGCTAGGGCAATAATTGAACACATGGATTATAACTTGCTAAATGGAAGAAAGATAAACGTTAAAACAATTTTGTCAAAAAGTGTTAAAGTGTATGACGAGATAGAGAGAGAAATATCATCTAATATCGCTGGTATAGATGATATTCAAGTTTTAAAAGACTCTGTAGTGCTTAATACTTTTCTTGGCAGTAACAAAGTTAATTTTATAATTAAAGAAGATTTAGAGCTTTCATCTAGCAAACCTACTATTAGCGAAATTGTTAGAAACGATGTAAAGATATCAAATAAGGAATTTAAAATTACTGATGGTAAGATATTTGTAAATAGTGATATAGGCATTTCTACTCTATATATTGCAGATGATGAAGAACGGAGTCTACAATTTATGGAAAATGAGCTGGTCTTTAATCAGTATGTTGAATTAGAGAATGTAGACGAGAATACAATAGTAGATGTTGACTATGACTTAGTCGATTATAAGATTGATGCTGTTGAAGATACAGATGGAGAGCTTAGACTGATTAGAGCAGAAATAGCATTAAATATCTATGTTAATGGGGTATGCCAAAGAACAATAGAAGTGTTATCTGATGCATATAGTCCAAAATCAAAGATTGTGTTAGAAAGACAGCAGCTTAACATAGATGAAATGTTCTCTGAAAATAGAAGCCAAATATCTATTAGAGATACGATAGCTCTTAATGATTGTAATCCTTCAGTTGCAGAAATATTTAATGTTCTATGCAATTATAATGTTTCTGATAGTAGGATAGAGGACAATAAAGTTGTTATTGAAGGTTCTGTAGAAAATAATATTCTTTATTTGGCAAATAATGAGGAACAGCCTGTGTTCTGTCTTAAAAAGGAAATACCATTTACACATGAAATCGAAATAAAGGGCATCAAAAGTAGTATGATTGCGGATATTTCATTAGAGGTAGAGCATTGCAACTATAGTATGATAACATCAGATCAGGTAGAAATAAGGAATGTAATTGGGGTTAATACAAAGGTTCAAACTAAAAAAATAGTACCTATAATTAATAAAGTCAATGAAAATATGTTAGATGAGATAAAGATGTTATCATTACCTAGTGTAATTGTATATATTACACAGCCGGGTGATAGTTTGTGGAAAATAGCAAAGAAATATGGTACGACTGTGGATGAGTTGATGAAATTAAACAATTTATCTGATATGGATATATTAATGCCGGGACAGCAAATCCTTATTCTAAAAAAAGCAGTATAAAAATAATTATATTAATCTAATTTTAAATGGGTTGTTGCAAAACATCTTTTAACCACATTATATAGTTTAGGCTGAAAACCTAGGCAGAGACAATGGTTAAGATGTATTTTGAGACAGCCCTTTATTTATATTGATGGCAGTATTGATTTAGTAGAATAGTTGCATTATCTTGTATTTTTATTATAATTTATATATTGAATATAAGGTGTAAAAGCTCATGATTAGTGATTCTTATTGATTATAAATTGTACATTGTATATAATAAACTTATAAGAATATTAAAAAATTAAAGGATTTTAAATAAATGATTTCATTAGAAGCACACGCTAAAATAAATCTGTCTTTAGACGTATTAAATAAAAGGGAAGACGGATACCATGATTTAAGAATGATTATGCAAACAATACAGCTATATGATAATATATCTATTCAGGAAATCCGATCTGGAGTAGAAATAGATTGTGTTGCTTCATATGTTCCCAATAATAACACAAATATAGCATGTAAAGCTGCTGAGGCAATGATTAGCAAATATAATTTGGATGCTGGAGTTAAAATAAAAATAGATAAAAGGATTCCCGTTGCTGCAGGTCTAGCAGGGGGAAGTTCAGATGCAGCTGCTGTAATAAAGGGCATTAATTCTCTTTTTAATCTTGGTATTGGACAAGGTGAGCTAATGGAAATAGGCCGAACAATAGGGGCAGATGTCCCATATTGTATTTTGGGTGGTACGGCATTAGCAGAGGGTATTGGTGAAAAGCTTACACAGCTACCAGTACTCAGTGGTATCCAGATTTTAATTATTAAACCTAGAGTAGGTGTTTCTACTGCATGGGTTTATAAAAATTTGGACTTAAATAAAATTAATGAAAGGCCTGATACAGAAGCACTTATTTCAGCAATAAAAAGTAAGGATATCAAATTTATTGCTTCTAATATGAAGAATGTATTAGAGAGTGTTACAGTTGTAAAACAGCCTATAATAGAGAAAATTAAGGAAACGCTTCTGGAGAAAGGTGCAATAGGAAGTATGATGAGTGGAAGTGGACCATCTGTATTTGGAATTTTTGATGATAAGGAAAAAGCAAAAAATGCCTATAATGAAATGAACAAAAGTATGAATGAATGTATTTTAACTTATACTGTATAAAAATAAAATGATTAGTGCTCAATGAGGTGTGGAGGTTAGCATGAAAAATGCGAAGTTTACATTTCTTGCATTCACCGTTATCTTCGCATTTTTTGAGCAAACAAGCAATGACCATGTTTATTAAATTTTAGTGCCCAAGTGAGGCGTGGAGGTTAGTATAATGGCAGGTAAATTATCAAAAATAAATTTGAATGACTATAAACCATTGAGAGAAGTTATCTTTAATTCATTAAGAGAAGCTATAATAATTGGGGAGTTACGTCCAGGTGAGAGACTAATGGAAGTACAGCTTGCTGAAAAAATGGGTGTTAGCAGGACTCCGGTAAGAGAGGCTATCAGAAAATTAGAACTTGAAGGTCTTGTAAATATGATTCCAAGAAAAGGTGCACATGTAGCCGAACTATCTGTTAAGGATATAATGGATGTGTTAGAGGTAAGAGCATCCTTAGATGGCTTGGCAACATCCCTTGCAGCACAAAGAATAACTGATGATGAATTGAAGGAATTAAAATATATTAATGGGCAATTTTCTAGTTATATTGAGAGAGAGAATATTAATAGTTCTATTAAGAAGGACGTTGAATTCCATGATATTATATATAAAGCATCTAGGAATGATAAGCTAATATCTATTTTAAATAATCTTAGGGAACAGGTGCAAAGATTCAGGGTTATATATATTAAAGACTATAGCAGTCCTAAAAATCTTATAAAAGAGCATAATGATATTTTTGAGGCAATGGAAACAAGAAATATAGAGGCAGCAAGAAATCTTGCAAAAACACATATTGTAAATCAAGAAGCTACAATATTAAACTCTTTAAAACATCAGAAAAAATAGTTGTTTTTCTGTAACCATTTGCAGACATTTTTCAATTTTTTGTATATAATTAATGTAACACAAAATCTAATATCGTAATTATTTTGTAAGTTATAAATTAAATATTAGATATTAATAAAAAATAATTTTAAAAGGATAAAAAAATGTGGTTTAACGAATTTCTTTCAAAATATAAGTCTGGAATTTCGCATGAATTTTTGTTTTATTTTAATGTTAAAGATATTATGGACAATACTAGAAATTTCTTTAGATACGTAGATGATGAATTTATTAAAGAAAGAAATTTTGGTATTGTTGCTTTTTATGATATATCTAGAGGTCTTACTTTCCTAGAGCCTGCCATGGAGCGTGAGTTTATTAAGATTGCTGGAAATGAGGTAGCAAGCCTATTTCACTCTCTTCCATCTAGGATATTTCCCTTTATTGATATAGCTTTGAGAAACACAAAAATGGCTCTGTTTGTTGATCATGCAGAAAAAATTGTACCGACAGGAGATATAGGAAGTATGACACTTGAGGAGCGAATGGCACTTATCTGGCTATCTGAGTGGTCAGTTAATTCCAAAATTTCTGCTGTTGGAAGTACAATATTTATGCTTGCAGATAATCTAGCAGGAATAAGTCATGAGTTTTTAAAGCCAGCTTATAGGATTGAACCAATTCTGGTTGAACTTCCAAATGAAAGTGATAGAAAGAGCTTTATTGAGTATTTGTTGCAAGATAAGGCAATAAAATCACTAATATCTGTAGATGAATTTGCAAAGCTTTCATCTGGATTAAATAGAAAAAGTATTAAGGATATCAAGCTGAAAGCTGAGGCAGAAGGAGTGCCTATTAGCTTTGATTTCATTAAAGAAAAGAAGCATGATGTCTTAAAGAAGGAATATGGAGATGTTTTAGATTTTATTTACCCAGAAATAGATTTTGAAAATTTAGGTGGTATGGAATCAGCAAAAGCTTACTTGACTAAAAATATTATTGAACCAATACGTAGAGGTGATTCAAGAAGAGTCCCAATGGGAATACTTTTATGTGGACCATCTGGTACTGGAAAAACCCTTTTAGTTGAAGCATTAGCAAAAGCCAGTGGATTTAATTGTGTAAAAATTGATATGTCAAGAATTTTAGGTCAGTATGTTGGAGAAAGCGAAAAGAACTTTAAGAAGTGTTTGTTAGGAGCTCAATCACAAGAACCAGTAATTGTTTTTGTTGATGAAATAGATACAGCCTTTAGAAGAGGTGATTCTGGGGATAGTGGAGTAAGTAGAAATATTTTTAGTGAATTTTTGCAGTTTACTAGTAATACAAATAATAGGGGGAAAATAATTTTTATTGCAGCAACAAATAGACCTGACCTTATTGATGCCGCATTAAAAAGAGCTGGAAGATTTGATAAGAAGATTCCGATTCTTTTACCTGAGGCAGAAGAGCGTGCAGAAATTTTTAAAATAATAATAAATAAATATGGAATCGAAACAGATATACAAGACTATCTTTCCATATCAAAATTAGCTGAGAATTATACTGGAGCAGAGATTGATACAGTTGTAAGAAAGGCATATGAAATTGCATGTAATAAAAATGAAGATCATCCTGTAATAACTGCACAAATACTTGAAGATGCACTTAAAAAATGCAGACCAAGTACGCAAGATGTAGAGTTTATGACAGAACTTGCAATTGAAGAGTGTGATGATATTGATTTGTTACCTAAAAAATATTGGGAAAGATTTAAAAAAAATTAAAAACTAAAAGTGTTTTACTTATTTTAGTGTTTACTTTATGTGATTTTTATTATAAATTAATTGTATAGACTATTATTAATACAATGAAAAATTAACTATAAAAAATATTTGAATATTTTAGGAGGTAAATTAATGGGCTTATTTAGCAGACTGGGACAAATGTTTAGAGGGTTCTTCGGATTATTTGTGGGTAATTTGGAAGATAAAAATCCAGAGGCTTTATTTGAAGATATTAAAAATCAGATTGTTAAAGCAAGACGTGAAGCAGAGCAGCAGATAATAGAAATTCAAACTAGCGCTGAAATGATTAAGATAGAGATGAAAACGGCTGAAAAAAATTTAAGTGCTATAAAAGCAAGAGTTGAATCTGCACAGAGAGTTGGAGATAAAGAACTTTTAGTTGAACTTTTAGTACAGGAAGAAGAATATCAGACTGTATTTGAGACTCACAAGGCTACTTATGAGAATGCGATGGTTCAAGTTGAAAAGATACGTGAGGACTATAAAATATTTGAGTCTGAGATGAATGCTAAATTAAATGAACTTAAGACCTTAAAGTCTCAAGCAAAAATGGCAAATTTACGTGAAAATATAAATTCTGTTAATTCTCAGTATACATCTAAAAATAGTCGTATTGGCAGTGTTAATGATAATCTTGACAGAGCTCGTGAAATTGTTAATAAGAAGACTGCAAGAGCAAATGCAGTGGAGTCTCTCAATCAGGATAATACTGACATGAAGTTAAAGAGGCTTGATATGAATTCTGCAAGAGATAGAGCAAAAGCTAGAGCAGAAGCTATGTTAGGCGGAGATAATGGTGGATTTGAAGTTAAGGAAAAAACAGAAAATAAGATATCAAATTGATTCTAGCTATAATGGGAGCAAATAAGTGAATAATAATATTCGATATGCTACATTTTCAGATTTGAATAGGATTACCGATATATATAATTGGGCAGTTGAGAATACAACTGCCTCATTTGATATTAACTGTCAAACACTAGAACAAAGAGCTGAGTGGTTTGCAAATCATGATGAGAGACATCCTATAATTGTTTGTGAGATTGAAGGCAACGTTGTAGGGTATGCTAGTTTATCAGAATACAGAACTAAAGAAGGTTATAAAAGTACTTGTGAGTTGTCTGTTTATATTGATCCTAAGTATCATAATAAGGGAATTGGAAAAAAATTGATGGTCCAAATAATTAATTTGGGTAAAGAGATTGGATTTCATGTTATAATTTCAGGGATTTGTGCCGACAATAAAGTATGTATTAATTTGCATGAAAGACTTGGTTTTGTACTTTGTGGACATATGAAAGAAGTAGGTTTTAAATTTGGTATATATTTAGATTGCTTATTTTATCAGCTATTTATTTAAGAATATGATAAAATAAAGTTAAGTTGAGGAAAATATGAACGGAAATTTATTGTTTAGCGCTTTTTTTAGATTTAGGAATTTTGCAACATTAATAGGATGGTGTGCAATAGTTTATTTACTAAGTGGCACGCAGGAAATTCAATACTTGGATTTAGAATCCGGCAAAATAGCTATTTCAACTCTGATAACCGGTGCTTATGGTTTAGGAGCTGTAACATACCTTGGATTGGTTATTCAAAGCTTCTTTAGCAATAGCTATAGAGAGGAAGTAAGAATAAAAGAGAAGAAAAAAGAGATAAATATTTTTAATCGCCAATGTAACAGATTATCAGCCCAGGCAAGGGGGTCAATAACACCTATTCAAAGGCAGAAGTTAAGAAAAATTATGCAGGATAAGGATGATATCTTAAATTCTCTAAAACGGGGAGATGAGCGCAGCTATTTGAAAGAGAAAATAGTAGAAAAAAGTTTAAACTTGGTTATATCCTATATTAAGCTTATGACGAATTACTCCTTAAGAATTAAAGAAATATCGGAATTAAATATTAATGATTTGATGAACAAGATTAATGCAAATCGTAGAAAATTGAGCTTTTTAAAAGACGAAAGAATGATAGAGGATATTCAAAGTATTATTCAGATGGATGAGAGTACTATCCAAAGGAATAAGGAAGAAAAGAATGAGCTAGAGCGAATAAGTGCTCGCTTAGATTATATAGAAAGTATGTTAGGAATGTTTAAGCACCAAATTATTTCGAGTATAGAATCAGAAGAAATGGTTGAAAAACTTGAAACAGCTGTAAATGAAGCGACAGCACTCGATAGTGTATTACAGGAGCGTAGAAGAAACCAGATAAGATTGCACTAGTTATTTTTTCATAAGTATTTTTGAGTACCAGCATTTGTAGTTTTTAACACATTTGAGGGGGCATAACATGGAAAATACGGTTATTTATTCTTCTCCATATATTGAAATAACTAAAAGCGGTGATGGCTTTTACATACAATCGTTTAAAAAAGGTTTAAGTGTTGGGGATTTTAATAATATACTAAATTCTCTTCCTGAAATTCAGGTATCTAATTTTGTTGTTATCAAAGAAGCTCTCGTTTTCGCGCCACAGGAAGCACGTAGATTTGGTACAACAAAAGAAAAAATAAAGGTAGAGATCTCAGGTGATAAATTAAAGGCCTATGTTACTATTAGTGCGGATAAAAGTGAGTTAGTAGGGTCTGTTATTATTTCCAAAATAGTCGAGAAATTAAATGAAAAGGGTATTATTTACGGAATTAAAAAAGATGCTTTTTATAATTTAGTCCCCAATCAACCAATTTTGATTGCTGAGGGAGTATTGCCTATATCAGGTATAGACTCAATAAATAAAATGTATCATTTAAAAGAGGTTAG
This sequence comes from Bacillota bacterium, assembly GCA_023444055.1. Lineage (GTDB taxonomy): Bacteria > Bacillota > Clostridia > Acetivibrionales > DSM-1351 > Ruminiclostridium. The sequence continues at coordinate 20,301 of JAEZRV010000062.1, forward strand.
ACCAGAAATAAAAGAAGATGGAAATGTAGATCATTACGAATTGAACTTGATAAATATGGTGAAAGAAGGAGAATGGGTAGGGGAAAGAATTGTAGCTACTGAGGGCGTAGATGGAAGAAATGTATTTGGAGACCCTCTAAAAGCCATGGCAGGTAAAAATTACCCACTTTTATATGATAAGAATTCAGTTAGAGAAGTTGATGAAGGCAGTAAAACGGTTCTTTATGCAAAGCGAAGTGGTGCAGTTTTTTTCCAAGGAGAAAGTATCGGAGTATCCAATCATCTTGAAATAGAAGAGAATGTTGGTGTTAAAACAGGAAATGTTAATTTTGATGGATTTCTTACAGTTAAAGGAACTGTTGAGGATAACTTTTCTATAGCATCAACAAAGGATATTGAAATTCTAAGTGAATATGGCGTGGGAAATGTAAAGGAGATAAAAAGTGAAGAAGGAAATATATATATAAGAGGTGGAATAGTAGGAAAAGGTAAAACAATTATAAGATGTAAAAAAAATCTCTATATAAAATATGTTGCCGACGCTGATATATATTGTGATGAAAGTGTACACGTTGGGTTCTATTGTCTAAATAGTAATATTACTGCGAAAGAAGTAATTCTTGACTCAATGAAAGGGCAGATAATGGGTGGAACTATTAATGCAGAAGTAAGAGTAGTTACTGCTATAATAGGATCTTCAAGTGAAAAGAGAACGATAATAAAAGTAAAAGGTTTTGATAGAAATACTTTTAAGGAAGAACTTGATGAGGTATGTAAAAATATAGAGGAGATAAAAGCAGAAATAAATATGTACAAGCAACAGTTGGCAATTTATTCGAATTCATTTGACTCTTTGAAAACAAGAAAAAATGAGTATGACAAGTTAACTACACGTTACAGCGAGCTTAAAATTATTCTCCTAGGATATGAAGATGCCAGAAAGAGATTGATTAGTTACCTTAGAACTAAGGGTGAGGGAGAAATATCAATTATAAAAAGAGCATTTCCTAATTGTATGCTTGAAATTAAAGGTATCCAAAAAGAAATTCAGAAACCAGTAATTAGAGTAAGTTATTATTATAATGAAGGAACTATAAAGGAAATGTAATTTACATTTTAGGATTAACTACTTAACTAATTGGAGGTAATTTACATGGATTACGATTCTATATTAAAGAGAATAGAAAAGGAGAGAAAGGATGAAGCACTTTCTGCAAAACTATACAGATATACAGGGCTAGTGCAGGCAATAGAATTCTTTTCTCAAAGGTTGGTTTTTGATCAAATAGTAGATGCAGCTTTTGACTTTATCAACGAGTTGTTACTAGTAAAAAAATCAGCTATATATATTCTTGAAAATCATGCTTATGTACCAAAGAAGGTTAAGGGGTTTTCACAACATTTAGAAAATATAGAGCTTTCTATTGAGTTAAACGATCTTGCAATGTATTATGGAAATATTCTTTATGAAAGAGAAAACCTGGTAAAATTTTTAGACCCAGAGTTAATTGATTTACTTGAAATAAATGCTGTAGTTCCATTAATAATTGAAGATAATCTTTATGGAATTATTGTGTTCCAGAATAGTAATAATAATTTTGGAGAAGATGATTATATTATTTCTGAGTCTTTGATGAGACTAATTAATACTGCTTTAGAAAATTTTAATAGGTATGAAAAATTATCAAAGGTTAATACAGAGCTTGATGAAAAGATATTTAATCTATTTGCAATTAATCAATCATCAAAGGTATTGCTCAGCGATTTGAGAATTGATTCATTGTACGATATATCTGTTGATGTATTTTCAGAGTTAACTCACAGTAAAATTACAGGATTTATACTTTTTGACGAAAGGCGAGATAGGTACACTTTAAAAAGTTATAAGGATGTATTTTATAATGTTAAGGATGCAGATATTAGGCTTATGTTAAAAGGATCTAGCAAAGTAAATCCTAATAAGGTAATAATTAATCTTAAAAACAAGAAGGATTGTGATTACTTTAATAGCCTGTTTGAGGAGGATAGTGTTATAGCTAATGATCAACTGAAGCGGCTAGAAGCCTTATATGTTGTATTATTACTTAAAAACCGTCAAATCCTCGGGTTTGTTACTCTTAGCGAAACAGTAACAGGGAATGAATATAGCGATAGTATTTTTGAATTAATAGAAAGTTTAGCAGCATCTACTTATACAGCTATAACCAATGCAAAACTGTTTGAAACAGTTAATGAACAGAAGGAATTAATTCAGAGGAAATTTGATAAGCTTATTTCTCTTAATTATTTAACGAGAAATATTAGTAGTTCAATTAGAATAGAGACTTTACAAGAAATAGCAACTAAAACTTTACAAGTTTCTTTTCATGTTAATAAGGGTGCATTCTGCCTTTATAAAAAGGAAACAAATGAGTTTGAGCTCTCAAATACTATTAATATTGATAGTTGTAAAGGTAAATTGATAACTCCAAATAAAAAATGGAAGAGAATTTTTGAGGGTGACTGTGCTTATGCTCTAGGGCAGTCAACAGTTGCTGAGTATATTGGAGAAGAATTTACCGAAGATATAGGTGAAGTACAAGGTGTATTAATAATTCCTATATATCTTGATATGATGGAAATTGATGTACTTGGATGTATAATAATATTTGGGTATACAGATACACAGCTTGATAATGAAGAAAATATGCTTATTATTGACACTATTGCTGGTAATATAGCTCCAGTGTTAAACAATTTATTGATAATCCAGATGCAGCAGAGATTTACATTACCAAACTACATTGAGTTGTTCAAGAGGGATTTAAAAGAAGAGGTAACTGATGCTTTAGAGTATAAATTAGAGTTATCTGTTATTCAAATAGAGGATCAAAGGGAATTCTTATTTAAGGGGAATTCTGCGGTGGAAGGTCTTAAGGAAAATTTTAAAAACGTGTATCCTTTCTCATATAATAATATTTTTATTATTGAGAATAGCGTTAATGAAAATGAAATTATTAATAAAATAAAACAATGTACGAAATTCGAAAACATGAAAATAAAGATAATGAAGTTGGGCACAGAGTTTAAGAATTTCGCAGAATTCTTTGAACTTTATAGATAATAAGGTTTTGCCCAATTATAAATAATTTGAAAATATAGAAAACTAAGTTTGTGTGAGCTAGAAGCAAAGCATGAACTTGGTTTTACTTATATAAAATTCAATTTATAGAATGATAGCTAAATTAATAATTGATTTAATACATAATATAATTAGGGGTGTCTTTTTGGATTTATTAGTAGGAACTGACATTATTGAGATAGATAGAATAAAGAAAGCTATAGAAAAAAGTAAAGATGGTCGCTTTTTAAATATAGTATTTACATCTAATGAAATAGAATACTGTGAAAACCGGAACGCTGCAAAGTATGAAAGCTATGCTGTTAGATTTGCAGGTAAAGAGGCAGTATCAAAAGCCTTTGGTACTGGAATTGGTATTAATGCGGCCTTTAATGAAATTGAGATTTTGAATGATAATTTAGGCAAACCATCTGTTACGTTACATGGAAGGGCAAAGGAGTACTATACGGAGATAGGTGCCTCCGGAATTTCTATTTCCTTATCTCATTGTAAAGAGTATGCTATTGCGTATGTTTCAATTTTGATTAACGACGAAGGTAGTTTCACGTGAAACAAGTGTCATTTATACATATTGCAGATTTACATCTTGATGCACCTTTTTCATCATTAGGAAATGTAGATAAGGCAAATATCAGAAGGGATGAGCTTTTAAATTGCCTCAATAGTATTATCGAAAGAATTATTGCTCATAACATAGAGCTACTAATAATCAGTGGAGACTTTTTTGAAGATAAATGGGTTAAAGGCTCTACAATACTTGCTGTCAAGAACCTGTTTTCTGAACTTTACAAAACTGAAATAATTATATGTCCAGGAAATCATGATCCATTAAAAGAAAATTCATATTATAAAGCCTCCGAATGGGGAGTTAATGTACATATACTTGATGATTCCCAAAAGGTATTGTATTTGGAAAAATATAATACCTATATTTATAACATGGGTTCTAGAGGAGATGTTAAAAAAGATTATCCTGTTATTATTAATAAAGAAATTGTTAGTGATAGGTTTAATATTCTTATTTTCCACGGAACTGTAGATATGCCTTTTGAGGAAGATAATTACAATCCTATAACTTCAAAAGATATATTTTCATTGGGGATGGATTACGTAGCATTGGGGCATATGCATTGTTATTCACTAATCCAAAATGAGAAAACAGTTATAATTAATCCGGGAAGTCCTGAACCTCTAGGTTTTGATGAAGAAGGTCAACATGGCATCGTACAGGGAAAAATAATTTTCTCTGATGAAAATAAAAAAAGTGTTGAGACAGAGTTTATTCCTTTTGCAACTAGACATTACCACAATATTGAGGTCAATATTAGTGAATGTAAAAGCGATGGAGACGTTATTAAAAAAATATATTTATGTACACAGATCAAAATGTCTTCTTTAGATTTATATAGCATTATATTAAATGGTTTTATTTCAAAGGATTATAGATTAGACATCAAAAAGATATTAGGTGCGTTTGAGCAAAGTTGTTTTTATATGAAAATAAAAAATCAGACATCAATTCAATTTGATTATGAAAAGTATTTAGAAGATCCAGGAATTAAAGGTGAATTTGTTCGCAGAATAATGGATATGCAAGAGTCAGAGACTTCAGATACAAGACGTGAAACTTTATTTATGGCATTGCAATATGGGCTTCAGGCTTTAGAAAATGGAAGGGTAGAACAATGAAAATAAACAGGTTTCACGTTAGAGGATTTGGAAAGATAGAAGATTTTGATATAACTCTTTCAAATGAACTAAATGTAATTTATGGTTCTAATGAAAGTGGTAAGTCAACTCTTATGGCCTTTATCAAAGCTATATTCTATGGGATAAAGGGTGGAAGAGCTGGCAAAGATGGTGTAATGGCCGACATTAAACGATTTAAACCGTGGAGTAATGGCGACTACGGTGGATATATAAATTTTGAGCTTGATAACGGTAAAAGCTACAGAATAGATAGGACTTTTGAAAATGGAATTGTTAAACTGTATGACCAACAATATAACGAAATAACAAGCAGTTATGCATCTAGTAAAGATGGAAGTGGTATTGCAGAAAAAATGATTGGGCTAAATGATAGCCTTTTTGAAAGAACTGTATATATAAAGCAATTAGGTGCAAGAATTGATAATTCTGCTTCAAAGGATTTAATTGATAGGATATCAAATATCAAACAAAGCGGTTCTGAAGATATTTCATACAAGAAGGCAGACACTGCTTTGAAGGAAGCTTTGAAGCAACAAGTTGGGACTGATAGAAGTTATACTAGACCTTTAGATATTATAAATAAACGGCTTGAAGAATTAAATAAAGCGAAATTATTGATTCAAGAAAGAAATAGAAGTTTTGTTGATGCAATGGCTAAAAAGGAAGAATTAGCAGTGCAAGTAAATAAACTTTCAGCAAAGGTAAAACTTTTTACTAAATTGTTAGAGTTTTGTGAAGCTAAAGAGAAACTAAAGTTTCATATGGAGAGGAAGGAAGAAGTCTCATTTCTGAATGAAAGGATTAAGTATTCGCAAAGGGAGATTAATTCTTTAGACAGAGATAAAGCCCTGTTGGAGCAGGATATAGCTGAAAATTCTGGAAAAATAGCTATGCTTAATAGAGAGTTAGGCACTGATAATGAAAATGCTGATAGAAATTCTGATGAAATATATAAAAAAATAAATAAACAAAAAATTGTTAATATAGTTTTTAATATTTGTATTATAGTATCACTTATTGCTGCTTCTGGGGTAAGTTGCTTATCATTTATTCCCCAATTGAGACAGATGTTTATTAGGATACCCGCATGGACTCAATTCTTTGATTTATCAGAATTATTTATAGCAGTTTCGGCTGTGATTGCAGTATTTTCCCTAGTTTGCAGATATATGAGCAGCAAACAACTGCAAAAACTGAAAGAGCAGCAAAGAGAATCTTTTGAAAAGAGTAAAAAGCTGAATAGTGAGAAAGATAATTTACAGGAGATAGATTACATACTTAAACAACAGTTGGATAGCCTAAATAGCAGGATTACTGCTGAAAAAACTCAATATGAACAGTTGGTTAATAGGCTAGAAAATCATAATTTTGGTTCTGGGCAAATTGATGTTATTGGATTGGAAAATGATGTTGATAGACTATCAGAAATAATTTTATCACTTAAGTCAGACATTAATGATGATTTGACTTGTTCGGAAAAGGATTTGTATGAAAAAGTTTTTGAAAATAGCATTTATAACGAATGTACGAAATTAATAGAAATAAAAGAGTTCTTGACAGCTCAGCTTACACAGAAGAACATTGAAATAGCTACTGTTGAAGCTGGTCTCAAAAAGATTGACATTATTCAAGAGAACGATTTAATTGATGATGAAATTATGAAATTAACACAGAAAAAGGAGCACCTTGAACAAAGGGGTGAGGCTTTAAGCATAGCGATTAAAACTCTTGAAGAAGCATCTAATGATGTTCAAAAAAAATATATACCAGTTATGAATAAAGTTTTTAATAGAGCATTTTCTGAATTAACAGCGCAAAAGTATTCTGATGTTAGGGCAGGAGAAAATTTGAGTATAATGATAAGTGACCCAAGGACTGAAATGATTGTACCAGCGTCTATATTAAGTAGCGGAACTATTGACCAAATATATTTGGCACTTAGGATTGCAATATCTGAGACAGTTCTAAAAACTAATGAAAGCTTACCATTTATTATGGATGAGCCGTTTGCACAATATGATGATGAGAGAACTGAGAATGCACTTAAGTGTATCTATGATATTATCAAAAAGCAGCAGGTTATCATATTTACATGCAAACAAAGAGAGGTTGAGTTAATCAGTAGCAAATACCCATGCAAAATACATTCATTGACATAATTTTAGTTTAGAAATATATTATAAAATATAACCATTATTAAAAGATAGAGGACGACATGAGGAAAAGAAATTTAGGCATAAAATTTATTTGTATAATGTTGATGATACTTTTTATACCATTAACTGGATGTGGAAGCAGAAAAATTCCTATTACTTCTAATGAGCAGTTACTAAGTGGGATAACGCCAGAGAGCGCAGCCGTTATAACAGAGGCTGTTGTAGATATGTTTAATAAGCCTGATATATTGAGTACAAGAATAACACAAGTACTTTATAACCAAGTAGTAGCAGTAATAAAAGAAGAGGATTCATGGGTTAATATAAAGTTGCTAGATGGTACATCTGGGTGGGTAAAGAGTAAGTATATAAGCAGGGACACTGAGAGTGTTACTGAGGGTAGTATTAAAAATAGAATAGTTGTCACTGCCAAGCTTGCTGATATTTATTCAGGGACAAATAATAAATCAAAGTTTAAAAAAGTAGTTTTAGGAACGGAGCTATATTCGTTTGGTAAGTCAAAAACAGGATATGATGTATTTCTGCCAGAGAATAAAAGAGGTTGGATAGATGAAGGTGGGGTTATCGCGATACCTATAAGTGATAATGTGATACCAAAAACTTCAAATGCTGAATTCGTCCAGACAATTAAGAAGTTTGATGGAACAATATTCATTTTGGGTGGCATTAGCAGAAGGGGTATAGACTCCGCAGGGCTTGTATATATTTGCAGTAAAATAAATGGTGTTGATATTCCAAGAAAATTGGTTGACATGAAGAGTGTTGGAACCTCTGTAAATGAAGATGATATTCAGGCGGGAGATTTACTGCTCTTCAGTTCTGATAGCCGCAAAAAGGATGTTAACGATGTTGGAGTTTACGTAGGGAATAATGAATTTATACATTCGGGTACATCTAAAGGAGTAGTATCAGATTCTTTAGAGGATAGTTATTTTAAGGATAGAATATGTGACATACGGAGAATATTCTAAATATTATTGTAGAAAATGCATAATAGAAATAAAAATTGATTTGGTGTCAATTAAATTTCTATTATGCATTTTTATACTAGTCTGCATATAAACGGTTAGCAACCGCTTATATAGCCGCAGTATTAATTTATTAGTTTATCTAATAGTACTGCTATATCGTATGCAGAATGTGGTTTTCCTAGATATTTTGAGTTGTCTCGCATTAAGTTTAAAGCAACCGGATCGTTTGCCATACGAGATAGCACTTCAATAAGCTGAGAAGAGCTGTCAACTCTACTGGCAACACCGCTTCTAATCAGAAAACTGGCATTACCCTCCTCTTGTCCAGGAATAGGAGATATTATGAAAATGGGCAGACCTTTTACTAGAGCTTCGGAAACTGTCATTCCTCCTGGTTTTGTTATCAAAAGGTCAGAAATATCCATTAATTCATTTATCCTATCGGTATAGCTAAATATAAGTACATTTTTATTACTATTTTTGGAAGATTGCTCTAATTGGTATTTCAATTTTTTATTTGTTCCTGTTACTGCAATTATTTGTATATCTAAGTCACAGTTGAGAAGAGAGTTTATTGTATTTTCCATATTTCCAAAACCCATTCCACCTCCCATAACTAAAACGGTAAACTTATTATCAAGACCTAATTCGTTAAGCAAAGATTCTCTATTTGCTTGGTTTTGAAATTTAGGTGATACAGGTATTCCATAAGGAAATATAATGTTACTAGGTACACCGAGGTTAATCATTTCACTTTTCATCATTTCACTTGCAACAATAAAAGCATCCATTCCACTATCTAGCCAAAGTGAATGCACAACGTAATCAGTCAATATTGCAATAGATGGTACGCTAAGTTGCTTTCTTTCCTTGAGAGAGGATAACATTTGCATTGGGAAAGGATGCGTACAAACAATTGCTGAAGGCTCATAATCTTTTATGAGCTTTTTTAAACGATAAGATAAAAGCTTATTAAAAGCTTTACTTATGTCGTAAATGCCTGTACTTGTACCAGTACCTGAAGCTGTATAAAGTTTACTGTATAGCTTGGGACTTCTTCTTAAAGCACCAAGATAGCTACTAACTACAATCTTATCAATAATTGGATTTATATATTTTAAAGCATCCAATATATCAACTGACCATCCATCAAATTGTTTTTCAATAGATTCTTTTAAAGCTTCAGCAGCTTTCATATGTCCAGTTCCAACAGAAACGTATAGTATTAATAACTTCATAGTGACTCTCCACTTAATGTTTTTTAGATAATTATATTCAATATAGATTTTTGACATTATGCTTAAATTTAATACGCTTTTTTGATAAATAACAATTAATTAAATTAATTACAATTTTTACTCAATTAATATATGATGAATATTTTATCTACTATTAACTAAAAATAACATTAATAAAATACTGATGATTTTGAAAGGAGGCAAAAGCTTGAAAAAGCTAATTAAAATAGTATCATTTTGCGTTATTCTATTTTTAAGCCTAACAGTTATTGGACAAGGTGAACAGTACTTTGTCAGTACAGCATCATCTCTCGAATTGGGTGATAAGGGTCAAGAAGTAAAGGATATGCAGCAGGAATTACAAAACTGGGGTTATTATGATGGAAAGATTAATGGAGTATTTGATTCAAATACGTTTGCTTCTGTACTTAGATACCAGAGAACATATGGTCTTAATGCGAATGGGATTGCAGATGAAAATACCCTTCTTACAATGGGATTAGGTCATATTGTTGAAACAGGGCAGGTTTATGCTGCTTCACAGGTATCGAATGTACAGCTGCTTGCCAGAGCTATAAATGGAGAAGCTAGAGGTGAACCTTTTGAGGGGCAGGTTGCGGTTGGAGCTGTAATTTTGAATAGAGTTAAAAATTCAAAATTTCCTAAAACATTAGCAGGTGTTATATATCAGCCGGGTGCTTTTACAGCTGTATCGGATGGGCAAATATATGTACCGATAGATCCAAAATCAACAGTAGTAAAAGCTGCAAGGGATGCTCTTGCTGGCTGGGATCCTACTGAAGGTTGCTTATACTATTGGAACCCAGCTACAGCTACTAGTAAATGGATTTGGTCAAGGAAAGTTCATCTAAAAATTGGAAAGCATTGGTTCGGAATTTAAATATGGAGGTGATTTGATTGGAACAAGATGAATATAGGAGAGACTTTAATAATTATAATAATAAAAAGGATAAAAGGAGAGGTTCCTGGGCCGTTCCCGTTGCTGTAATTGCGATATTGGCTTTATTTGGAGTAGGAACATGGGGTTATTATCAAAATAAGCAGCTAACTGCTTTAAAAATACAAACAGAGAATCAATATAATAGAGCGTTTTTAGATTTAACCAATTATGTAGATGATTTAGAAGTTCTATTAGCTAAGTCTTTAGTTACTTCGACTCCTAAAAGTACATCTACAACGCTTGGAGAAGTCTGGAGACAATCTAATCTTGCTCAGGAGAATATGGGACAATTACCTGTATCGCCTCCAATACTTGAAAAAACCTCAAATTATTTAACTCAAGTAGGGGATTTGGCTTATGCCTTAAATAGTAAAACCTTAAGCGGTGCAGCTTTGAGCGACAAAGAATATGATAGTCTTAATAAGCTTCATGGATATGCAGTTTCACTACAAAAAAGCCTGCATGGCATTGAAAATCAGATCAATTCAGGTAAAATGAATTGGGGTAAAACAACGGCAAAAGCTGCCAAAGCAGTAAGTGTTGCTAAAAATGATCCCCAATCAAGTTCTATTGAGAATATAGATAAAAATTTTCAGGAATATCCTTCTCTTATCTATGACGGGCCATATTCTGATCATATGTTAAAGGCAAAGCCTTTAGGACTTAAGAGTAATAAGGTAAATGCAGAAGAGGCAAAAAAAATAGCAAAAAAATTTATTGGAGAAGATAAAATACAGGAAATAAAGCAACTAGATATCAATGATGTAGGAAAAATAAAGACCTATAGATTCAAAGCTATATTTAAAAATTCAAATGATGCACAAGGAGCAGAAATTGATGTAACACAGCAGGGTGGCCAAATTTATTGGATGCTTAGAAACAGGGATTTTGGTAAAGAAACTTTATCAATGGATGAAGCTAAGAAAAAGGCACTTGCTTTTTTAAATAAGAACGGCTTCAAAAATATGATTGATACTTATTACCAAAAAGAAGATGGCACAGCGGTAATTTGTTATGCGTATAATCAAAATAATACAGTTGTATACCCTGACTTAGTTAAGGTAAAAATTGCTCTGGACAATGGTGAAATAGTTGGAATAGAGTCAAAGGGTTATCTTTATAACCATAGAACCAGAGAGATACCAGCTGAAAAGCTCACGATAGAGCAGGCTAAACAAAAGATTAATAAGAAGCTGAAGATAATAAGCCAAGGAAAGGCTATCATTCCTACTGATTTTAACAAAGAGAAATATTGCTATCAATTTGTTGGTGATTTAGATGGCAAGCATTTTGTTATATATATTAATACAATGACAGGAGCAGAAGAGGATATATTGCTGCTTATCGAAGATGAAAAGGGCACTTTGACTATGTGAGTAAATAAGGCGAAACTATTCTTATTTAGACGTGTTTCCAGAATGCAAAAGCATAAAATATTATGTAAGAATGTATTATGAGGCTGTTGCAAAAATATCTTAACCATATTATATTGTTTAGGTTAAAAAACCTAGGTACAGGATATAATTGGTAATAAGTATTTTGCAACAGCCTTTTACATAGTTTATTTATTAATATAGAAATTATATACAAGGTTTTGTGTTTAACATATACTTTTTAATATGATATTATTAAAGTTTAAGTGGACAGATGGCACATTTTAGGTTAATTTAAATATAGGATTAAATAATAGTTAGCAAAAGGGAGTGTTTAGTATGTTCCGATTAATAAAAAATTCAGATGATATAAATCCTGATAAAAACAAGAATAATAAAGACAATTCAAATATTAAAAGCAATTTAAATAATCAAAAGGATGATGAATATACATATGCTTCTATGCGTAAATTAGCTTTTACCATTAAGCCTGAAGATATGGATATAAAAATCGGCAATGCCTACCAAGTGTATGGTGCAGTAGTGGATATGGGAGTTGACACTAATAAAATTGCTACAATGATTTGCTTTATTGATGGGACAACCAGTCTTTATTTTTCGGAGGGTGGAGGAATCATTGGTGCAGGCAGGCATGAATCTGTTAAAAATGCCGCTTCAACATTTTTAGAAAACTGTTTCTCAGTATTGCCTGTTACTGAGAATGCAGATAGTATTGATAAACTACCCGCAGAAAATCAGCATACTTTTTATCTATTTACTAAAGCGGGTATTTTTACAATTACAATAAAGCTTCATGATGTGAAAAAATGTAAAGAGTATCAGTCATTATTTTCACATTCGCAAATAGTTCTAAATGAAATACGAAAGATAAGTAAAAAAGACTAAAAGGCAATATGTTAGAACAAATTTACATGGATTGGAGCTAACAATATGGCTAATGGAACCAACGGATTAAGAGAAGATTTATCTGTCCTAAAAGATGATGAATTAAGAAAAATAGTATATGTGGAGAATGTCGAGTATGAGCAAGAAGCAATAAATAGGGCTAAAAAAGAGCTATTTAGCAGAGAAAGTGGTCATCTTTGGGAAAGTGATAGTATTATTTTAAGGGATTTAATTAGATATGCGGATTACGATGAAATAAAATATTGTTTCTTAAAGCTATTCCCAGAAGAAATAGACACAATAGATGAGTATGTTAATATAATTGAGCTTCTTATAAATACAGCAGCAAATATGGGCGATATGACTTCAAATAGCATCAGCATTATAATTGATGACCAAAGTAGGACCTTTGCAAATAAAAACTGGAATGTTTATGGAAAAGAAGACAACTCCAGCGAGAATATTTGTTTAGATTACTTTTATAAAACTGAATGGTTAAATTTTAATGTTATAAAAGAGCAGTTGCAGAAATTAGGGATTGAGACATATATTGCATACTGCGTAAGAGCAATGACGGCAATAGGATTTAGTGACGAGGAGGTAGAGGATACATTTAACTCTTTAGAAAAGAATCATGCTATTAAAAACCTTCAAGAGCTATACCCAACAATGACAGATGATAAAAGTGGCATTTTTATCATGGACGGTTTGCCAAAAGCAAAAAAATTTATAAGGAATGATGAAGACTTAGATAACTATCCAGATCCATCTCAAATCAGACCTTTGGTGCGTTTCTTTGCTAGAACTATAGATTATAGTTTTTGGATAAGTCTTTTGGATTTATTATGGTTATTATTATCTCCTGATACATATGCATATGCTTTTTCACAGAATTTTGAAACTAGTCTTTTAATCAAGATATCGTACTATATTTTATGGTTGTTTGTGGAGTCATTTTTATTATCTAAAATTGGCTATACTCTTGGTAAGTGGATATTGAAAGTCCGAGTAACTGATAAAAACGGTGAAAAATTACCATATATGGATGCGCTCAATAGAGCTGTGAGAGTATTTATATTTGGGGGTGCAATGCAAATTCCGTATTTAAGTACAGTAACATACATAATAGCTTATAATAAATTGACGAGATACGGAATTACAAAGTGGGATAAAGATGGAAATACTTTAGTAACTCATAGTGAATATTCAAATTTAAGAGGTATTATTGCTGTTATACTTTTTATGATACCAGTCTTATTTTCTTATCTTAGCAAATATTTCTAATATGGTTATAGTAAGGTGAAAAGATTGATTCAATTTCTGATATATTTATGGTAGGGATTTTACTAGTCTTACTTTATCCTGTTATTAATCCTAAAGTAGAAATAATAGTTTGGATTATATTAATTGCCATTATTAGATTTACATCCATGATTATAGGCTTTACTAAGTATAAAACTTTCACAAGCCTTCATACATATGGAAATAAAGTTACAGGAGTTGTTTTATTTAGTATTCCTATATTTCTTTTGTTTATTAATGTAGAGACATTGATGACTATAGCTTGCATAATTGCAAGCTTATCCGCAATTGAAGAATTAATAATTCAGATAACATCAAATGAGCTAAGATTGAATATTAGAGGAATACTTGATAAAACAAGAAATTTTTAGTAGAGTTACTTTTAATCAATATTATGTAATCAAAATATGTATTGAGATAGAAAGGATTTTATGATTTGAATAATAAAACTAATAGAATAATCGATACACTTTATGTTTCGGATCTAGATGGAACCCTGTTAAACAGAGAATCAAAGATTTCAGAGGATAGTAAGGATATTATCAGGAAGCTTATGTCTAAAGGCATGAAATTTACTATTGCTACTGCCCGATCATGGAGTTCAGCGTCTATGATAGTAAGTGACTTGGATTTAACTTTACCTGTAGCAACATATAATGGTGCCTTTATCATTGACCCTGTTAGCGGAGGAATAATTGAGTCAGGCTGTTTTGAGAAAGAACAAGCTGAGTATGCCTTAAATGTATTTTTGCATGCTGGAATTTATCCTCTTGTATATGCCTTTATCAATGGAGAAGAAAGAGTATCATGGGTTGTCGGGCAAGAGAATAATGGAATTAAGGATTACTTAGAAGCTAGAAGTAATGATAAAAGATTAAAACCTGTCAGCACGATTGAAGATTTATTTAATGGGGACATTTTTTATTTTACAGTAATTGGTACTAAGGAAAAATTAGAAAATCTAACTCCTATGTTTGAAGGCAATAACAGCTTCTCCTATACATTTCAACAGGAATTGTATAAAGATGAATATTGGTTTGAGGTCAAGAAATTTGATGCAACTAAAGCAGTAGCAGTGGAGAAAATAAAAAAAATGGCAGGATGTACAAGAGTTATATGTTTTGGTGACAGTCCAAACGATTTGCCAATGTTTTCAATAGCAGATGAGGCTTTTGCAGTTTGTGATGCAGATCCTGTGTTAATTGAAGCAGCTACACAAGTAATTGGAAGTGCTGATGATAATGGTGTTGCACGTTGGCTAAGTGAGAATTTAGATATATAACGAGGCAAGAAAATGTCCCCCACTTCTGCCTATGGATTTATTAATTAAAAGTATAGATGAAATAAAGTGCAGTAAAAACTAAATAAAAATAAGTTCATGATTAAAAAATACCTGCAGTGGAGAAAAAATATGTTTGATATATTAAGGTTTAAGGAACTGGTTAATTCTTTGAATGATTTATTGCTACAAACTCCAGAGAATCTAACAGATACAAAATTATCAGAAGACAGTTGGACATTAAAAGAAATCATAGGACATTTAATTGATTCAGCATCAAATAACCATCAAAGGTTTGTGAGACTACAGTTTGGGGATTTATTAGACTTTCCGGGATACAATGGGGAAGAGTGGATTAGATGCCAAAGGTATTCTGATATGGAATGGAAGGATATAATTACACTTTGGTATAGTTATAACTGTATTCTATTGGAAGTAATAAAAAATATAAATCCAGATTCACTTCAGAATGTATGGATTCATGATGAAAATGCGTACTCTTTAGAATATTTGGTAAGCGATTACTATAAACATATGGAATTGCATATAGAACACTTCAATAGAAGAGTGAAGGAAGTAAATTCGAAGACTTTTAACTGTATTTGAGGGTAGTAAAAAATATTATTGCATAAATATACAAATTAATGTATAATAATTCAATAATACTATTTGAGGAGAATACAAGTATTTCTATAGAGTTTTACAAAACTGAGGAAAATAAAGGGGGAAACAGGTATGTGCAATAAATCAGATTTAGCAGTACAATGCTTCAGCAACGGTTTTAACTGTGCACAGTCAGTCTTTTCATCATTTTGTGAAGAGTTAGACTTAGATAAAGAGACTGCTTTAAAAATTTCAGGTGCTTTTGGTGGAGGTATGGGACTTACTGGTGAGGCCTGTGGTGCTGTGACGGGAGCATATATGGTAATTGGACTTAAGTATGGAAAATCAAAATCCGATGACAACGCCGCAAAAGAAAAAACATATGCCCTTGTGCAAGAATTTTCAAAACGCTTTAAAGCAGAATTTGGCTCGGTGAATTGTACAGAATTACTTAAATATGATATCGGCAATGAAGATGAAATGAGAAAAGCAGCAGAAGAGGGGCTATTTAAATCACTTTGTCCAAGGCTGGTTGTAAGAGCAACAGAACTTGTTGAAGAAATCCTCTGATGATATAGTTAGAATAAAAAATGGGAGCATAGCTCACTACTTTAAAGTAGTTTTGCGACACTCCCATTTTTTTACGTATCTAAGTATGCCTAATTAATTTTTTTTAGCACATAGTAGAAAGGCTTCATACCACGGTATACATAGTCCCCGCTCTTCCATTCATAGAACATATACGTATTACCATCTATTTCTTTAATGATACACTTGCTTGCTGTCTTATCATATTTATTTATTATTAATCCTTTTGTCCAAGTAATATTTTCATTGGAGAACTCACTTTTATCTGTGGTTGAAGATATAATTTCACCGTTATCAGATAATACGAGTTTTAACAAGAATAAATCACTGATCCAACTTTTTGAATCTGGATCAAATTGGTCAATATCTTTTACAAAATCAACACTTTCCCAGCTCCCGAGCATTTTTTTATCAGCTTTAAAAGGATAATCGATTTTATCTTCCTTAACAATAGTTCCTTTATAATCTGAATAGTCTTTACTGTCAACCTTTTCAAGTACATAATAATAAGGTTCCATACCCCTAAAGGTATAATCTCCGCTTTTCCACTGCATAAATAAGTAGGTTTTTCCGCTTATATCACGGATTTCATATGCGCTGTCAGTTTTCTCGTATTTGTTTAGAATCTTATCTTTGGTCCAGGTGTATTGAATACGAGCAATATTGTCATTAGAATATGAACCCAACATCTTGCCTTCCTTAATAAATACTAATCCTGTAAGATACAACTCTCCACACCAAGACTTCTTTCCTTGAAAATCGGATTTATTCTTAACAAAATCCACAGTCTTCCACTTACCAATAACATTTTCATCATTAACAAACGGGTAGTCAGTTTTATCCTCACGAATAGATGTCACCTTATAATCTGAGTAGTCTTTACTGTCAACCTTTTCAAGTACATAATAATAGGGCACCATCCCCCTAAAGGAATAATCTCCGCTTTTCCACTGCATAAATAAATAGGTTTTTCCATTTTTATTGCGGATTTCATATGCACTGTCAGTTTTCTCTTGTTTGCTTAGAATCTTACCTTTGGTCCAGGTGGTTGAAACATAAGCAAGATTGTTATTATCGTAAGAACCTAACATCCTGCCTTCCTTAATAAATACTAATCCTGTAAGATAAAAATCACTATTCCAAGATTTCTTCTCTTGATTAAAATCGGATATGTTCTTGACAAAGTCAACGGTTTTCCACTTACCAATAACATTTTCATCATTAACAAACGGGTAGTCAGTTTTATCTACCTTTCTATATATTTCATAGCTTGCAAAACCTACTGTCAATAAAGCCATAATTGTGATTATTGCAATTACAGGAATTGCAAACCTTTTTCTAAGGCTAAAAGTGTTTTTTACTTTTGGCTTACTCCAAATTTCTTCGAAAGATGTAGAAGTTTTTTTATTTTTTAAAGCTTCCTTTATAATTCCTCCGATATCTGAATCAGAAAGTTTCATTATATTCTCCTCCTTTTATAAAATGCTCTCTTGTGCTATACGCAAGATTTTTTCGTAAAGCATTTAATGCAGTATTCAATCTTGACTTGCACGTACCAAGTGGAATATCTATCACTGTTGCTACTTCATTTAACTTCATGCCCAAGTAAAAATGAAGTATAATTACCTCTCTACTCTTCTGGGAAAGTTTATTTATCTTTTCCCAAAGTTCTGCTTTTTCTTGATCTTTAAAAAATGTGTCTTCTAATAAATCATCACTTTCGTGATCTTGATATTGCCCAATAAAACTAAGCCATCTATTTTTTCTAGACATATTGCGAGAAGTATTAAGGGTAATCTTATATATCCACGGCTCAATGGGCTTATTTAAATCGTACAAATGATATTTCTTAAAAACCTGAATAAAGGTTTCTTGAGTTACATCCTCTGCCTGTGTTTTTGATTTTACTAGAAACAGTGCGATTTTATAGACAAAATCTGAGTATTGACTAAAAATCTGCTCTGCTTGTTCTTTGGATATACTTCCATTCGTAGCTTATCACTCCTTTTTTCTGTATTTACTCTATATACACATTGAAAAGAAATTTGGTTCGATGTTTTTTTGAAATTATTTACAAAATAATATATTTACTGTTTAAACGTTTATAACGGAAAAATATGGATACAACTTCAATATTTATATTTTACCATACACAAATTTAAAAGACGTATAAATAGTTATTTAAATAAATATAAAATAAAAAGGCAACAGAGTCCTGTAAATAGGCAATTATCCTGTTTTAAGAAGTTTTAATAATTAACTTTGCTTGACTCTTTTTACCAAAAATAATACAATTGGTGGGTATAAAAAATCATAAGTATGAGGTGGAGCGGGTTAAATGGATATAAAATTAAAAGGAAAAAAGATTGTAATTGGAATAATTACATTAATACTACTAATTGATATTACTACAATTGCAAGTACTATATTACTGTATGCAATAGGTGGAGATATTGGCTTTGCTACACAAAAATTAGGTACAGGCTTAGTTAGATTATTACTGGAAATAGGAATTTCATATAACCTATATAAAGGACATACTTGGGCAAAATGGATTCTAGTAGTATTATTTTCTCTGGGTGGACTGTTATCGCTTTTCCTAGCGCTTATAGCATTTAGTATTTTAATGCTATTATTAGGAATTGCGTACATATCAATGTCTGTTACTTTAGTAGTATCAAAACCAGTTAAAGAATTTATGAGATATCAAAGAGTAGGGGATATCCCAAGTTATGATAATAGCATTGACAATGGAAATGAGCCATTTTACAAACCTGAAAGTGATGATTAAATAATTTGATATACGCTGTAATACTATAGATGAGATTCAAAAGTAACTCTTAAGTGATTATAGTGAATACTATATAGAGGTTGAAATGCCATAGGTATTAATTATGATATTATATGGAGAATTTAATAAAAAATAACGGGAACTCAATCGAGTAACCCGTCAAAAACTGATGTGTGGGATATTAGGCACATATGGGGGCAGAATGACTTTTGGTTTTCTGCTCCTTAAAATTTTGCAGCTTTTAATATAATTTATTTAAATCTTGGCAAATCATTTAAGTCTTCAGCATCAGAACTATTCGGGTCGGCACTGAGATACTCACCACCGTTTTTACCTCTAACTACATTAAACCCTTCAAGACCACCATTCCTTGCCATTAGGATTGCAAAATTCAAGGGACAAACACGGCCACTTTCAAACATTACATCAGTAACAGCACCTTGCTCATTCTTCTTAACCTTTACAATTTTGTTTTCATTATTCATAAGGGAACCCCTTTCTAGACTGTTTTTATTTTATGTCTATTGCCCCTAATATCCCACTAAAAAATTGTAAAATAGTAAATACTAAAGCCAATTAATATTTTTATTTAAATTGACTAAAGTCAATTACGGTTCAAAGTCTTCGTGACTTCAAACTCAAACTATTGTCCGAAATAATCGGATATTTAGCCAACAGTAATTGACTTTATTATTATTTTCAATGATTTATAGTATTAAACTCCCAATTTATTGAAGTCCCTCAATTTTTGAATTGGCTATATAAAACGAACTCTAAAATGAATTAAATTTTATGCAGGTTAAATAAGTTTTTAAAATTAAGTAATTGTATTTATTCTATTTGAATAGTAATATTAAGAAGTATCAAAACTAATTTCTATTATATAACTACATATAAGACATTTACGCCTACATATTACAAAATCTATAGGAGGATTTTTAGTGGACAATAACGTTGATGAGCAATTTTCACATAATCATACAGTTGAGGAGAATAGAAAATATCCAGGCCCATTAGCTGCAGG
The DNA here is from genome assembly GCA_023444055.1 of Bacillota bacterium. GTDB lineage: Bacteria > Bacillota > Clostridia > Acetivibrionales > DSM-1351 > Ruminiclostridium. The sequence goes on from JAEZRV010000062.1 coordinate 40,345, forward strand.
TGTATTTTTTACAATTACAACATTACTATTAACGTATGGGGGTATACTATTACCATTTAGAAATAATTTTCTTAATAGTGGATTTGGGGAAATCCTATTTATACTGTTACCGGTGATAATATTTCTATTTATAGGGAAATATGATATAAAGGGTACTTTAAAACTGAGAAAAATAAAACCAATAAATTACTTAGTAATTCCTGCATTAATGATATTTTCTTTACCTATTGTGGCTATAGTGAATGCCATTACATTAGGATTAATTAGACTGATATTTGGGAAAAACCTTCCTGTTGATCAAATAGCAGTATCTGATGTACCGACACTTTTAATAGCAATATTAGTTATAGGTGTGTCAGCCGCTGTTTGTGAGGAAACACTATTTAGAGGACTTATTAGCAAAAGTTATGAAAGATATGGTGTTATAGCTTCTTTGGCAATAACCTCAATTCTATTTGGAATTCTGCATAGAGATATTCAAAAATGTATCGGCGTCACTCTTTTAGGGGTGTTAATAGGTTTTATTGTATATAGAACCCAAAGCATATATGCTGGGATGATTGCTCATTTTACTAATAATACCATTATAGTATTTTTTCTATATTCAACTTCGAGTACATTAGAACAGATGAGGGAGGATGGAAGCCTACAGTTTAATAACTTCGACTTCTCAAGTATTTCGATAATTTCATGGATATTTGTAATAATATTCTATATGATGGTATTACTTGTATCTGTTGCTGTATTTGTAGCTTTGCTATATGCTTTTTGCAAAATCAATAAGGTTAATAGTCAAGCAACAGAATTTAATAAAGTCCTAGAACTAAATGATATTGATTTAGGTCAAGAGGAAATGAATCTTGTACAAGATAGTTCTTTAATGAATCAAAAAAATTCTTTAGAGAATCAAACTGATGATGTTCTGATTTCAAAAAGCAGCAAATCAAGAAAATTAAGTGTAGCTGGTTTCTTAGCTGTTTTACCTGGACTAATTTTAATTATTCTAACATTTATTGGTGAGATATTGGAGCTAATGAATATAAACAGTGGCACATTATATAATGTGCTTAAAGCTCTATGGTTAATTAGCCCTAAATAGGTTTATTAATAATTATTTTGATATATAAACTGCTATCAGAATTTTTACAGTCTAGCTTAGAATATGTGGTGAATATAAAATTTTATTTTAATAAAATAAGGGACATGGCTTAAATGCCATGTCCTTATACTAATATTTACATTAAACTTATTTTATTATCGTATTTAAACTTCTGATATCTCTTCCTGCAAGTAAAAGTCTGTCAAAAAGACCATTTATCCTAGAAGCTACACGCTCTGAGTATAGCTCAAATAGCTTTTTGGGACCCATATTTGTTGAGATAATAGTCTTACATGCAGACACAGAATCGTGAGTTTGGCGAGCATTTAGAATATTCAAAAGTTCTGCATACCTAGCATCGCTCAAGGTTTCTGTTCCGAGGTCATCAATAACAAGCAATTCTACAGAAAATATACTTTGATATTTATCATCATTAAAATTGTCTTCTTTAAAGGCTTTCATTTTGTATTCAGTAATAGTATCAAATAGCATAGGTGCTGTTAAGTACAGGACAGTCCTACCTTGATTAAGAAGCTCTCTAGCAATACAAAACGATAGAAAGGTTTTGCCTACACCTGTGCGACCACTAAAAAACAGATTTTTTTGATTTGGGTCATCAATATTTTTAGTAAATTCTATACATCTTTCCTTTATATTATTAATATTCTCACGAGGAGAAACAATGATCCCATACTTATCAGGGTTTACATCATCTGGATAGAGTAGCTCATTGAAATTCTCGAAGCACTCATTTCCTGTAAGGGTTATATTAGAATTTGCAAATAGATGGCTTATTAACTTCTGCTTATAGCAGGAGCAGCGTTTAAATCCACTAGAATCTGATATATAACCTGTATCAGAGCACTTACTACACTTATATTGAGGTTTCAAGTACTCTATATCAATACCATTTATTTTTAAGAGATTTATTTTTTCATTATTAAGTACTTCTATATCATTAGTAAGAGCTAATGATATAGAAGAGGTACTACCTTTAGAAAATAAAATTAATCTAGTGTATTTTATACCTAGTTGATTAATTTGCTCATCAATCTCAAGCAATCTAGGTATTTTACAATACAACTCTTCCTTATGCTGCTCTGCAATATCTACTGCTTGCTTTTGCCTTTTTTCATATTCTCTTGTAATCATATTATGTATATCTTTGTTCATAATAACCTCTATGCCGACCCCCTGCACAATAATTTGTAAAAATACCATGTGGAGAACCTCTGTTTCTCATTTTTCAAGCAGCTAACTCCAATTTACTATGATTTTTGAGTATTGATAAAGAAATTATCAAAATAATCATCATCATATTGACGTTGATCGAAATTATTTCTCTGTGATTCCTTAGGCTTTTGAGTATTTTTTGTAGCTTGGCTTTGGGATTTGAGACTGTTTTCATAGCCAATTATCTCCTCAGCCGAAATTAAACCTAGATCATGCCATCTAGTTAAAACAGTGTTCAAGAACTTGAAATCAGGGTTAGTTTTCCCGACTGTTTTCTTGAGAGCAATTTCGATTATATCAATGTTATATTTATAATCAAGAACCCATTTTTCAACATATTCATGTTCATACTCTGTTAATGCTCTTCGAAGTCGTAGCTTCTTGATAATTGTTCCTTTAATACCGCGGACATGTGCCATTTCTTCAAAATACTTTTCTAAATCAAAAAAGTTTTGTATTCCACGTCTATGCCAGCTATTAGCTACTGCTTCTATATAACTTTTGTGGAAAGTATTGTTATCGTGACAATACTTGAAGAGTGTGTACATTACATCCTCATCAAATTTATATATAGAAAACCAATTGTCTATCGTTAAATACCAATTTGGAGGCATAAGACCTTGAAAAAACTTTGAATTTATAGCTGAAAGAGTGCTATTTCTGCTTTTGTTCTTCTCAAAGTTTTCATTTGCCTGCTCTGGAGATGATAGAGCCTTAAGTTTATATATGCGTTTTACCTCAGCATCCTTTAAGTCAATTAACTGAACCTTATCTTCAACCCAAGAAATAATTTCTAGATTATCAAGACTTGTTAAGGAGGCTTTTACCTCATCATGAGTAAGATTCAGAGTTTTAGCAATTTCATCTGTAGTAGCTTTTTTATTGTGTTTGCACAAAAAAAGCATATACAAATAAACCTTTACACTATTACTATCCATAGAAGGCATATACTGACTAATAAAAATATCTGGCACTAGTGTGTCAGAATATAACAACGGCTTAAAATCCTCAAAATACATTTTATGACTCCCTTAATATCTTCTATTATTTATCAAATGTTACTACGAATCAAGAACTTTGGTTATGTTTCACAGGATATAAGACCTAATAGAAACATATATTCAGCTTATATATAAATATTTAATAAGTCAATTACTATCGGCTGAACCCCCGATATGCTATCAGTCGATAGTATGGGTTTGAGGCTAAAGCCTCCTGAAGTAAAACTATTTTTAACCCAAACTGTGTTCAAAGCCGTATTAGAAGCATAATTCGCTCTAAAAACAATATTCTATCGTTGGAAGACTTTGAACCGTAATTGACTTTTGTATAACAAAACAAAGAATATAGAATAAACTTATAATAATATAATTATAACATAAAGTAGGATATAAATTATTAACAATATTTATTAATGAATTGAAGTATATCTTACATATAAACAAACTAAAATGATTTTTGCGATAGTCTATATTGCAAAATAATATTTTTTTTAATGTGATACAAGCTATATTGGTATTAAAATGCAAGAAGTATAAAAAATACTTCAAAAATTATTGACTAATGGAGATATAGATGCTAGTATATATTTAACAAAGTTAATTACTATTTTTTGACGATATTCTATCGTTCGAAGGCTTTGAACCGTAATTGACTTTAGTAAAGGTGCTGCAGAGGAAAAAATATGCAGTTGATTTATGATTAAGTGAATAATGGATTACCTCAAGTAAATAAGTAAGTTTACATTTATTGATGGGAACCTTACACGATGACGTGTACTCGCAAATAAAACTGCGAGTATGCGTTTTTTTATTTATTAAAATCCATTTGAGTTTAAAATTCTAAATATTACAAAAAGGAGATGGGGTTATGTTTCAATCAGTTGACGTAATTTGGACATTAGTAGCAGCGGCACTTGTTTTCTTCATGCAAGCTGGTTTTGCAATGGTAGAAACAGGTTTTACCAGAGCAAAAAATGCAGGAAATATTATAATGAAGAATTTAATGGATTTTTCAATTGGTTCTATTGTATTTTGGATATTAGGATTTGGACTTATGTTTGGTACTAGTCAATACGGAATTATAGGTATTCCAAGCTTTTTTGCAACAGGCAATGGAGTAAATGCAGGTCTTCCAGGACCAGTTTTCCTCATATTCCAGACGGTATTTTGCGCAACAGCAGCAACAATAGTATCAGGTGCTATGGCAGAACGTACAAAATTCATATCATATTGCTTATATAGTCTGGCATTAAGTGCAGTTGTATATCCTATATCAGGTCACTGGATATGGGGTGGTGGGTGGCTTTCAGAATTGGGCTTCCATGATTTTGCGGGTTCAACAGCAGTTCACATGGTTGGTGGTGTTGCAGCATTAATTGGTGCAAAAATATTAGGACCACGTATTGGAAAGTACGACAAAAACGGAAAAGCAAAAGCTATTCCTGGACATAGCTTGACATTGGGAGCACTAGGCGTATTTATTCTTTGGTTTGGTTGGTTTGGCTTCAATCCTGGTTCTACAGTATCAGCAACAGGAGATGCTACACTTACATCAATTGGTAACATATTTGTAACAACTAACTTGTCAGCAGCAGCAGCGGCAACAGTTGCAATGATTATCACATGGATAAAGTATAAAAAACCAGATGTATCAATGACTTTGAATGCAGCACTTGGTGGCTTAGTCGCAATAACTGCTGGCTGTGATGCTGTAAGTCCAGTTGGTGCAACAGTAATAGGTATAATTGCAGCTTTTGTGGTTATATATGGAATAGAGTTTATTGACAAGGTTCTAAGAATAGACGACCCAGTTGGAGCTATAGGGGTTCACGGCATGTGTGGAGCAGTAGGTACACTATTAGTAGGAATATTTGCTCTTGATGGAGGGCTGCTGTATGGTGGAGGACTGCACTATTTAGGAATTCAAGCGTTAGGAGTTGTATCGGTTGCAGCTTGGGTTACGCTTTCAATGCTATTTATATTTAATGTAATTAAGAAAACTGTGGGCTTACGTGTTTCAAAAGAAGAAGAAATAGTAGGTTTGGATATTGAAGAGCATGGTCTTGTAAGTTCATATGCTGACTTTATGCCTACACTCACTATTTCAGATACAGGCGAAGAGATTCCTGTGCATATTGATGCGGCTATCCCTACAGTAATTAAAACACCCCAAGCATCTATTGCTTCAGATGTAAAAATTACAAAAGTAGATATAATTACTAAACAAGTAAAATTTGAAGTACTCAAGCAAGCTTTGAATGATATCGGTATAACAGGTATGACAGTGACAAATGTTTTGGGCTGTGGTATGCAGAAGGGAAACAAAAAATACTATCGTGGTGTTGAGATGGAAATAACCTTATTACCAAAGATAAGAATAGAAATAATTATATGTAAAGTTCCTGTTTCAACAGTAATTGAAGCAGCAAAAAGAGTACTATACACTGGCCATATAGGCGATGGGAAAATATTTGTTTATGATGTAGAAAATGCAGTTAAGGTACGTACAGGTGAAGAGGGATATGATGCCTTACAGGATGAAGAATAAATTACCTACTGTTAATTAAAATGGTTAATCAAAAAAGTAGCGACCTTCGAGTTAAAATCCGAAGGTCACTGTTTTTTTCTACTATCGTGTAAAGGCAAATTAACCATAAGTGTTTAATTAAAAAAGAATCAGATTATACTACACGAAATAGTATTATTTGTAAGATGCCCAACGTAAATATATAAATCCAAGTGGTGTTACAACATAGTTCTGTAAATTCTGAGAGATTTCCAATGGGTTGGTATAGAAGTATATAGGTACTATACCCATATCATCCATCAGTAATTTTTCTGCATCATGGAATAGCTTCATACGCTTAGTTGCATCTGTTTCGGTTCTTGCAGACTTAATAGCAGCATCATATGCAGGATTGCTGTACTTGGAATTATTTTGTCCATTACCAGTAGTGAACATATCAAGGAAAGTTGAAGGATCCATGTAGTCACCAATCCAAGCATTACGGTTTATGTTAAATACACCGTCTTTTCTTGATTGCTGGAATACATTCCATTCCTGTGCCTGAATCTCACATTCAATTCCAAGATTTGTTTTAAGCATCTGTTGAATGGCTTGAGCTATGATTTCATGGTTACTACCTGTGTTAACACCGTATGTTACCTTAGGGAAGCCTTTTCCATCAGGATATCCTGCTTCAGCCATTAAAGCTTTTGCTTCTGCAATATTCTTTTCAAGGTCTTCAGGTTTAACAGAGTAGTAATCACCACCAGTTGTACGGAAATCTGGTGAGAGACTTACATCAGTTATACCATTAGGCACGTAACCAGTTGCAGGAAGCTGGCCACCTTTAGTAACTTTTTCTACAATATAGTTTCTATCAATAGCAAGAGATACAGCTTTTCTTACCTTTGGATTATCAAAAGGTGCTTTGTTATTTACTAAATCTAAATAATATGTTCCTATCTGAGGAAGGATTTGAAGGTTTCCAGCGGCTTTTTCAGCTTCATATTCTTCTGTAGGAATAGCATTTGATAATGCAATCTGACCGTTTTTAAACGCACCAAGCATAGCATTAGGGTCATTCATTAAATACCATTCAATTTTTTCTGCGACTACGTCAGTTTTTGCCCAGTAATTGCTGTTTTTCTCAAATATGAGTTTTGAATCATGTTCCCAGCTAGTAAGCACATATGGTCCGTTTCCTATATAAGTTTTAGTATCAAGAGACCATTTATCTGCGTTTGCGGAAACGATATCCTCTCTTAAAGGAACAAGTGTTGGGAATGCTGTTATTTCAGTAAAGAATGAGCATGGTGCTTCAAGAGTTACCTCAAGAGTTTTATCATCGACAGCTTTTACACCTAAAGTACTAACGTCAGCCTTACCTCCATTAATTGCTTCTCCATTTTTTACAAAATATAAATAGTACGCATAGTCAGCTGCAGTCTTTGGGTCGATAACTCTTTGCCATGAATATACAAAGTCCTTTGCAGTTACATCCTTACCGTCTGACCATTTTGCGTCCTTACGGATATGGAAGGTATACACAGTACCATCTGTACTTACATCCCACTTTTCAGCAGCACCAGCTACAACTTTGGAATTTTTATCATATGTTGTTAAACCTTCAAATGCACAACTAATATATGTGCCTCCATCAAGAGCATTATTTAGTGATGGGTCTAATGTTTTTGGTTCTGAGCCAATAGATGCTGTAATAGGCTTAGCTGTAGAATTTGATCCGGAACTTCCACATCCTCCAAGTACAGATACACACATGGTTAGTGAAAGTATTAGTGCTAATAGTTTTTTCATATTTTTTACTCTCCCTTTCATTTTTTATACAACAAAATATTGTGTTGGTATTATACTCAACCTAAAAAAGTTGATTTTTTATTAAAATTCATATTATTACTATTTGTATTTTCTCTTAATTAATCACATTAATACCTTGATAAATTTTCTATAGATAATGTCGACCTGCATTAGTATAGAAAGGAAATAATTAGTGATAATATGAAAACTTAACATAATATTTGAATTTGTAGCACAGTACTTTTAACAAATCAAAACTTTTTGAAATAGTTAAAGTATTATATTCCGGTTAAAACATATATGTAGATAGCACAATTAGCCCATAGGCAATACTAGTTTATTATCAAACTTGTATTGCCTATTAGACTTATAAAATTGAATTTTAGATATTGAATTTTATAAATAACTTCTGGGTATTAGCTATTGAGTCTTACCTGTGAAATGGCATGATACAAAATGACCATTACCATAATCTATAAGTTTAGGTGCTTCCTTAGAACAAATTTCTTTTGCATAAGGGCATCTAGTTCTAAATGTACATCCCGATGGAGGATTGACAGGCGAAGGTATTTCTCCATTTAAAATAATTCTGTTACGTTTTTTAGCTACATCAGGATTAGGCTCTGGCATAGCTGTGAGTAATGCTTGGGTATAAGGATGAAGAGGATTTTTATAGAGTTCTTCAGCATCAACTAATTCAACAATATGTCCTAGATACATTACACCCACTCTATCACAGGTGTGTTTTACTACACCTAAGTCATGTGAGATAAATAAGTATGTGAGCTTTAATCTATCCTGCATTTCTTCAAGTGTATTAATTATTTGAGCTCTAATAGAAACGTCTAAAGCAGAAACAGGTTCATCACAAACAATAAACTCTGGCTCAACTGCTATAGCACGAGCGATACCAATTCTTTGACGCTGTCCTCCTGAAAACTCATGGGGATAGCGGGAAGCATGCTCAGTATTTAATCCGACAAGTGTCATTAGCTCCCGTATCCTGTCTGCTCGTTCACTTTTTGAATTCGTAAGCTTGTGAATATCTAATGGCTCACCAATAATATCAGAAACTGTCATTCTAGGATCCAGAGATGCATAAGGATCTTGAAAAATATACTGCATTTTCTTTCTATAAGGTAAAAGATTTGACCCTTTGATTCTGGTTATATCTTCACCATCAATTTTAATTTGACCACTTGTAGGATCATAAATCCGAAGAATCGAACGGCCTAGAGTAGTTTTTCCGGAACCTGATTCTCCAACTAGACCAATTGTTTCACCCTTATATATATTAAATGTTACATCATCAACAGCCTTTACCTGTGCTTTTTCACCTAAATGATTGTGTATATTAAAGTATTGTTTTAGATTTTTAACTTCAACTAAAAGCTCCTTACTAGTCATTTTTTTGTACCTCCACATTCACGTTTGCTTTTTCATCTAATAACCAGCATGAAGTAATGTGTCCATCAGAATCTTTGTAATCAGCTGGCATATGATTGATACAAACCTTCAGACATTGTTCACATCTTGGTGCAAATGAACAGCCCTTAGGGAGATGAAGCAGGTCAATCGGATTTCCCGGTATAGGTATTAGTTTTGAACCTTTAGAATTTAAATCTGGTAAGGATCGTATGAGTCCCTTTGTGTATGGGTGTTGAGGATTATGGAATATGCTGTACACAGTACCTTGCTCTACTATTTTTCCACCATACATAACAATAATATCATCAGCCATATCAGCAACAATTCCAAGATCATGGGTAATAAGAACTATTGCCATACCAGTTTTTTTCTGTATATCTTTCAGAAGTTCAAGTATTTGCGCTTGTATAGTAACATCAAGTGCAGTTGTTGGCTCATCAGCAATTAAAACCTTTGGTGAACCAGCTAAAGACATAGCTATCATCGCTCTCTGACGCATACCACCTGAAAATTCATGAGGATACTGTGAAAGGCGGCTCTCAGGTTCATTTATACCTACAAGTGAAAGTAATTCAATAGAACGCTTCTTTATTTCTTCTCGTGATAATTTACCGTACTTATGACGTATTGATTCAGCAATTTGATTACCAATTGTAAATACAGGATTCAAGCTAGTCATTGGATCCTGAAAAATCATAGCAATGTCATTTCCTGCAAAATTAAGTTTTTCAGATTTAGTCATAGTAGAAATATCCTTACCTTCAAAGGTAATAGTTCCACCTACTATTTTACCTGGTTTATCTATAAGTCCTATAATTGAATATGAGGACACGCTTTTTCCTGAGCCAGACTCACCAACTATGCCTAAAACTTTTCCAGGCTCAAGTGAGTAACTAATTCCATTAACAGCTTTAACTTCACCAGCTGGTGTAAAAAAAGAAACTTGTAAATCTTTTATTTCAAGTAATTTATTATTATTATTCATGCAAACCTCCCACGCCCGCTTTGGGCAGAAAATTAAGGGGAAATATTTTGTGGAGAACCTCAGCATCACTGTATTTTTACAGTTTGCATCCACAACACTGGCAAAAACCACTTGTGGTTTTTGTTGCTCGAAAATGTACAATGTTAGTACAAATTATAGATTCGAGCTGCGAACCTCCATGCCAACCTGAGGCACAAAATTTGGTAAATAACTCTATGGAAAAAATTTTTATCATTAAGTAAATTTTTTATCGTTATTTCTTCATTCGTGGATCTAGAGCATCTCTTAGTCCATCACCAAAAAGATTAAAAGAAAGAATAATCAAGCTTATAGTTACTGCAGGAAAAATTAGCATATAAGGATATGAATAAATTCCTTTTAAAGCAGACTGTGATAAGGAACCAAGGGAAGCCATTGGTGATGAAACACCAAGCCCGATAAAACTTAAAAATGATTCAGCAAAAATTGCTTCGGGTATTTTTAGTGTGGCAATTACAATAATTTGCCCTATACAGTTAGGAATAAGGTGCTTAAATATTATAGATCTATTATTAGCGCCTAAAACCTTTGCTGCCATTACATACTCCTGCTCCTTGATAGTTAAAACTTGACCACGGACTATTCTAGCCATATCAACCCAGTATAGAAGGGCTAATACAATAAATATACTAATTAAGCCAACACCCAGACCACTTAAAAAAGATGGGGCATTACCTGAATTTACAAATTTCTCAATAGGTGATTTCAATACTACCTGTAATAAAATAACTATTAGAATTGTTGGTATTGAGTAGATTACATCTACAATTCTCATCATAACAGTGTCAACCCAACCGCCGAAATAACCAGATACTGCACCATAAATTATGCCTATAACAGATATCATTGCTGCGGCTACCAGTCCAACGGCAAGAGAAATTCTTGCGCCTATCATTGTTCTTGTAAATAAGTCTCTTCCTAAGCTATCAGTACCAAATAAGAACTGAGCATTTGGTGCTAGATTCTCACTTCCATTATTAATTTGATCATATTCATAAGGTGAAAATATTGGTCCCAATATCGCTGCCAGAAATATAATTACAATAACAACAAGACCGCCCATAGCTACTTTATTTGCTTTTAATCTATTCCAAGCATCCCTCCAATAACTTATTGACGGACGCACAACTTCAATTGTAGCCTTTTCCTCATCTGAGGCAGGAAAAAATAACTCTTTTTTTATATCATTGGAATTACTCATATCTATCATTTTGCTATCACCAACCTAAGTAATTATTTTGATTCGTGGATCGACGAATTTATACACTATATCTACTAAGAAATTCATCAAAATTAAGATTGCTCCAAAAAATATTGTTACACCCATTACTGTTGGGTAATCTCTGGCTGTAATACTAGTAACAAATGAACTACCTAATCCTGGAATTGAAAAAACTGATTCAATAACGAAAGAGCCTGTTAATATTCCGGCCAGCATTGGTCCAATATAAGTAACAACAGGAAGAATTCCATTTCTCAAACCATGTTTAAAAATAACAACTCTATTAGTAAGTCCCTTAGCCCTAGCTGTTCTAATATAATCTTGATTAATTACATCAAGCATGGAGGAACGCATTATTCTTGTAATATAACTTAAAGGAAAGAAGGAAAGCGCAAATCCAGGGAGTATATAGCTTGAAATTGCAGTTAAATTGCTTATAGTTGGCAACCATTTGAGCTGAACACCAAATACAATCATTCCTACAGTTGCAACAACAAAGCTAGGAACAGCTATTCCTATAGTTACAAAAAGCATAATTAATCTGTCTGCATTTGTATTTTTTTTAAGTGCACTAATTACGCCTAAAAATGTCCCTATTATGATTGCTAAAATACCAGAAAAAAGTCCCAATCTCATTGAATATGGAAACTTACGCGCAATAATACTATTTACATCCTGGCCTATAAGTGTTATTGATTGTCCTAAATCACCATGCAATGCATTTTTCAAATATAGCCAATATTGTACAATTAGCGGTTTATCTAACCCATGTTTTGCATTTAAGTTGGCGAGAATTTCTGGTGTCATCTTTTTATCCCCAATGAAAGGACTACCAGGAATAAAGTGCATTAAAAAAAAAGTTAGCGTTAACATAATCAATAGTGTTAATAGTGATGTAAGCAATCGTTTAAAAATGTACTTCTTCATTGTAAACCTCCTACCATACCCCAATTTCAAAGCTTTATAAATAAAAATTAAATTAATAAACAAGTACTAGAAAAGAGGTAATAAACTAAATTAGTAAATTAACTATAAGTAAATATATAATATACAAAATAAATAACAGAATTTATATTTATTCTGTGCAAATGACTCATAAAAAACAATAAAATTTCATGGAAATAATTACTGCTATTTATTATTAAGTAACTTCTTAATAAATAAACTTTAAGACATCACAAAATACTAGTAAAATAAACAAAGGAATACCAAAGTATGTCGCTTGCCGATTAATTCTTTTGAATTATAGCATATGGTGTCGAATAACTCAATATTAAAATTTTTACATTATGATAAAAATGTCGTTATTTGTATTAAAATAGAAGTTTATGTAACAATAAAAAACTTTCCTAATATTACACAATATATCTCAATATTAACTTGAAAGGTAAAAGTAAAATAAAGAATTTATAAAATAACAAAAAACAACCACCCTATCAGCATAATGCTTGAGGGTGGTTGTTTTGGCGCGCCCGACAGAGATCGAATCCACAACCTTCTGGTCCGTAGCCAGACGAAACAATAAAAAAATGTAATTCTACAATACAATTAAATAGCATGTATGCTTCGGTACAACTAGTTTTGCGTTTATTTTAGCTTACCTAAACTTTAGGAATTTGTATTAGACTTTTGGAAGTATGACGGTGTCAATGCGGTGTCAGTGTTTGACAAATACAAATCAAGTTTTTCTATTTCCATTCCACTTTTAGAAACTTTATCTAAATGAGTATAAATATTTAAAGTAACATCAGCAGAGGCATGTCCCATTAAATACTGCGCCTCCTTAATTCCAACCTTTGATCTATATAGCATAGTAGCAAAAGTGTGTCTCAATTCGTGTGGAGTAAAATTGTCTATTGCATTTATTTTACTATTTCCTCCAGCCGCAGAGTTAACCTTTCTCATTATACAACTCCACATACTCCTAAAAGAAGTTTCGGTCATTAAACCGTTAGAAGTTTGAGGTGTAAATAAATACATTCCATTTATTGATTTTACGTAGTTTTCAATAAAACCTCTTATTTTAAGAGTAATAGGCAAATCTCGGATTCCAGCAGATGTTTTAGGATGGGGCTTAATCTCTCCAATATTATTTTTAAAAACCAATGTTTTCCTTATTTTAATAATGCCATCTTTGACGTCAGATTTAGTTAAAGCTAAAATTTCACCTCTTCGCAATCCTGCATACAAAGCAAAATAAATAAATGCACGTTCTTTAGGGGTTAAGTCTGCTCTATCGATATATAGCAACTCGTTTTTATCAAGAAAACGTCTTTCTTTTTTGTCTTTTGATGGTAGCTCAATTTTTTTAGCAGGATTTTTAATCATTAATTCATTTTCGATAGCTTGTTCAAACATCTGATTTAAAGTCAATTTTATATTTTTGAGAGTTTTAGTCAAGCCGAGTTTGTGACGGCTATTAATTAAACCTTGAATATGAAAAGGTTTAACATCAATCAATCTTAAATGTCCTAACTCTTTTATTATGTGATTTCTCAATACATTATCATACATTTGCCATGTTTTATATTCTTTGTTTGTTTTATATGACTCTAACCACTGATTACCCCACTCTTCGACTGTTACAGTATCGTTATCTATAAATTCGCCTTTTCCAAGTTTAATTTTTATGTCAATTAATTTCTTTTCTAACTCTTTTTCTGTATACGCAAAAACGTACTCTCTTTTTTCTTTGCCGTCAGGTCTATATCCCATAAAAACATAGGCTTGATATCTACCATCTTTACGCTTTTTTCTTTTAGACATAAATTAATCTCCTTTTAAATGATATTTATGTTTTAAATACTCCATAAAATTCTTAAGTTCTTCTTGAGCTTCTTTAGGAAGTTGTTTATCGGAAACACTGTATTCTGTAGAAGCTTCTTTAACCATAGATACTCCTTGTTTAATTATTTCAGTTCTCAAACCATCATCAAGTTCATAAAAGATACTAGGATCTTGCTCAAGGATATCGCTAACTGCTTGTAATTTATCTTCTTGAGACATATCGCCCAAAGCATCAAAATCAGATATTTTATATAATTCATTCACAATAGCGTTAGTAAGTGAAGTCTTTTCTCTTATTAACAATTCACTTGGAACTTTTAAAGCTGCTGCAATTTTATTAATAATATTTGTACTAGGATTCTTTTTTTCGCCACGTTCCAATGCACTTAAATAACTAGAATTAATACTAGCCAGCCTTGAAAGCTCATTTACCCCTAAACCCTTACTTTCTCTTATTTTTCTTATATTAGTGCCAATCATTAATGTATTCCTCCGATATAATGTATGCTACTAGCATACATTATATGTTGTAAGAACACAAAAATCAATAGTAAATTTATGGTATTATTCGATATTTTGCGCAATAAGAAGATAATTTAGCTAAATCATGTAAAATCGTGTTCTGTAAGGACTCATTGTTATTGCATGTTCTGACAGAATATACTATTATGTTCTTACAGAACATAGCAACAAAGGAGTGATAAAAATGAAAATAAGAGAAATAAGAGAACAAAAAAATATAGGACTTAATGAACTAGCTAGAACAACTGACATTAATGCAACATATTTAAGCCAATTAGAAAGAGGGGTGAAAGTAAATCCATCGAGAGAAATAATGAAAAAGATATCTGATGCTTTAGAAGTGCCAATTCCTCAATTATTTTTTTGATAGGAGGTGTTAATGTTGGTAGAGTATATTTCAGTGAAACAAATGGCAGGAAAGTTGAATGTTAGTCTGGACACAGCGTACGAATACACGCACATGAAAGGGTTTCCAGCTTGCAAAATAGGAAGGACAGTAAGAATACCAGTTGATAGACTTGAGGAATGGCTTAAAAAGAAAATAATAAACTAATTGATTTAAATTTTATAAACAAAAAAATAAACCAGGAGGAAAACATTATGAAATCAACAGGCATAGTAAGAAAAGTAGATGAGTTAGGAAGAGTAGTATTACCAATTGAGCTTCGCAAAACTTTCAACATTGAGGAAAAGGATGGACTAGAGATCTATGTTGATGCTGACTCAATAATCTTAAAGAAGCACGAAAGCGGTTGTATATTCTGTGGAGAGGTTAAGGGTGTAAAGGATTTTAAAGGTAAAAATATATGTCCTAACTGTTCGAATGAATTGAAGAATAATAAGAGTGCAGCTGAAAAAGCGCAAATCGCACTAAATCAGCTGTCAAAAGGTAAAAAAACTACTAATCAGATCAGAGCAGAATTTGGTTTAAACCCAATAAATGATAACGTATCAGATAAACTTATTACCAAAGCATAACTTTATAACAAGCTATTGAAGGGTTTGATTTTCCTGCATCTTTGGCTTCAATCATTGGCTTATATTTCATATTTAGTGTGTCGCAAACACTTGGTATCAAATTAGTCAATTCATCGTTAGTAACAGGAATATTAAAAACGGTACTAATAGAATGTGCCAAATTATTAGTATACATACAGTTAATTTGTTTTCCAAAGAAAAGCATATCATACTTTCTATGCAATTCATGAATATTTGCATCTGTTGGTGCTTGATTGACCTGTATACTTGCAGAACGTAGCTCTAAAAGTATTTCTATAAGTTTTTCAATTTGCATAATAACCTCCTTTCGTATGTATTGAGTGAAAAACTAATAAGGAGATTATACCACAAATTTACAAGAAAGATGGACAACCATAAAAATGTATTAACTCACTAAATTTAAGATACAGGAGGGGAGGACTATGGAAGAAAACTGGTGTTGTTTAGCAATAAGCATATTGTGCAATTGTACACCAGAGCAAGCCGAGGTTATTTACGAATTTGGGAAAAACCGCAAACAGAAACCACGAGTAAAATTAGAGCAAGAAGATTTAGAAGGTATGCGAAAGCATAGAGAAGAGGGATTAACTTGGAAACAGGTAGGAGATCTATTTGGGCTGAGCGAAAGCGGAGCATTTAAACGGTTTAAGCGGTATGAAGAGGATTGCAAAATGCAAATACAAGCCAGCACGTACATAGTAGCAGAGAGGGTGAGTTAGTTGTTAGAACAAAACCTAGAAAAAAAGCTAGAGCAAAAGCAAGATGTTGACTCCGCAAAACGATGTACATATTTTTACAGTGCATATCTGCTTAAAGGAATTTTAGCTAACTCAGGTTTAAACTGCAATCACCCGGAGCAGCAAGAAGTAACAATGGAAGAGGGACAAGCAATAGGGAATTGTTACAGCTGGTCTTGTCCACTTAGAAAGGAGTACTGAGATGATTATTAATTTAGTAAGGCTAGAACCTAAAGGTATTGTACCTGTTAAAGCTCATAAAGTATTAGAAAAGCATTATCCAAAACTAAAATTGTATGCACATTATACACTGCAATTTGAAGGGAGCAAAAAGCGGAGATTGTATTCTATTTCTACAGAAAGTGGTTTTGCTGTTAATGGACGTAGTTGTGAGCGATTAAAGTATGCAGTAAGTAATGCGATAACAAAAATTAATTATTTAGGAGAGGATAGAGTGCTTGAAGCAGAAAAGGAAAGGCAGCAATACTGCAAAGTAAATAACTGGGGAGGTGAGTAACAAATGTGTAATTGTCCTTATTTTAAATCAGCTTCAAGAGTTCGTATAGACTGCAAAAGAGGGACAGAACACAAAAACATTACCATCAAGAAAAGAAGCCACCACATTAGCAAATATTGTAACAATAGATATACTCAGTGCAGTGTATACCGGGAATTACAAAAGAGCTTATAGAAAGGGAGTGAAAGAAGATTGAGAAAACCAATGCCATTACCAGTTACGTTAAATGATTATCTTCTTATAAACCAGATGGGTTATGAAGTAAGGTTTAAAAATAATAAACCCATAAAGGTGGTAAAGAGAAAAACACTGGTAAATATTGTTAGAATAGTTTTCGAATATTTTAGCTGGTATGCAATTGTAACCAAGTACAAGCTACTAATAACAATAGGAAATATAAAACAAAAGGATAGAAAAGCGAAAGGAGCGAGGACATAAAAAAATCAGTTTACTTTAGTTGAAGCTAATGTAAACTGACCTACGAAATGCCGTATCAAATAAAAATCTTTAACTAAATTATATCACAAAATACGGCATTAGTCAAAACTGAAAAGCGAAGGTTTTAAGCTTTTTCGACCTTGTAATAGGTATTATCTTTTCAACCATCACTATACAAACTATATAAATAAAATAAATATTTTTAGGAGGTAAAATTCCTAATGCCGATCAGAGAAAAAAAGATATATTCAGGTAACATGTTAGAAATAGAAATATATCCAATAACAAAAAAAGAAAGGAATCAATCAAGAAAGAAAAAACAAAAAGAAAGTACCACAAAACAAAAAAACTTAAACGATAAAAATGCAAAAAAACATCTAATCAGATTAATTAATAATAATTTTACAGACAAAGATATATCAATTCACAACACATATGATCCTAAAAATTTACCAAAAACAATAGAGCAGGCGTTAAAAGATAGAACAAATTATTTACGTAGATACAAAAATTACTGCAAAAAGCATGGGATTAAATCACCAAAATACATAGCAGTTACTGAGTATCATAATCCAGATACAACAAAAGACAAAAGGAAAAAAATAAGAATACACCATCACATAATAGCAACTGGGATTGATAGGGATGATGCAGAAAAGCTTTGGGGGAAAGGGAGGGCAAATGCAGATAGGTTAAAAGCGGATGAATTTGGATATGAGGGTTTAGCCAGATATTTAGTAAAAGATCCGCAGGGTTCGAAAAGATGGACTCAATCCAAAAATCTGAAACAACCAATAATAAAAATAAATGATTTTAAGTACAGCAAGAAAAAGACAGAACAATTAGCAATGTACTTAGAAGATAGGGAACTATTCGAAAAACTATATCCAGGATATACATACACAAAATGTGAGCTGCATATAAACGATTTCACCGGGAAACAAATCTATATAAAAATGCGAAAGACTGAACAATAAAAAATGAAAGAAAGGTGATTGTATTGTCAAAAAGCTATGAAAAGCTAACAGAAGATTTAGTACAAGCTAGAACAGCTGCAGAGAAAGTAGCTATAGGAGAGGATAGCGGAGAAATATGTTTAGAATCACTAGCGATAAAAATTCCACACGCTAAAGCCAACGATGTTATTAATGCAATTAATAAAGCCGGGTTAACAACCTATGGGGCGCAAGTAATAGACAAAATGAGATATTTTATTATAGGCATAAAGAAGTGTGGTTATCGTTCATCTAGGCATAGAGCAATTGAGAAATTACATAAGGAAATGTTAAGCAGAGGGTACATAGTAAGAATTCATACAGAGCCGGAGCTTGAACGGTAAAATGGCAAATTCACAGAAGGGACTAGCATAGTATGAACAAAGTTATTGAGATGGGGAGATTAACAAAAGACCCTGTAGTTAGATATACAAGTGGAGAGGCAAAAGCAGTATGCAGTTTTACGTTGGCAGTAAACAGAAGGGGAACAACAGAGCAGAAAGCGGACTTTATAAATTTTGTTGCATGGGGCAAAAATGCAGAATTTCTACAAAAGCATTGTATTAAAGGTATGCAAATTGCTGTATATGGTTCGCTGCAAACAAGAAAATGGGACGATGCAGAGGGTAAGAGACATTACATAATGGAAGTTGTAGCCTCAGAGATATATTTTGCAGATGCAAAAAGAAACGGAAGTGAAGAAAAATACGGTGATGCATATGAAGGTGGCTCAGATGGCTATTATCCATTAGATGATGATCCATTTCCACCATTCGCATAAGGAGGGCTGAGAAACATGTCAGGCACAAAGAAAGCTAATTACAAAATACCACACGCTACTGAAAGCGTTGAACAAATAAACCTCTTCCGCTGGGCGATACTGCAAGAGTGCAAATGCCCTGAGTTAATGTTATTACACCATATTCCAAACGGTGGCAAAAGAGATAAAAGGACTGCAGCAAGGTTAAAGTTGGAAGGAGTAAAAGCAGGAGTGCCAGATATATCCCTTCCAGTATCAAGAGGCAAGTACCATGGCTTGTACATAGAATTAAAAGCTGGAGACAACACAACAACAGACAATCAGGACAAATGGATTTCACGTCTACAGAAGCAAGGTTATCAAGTAAATGTATGTTACGGCTGGGAAGAGGCAGCAGAAGTAATAACAAACTATCTAAATCAAAAATCTTAAGCCCAAGTCTAATTTAAATATAAGGAGGAATGAAGAGGAATGAAAACAATTAGTTTAATAAAACTTAAAGGCGGAGTAGGAAACACGTTTACGGCAATTCAGATCGCTTATAATTTATGGCTTGCAGGCAAGAAGGTTCTTTTGATAGATAACGACAAACAAGGAAACTTATCAAAATTTTATGATGTGTACAGTGATACAGAGCTAAGTGCTACTGCTCAATTGTTGGGTGTGAGCTATCCGAACTTAAAAGAACTGGAGAAGGAAACGCAATACAAGAATCTGTGGATTATAAATGCAAATATGAGCCTTCTAACAGCTACAACGGATTTAACAAAAACAGAGGCTAGCGATCAGCATTTAAGATTTAGAAGAATAATAAATCAAGCTGAGCAAATGGGGTATGAATACTTGATAATTGATAACCCGCCAGATATGGGACTAAACGTTATTAATGCTCTTATGGTGACGGAGGATGTTATTGTACCACTAAAAATAGATGAATGGGCTTTGGAGGGCTTAGACATTGTTATAGATCAGATTGAGAATGCCAAAGCACTTAATAGTAAAATTCGATTTGCAGGAACTTTAATAACTAACTACAGAAAAAACGATACCAACATAGCGGGAGTAGATTGGCTCAAAGCAAATAATTACAGGGTATTTGAAACAAAGATAAGATATAGCGATAAAGCGACTGAGAGCATATTTTTTCACAAAGCAGTACAAGAGTATAGCTCTAGAAGTTCAGTAGCTATAGATTATAAAAAGTTTGTAAAAGAGTATTTAAACGGGAGGGCTTAATCATGGTACAAGCAAAGAAATTTAGCTTTTTAGACATTATGAATAGCTCTTCTAAATCAGGTGAAGCACCAACGGACTTTAAAGAAATATTTTTAAGTCCATACGAAGTAAAACCGACAGAAAGTAATTTTTATTCACAGGAAAATATAGAAGAGTTAGCAGATGCATTTTTAGCAGTAGGACAACAACAACCTACAGTATTGGCATATACGGATGGTGAATACAAAATAATAAGCGGGCATAGGAGAAATACTGCTAATATTCTAAATATTGAGCGTGGGGAGCTTAATAAAGATACTAAAGTAAGATACCTATACAAAGAAATGACACCAGCAATCCTTGAGCTATCCTTGATTATGGGCAATGCTCTAAACAGAAAGCTTACACCGTATGAAGAAATGGAACAGGCTAAACGGTTAAAAGTAGCATTAATAAGAGCAAAGGAAGAGGATGGATTAGAGCTTAAAGGCAAAATTAGAGATATTATAGCAGAGCTTTTAGAAACAAGTCCCACTCAATTAGCAAGGATGGAAAAGATAGGTTCTAGCCTTACCGATGAAGCAAAAGAGCAATTCAAGGCGGGCAATATGGGAATAACAGTTGCATATGAAACATCAAAGCTGCCACCAGAAGAGCAAAAAGTGATTGTATCTTCCATAGCAACTGGTGAAGAGGTAATACCAAAGAATATAGCGGAGCGGGTAAGAGAACTACAGCAAACTGCAATAGATAATGTTGAAAAACAAATTGATAAAGCGGTTAAAAAAGCGGAACATGCAACAGTAAGAGTATTGCAGGCAACTGTAGAAGCTGAGAGAGTAGCAGAAACAGCAATGTTTAGTAAAGAAGTGTCCGAAACGGACACCATAAAACCAGAATATAAAATAAACCATCAACTTAAAACTTATCCTGAGCAATTTGAGGCAGTCAGAAGAGGAATTAAGACCTTTGAATATCGGCTAAATGATAGAGACTACAAGGTTGGTGATATATTACGGTTATTTGAATATTTACAAAAAGAAGAGGAAACAACAGGGCAGTTTATAGATGTGGAAGTGATTTATTTACTAGAGGGTGGGAATCTTGGAATACCTAATAATTATGTGATTATGAGTATTAAACAAAAGGGGTGAGCATGAATGAAATACCCATGGGATAAAATGACTGAACAGCAAAAAATAAAAGCATGTCAAGAAGAAATAGATTTAGTTACTCACAATGGTACTACAAAGGACGATCTGTTAAATATTTTGCGGTGGCTGTGGAATAAATTTGAGGTGGTAAAAGACAGTGAATTTGAGACTACTGATAAAATTACTGCAAGTGAATGTATTGATTGCCAGTGTTCTGATGATGGCGATGAACGTGATTTAAATACAACATGAACTTTGGAAGGAGGATTTATGAAAGTTAAAGAGTTAATAAATATAGTGTTTGACAAAGTGATTATATATAAATCAAACAATGAAGGTTTTGAAAATATATATAAAGGCAATGCAAAGGATATTCCATTAAATATATTAGAAATGAATGTCAAAACTGTTGGAGCAGCGAGAAAATCAGTTTTAGATATACAAGTGGATAATACTTAATTTAATTACATTATGAAATAACGGCGGGGGTGAGGATTTGAATAAAACAATTATTGATGTGTGTTGTGGATCTAAAATGTTTTGGTTTAAAAAGAATAATGAGAATACGGTTTACATGGATATTAGAGAGTTAGAAGATACATTGTGCGATGGAAGAAAACTTGTCATTAAGCCTGATGTAATGGGCGACTTTAAAGATATACCTTATGCAGATAATAGCTTTAAATTAGCTGTGTTTGACCCACCGCATTTGATTAGGGCTGGGGAAAATTCGTGGTTGGCCAAAAAGTACGGGAAATTAAATATAGATACTTGGCCACAAGAAATTAAACAAGGTTTTGACGAGTGCATGAGAGTATTAGAGCCGTATGGATTGCTGGTATTCAAATGGAACGAAGACCAAATAAAACTTAGGGATGTTATAAAAGCAATAAATTATACTCCGCTATTTGGTGATAAAAGAAGCAAAACGCACTGGATGGTATTCATGAAGGGTATTGCGTGAAACAAATATTTAGCGACGGAAAGGAGCTAAGAATAATTCTAGATAAAGAGTAGCTACTCGTTCAGACGTGAACGATATGAAAATATTAAGTTGTGGAGCAGGGCAACAAAGCACAGCATTAGCCCTTATGAGTTGCGAAAATGCAATAATGGGTAAAGAACGACACCCTTTTGTACCAATTTACGATGCAATTATCTTTTGTGATTTAGGCGGTGAACGTAAATGGGTATATGATCAAGTTGAGTTTATTAAAGTTTCATGTGACAGAGCTGGGATACCTTTTTACATTTTGAAAGAAAAGAATTTAAAAGATGATTATATTAAGAATTATGGAATTAATAGAGTTGTCACTATCCCTTTTTGGAGCATTGACGAGAGTGGAAAGAAGGGTAAAATGACAAGACATTGCACTATTGATTACAAAATTGTTCAAATTCAAAATTTTGTTAGGTGGAACTTGTTGGGATATAGAAAAGGTGAAAGAACTAGGCAAGAGGATATACAGGCTCATGAAATGCATATTGGTTTTACGTTTGAGGAGCAACAAAGAATTTTTGATAGTAAGCATAAGCTATTTATAAATAAATTTCCGATGGTAGAAATGGGGTTGGTAAGAGCAGATAATTATGCTTATGTACGAGAATATTGGGGTTTAGAAACACTTGGTAGTGCGTGTTTATTTTGTCCATTTCATACAAACTATTTTTTTAAGGAATGCAAAGATACTTGCGAGAATGATTATAAAACTATATTAGAGATTGATAATAAATTAGAATTAGGTATCCCGAACTCAAGAATAGGTGTGCCGAATAGCAAAGTATATATTAGCAGGAGCAGAAAAAGAATTGCTGATTTGCTATCGGAAGAGTGCAATGACAAAGAGTGTTTTAGATATAAGCAAGAGGACGTTTGGAATGGTTTCTAGTTTGCTATTAAAATAGATACTGAGCGAAAGAAGGTGGTTGATTTGGACAAAACGGAGCTTACTACTGAACTGGAAAGAAAAATACATAAAGCCACAAGTAAGCAAGGTGTATTCTGCTGTTTTGAAGTTACTATTGGGTGGTTTGGTGAGGAAAGAGTAGATTATATGACCTATGACACAAAAGGTATATTTAGGTTTTATGAGATTAAAGTTTCCAAAGCTGATTATCACAGTAAAGCACATAAAACATTCCTTGGACATTATAACTATTATGTTATGACTAAGGAACTTTATGAACAAGTAAAAGACGAGATTCCTTGTCATATAGGAGTTTATATCGGTGACTGGTGTATGAAAAAAGCTAAAAAACAGTCTTTGTCTATTGATGAACAGGTTTTAAAAAATTCTTTAATTCGCTCATTATGTCGTGATGCTGAAAAACTGCAAAAGATTGAAAATCCAAACTACATAAATCAATTAAAGACTAAAATTAAGAACCTTGAAAATGATAAGAGGGATTACCAAAAAAAATACTCTGAACTGTATGCCAAAGTGAGATATAAGTATGGTAGAGATTGGGATGCTGATATTGATTTGAGCGAAGCATTTTATTCATGATATAAGAAGGTTACGAAGGAAAGGTAGGGAAAATTATGTGTGAATTCTGTGGAGATAGTAAATGCACATTGACCAAAAAGCAAGTTATGGAGCGTGGTGCAATAATAGAAGATAACACTTGCGATGTCATGAGAATGGAATCAGAAGATATTCCACAAACATACTGCTTTGATGGTGTACCAGCATTTTATAGTCTAAGTGCTTTGATACCAGACAAGGATGAAGAAAGTCCACATGCATATGAAAGGTACAAATTTGATGAGGATACTGGATGTGACGGAGATTGGGAAACAGCCGAAATACAGAATCCTCTTAATTGGCAGACCGAAAAAGAATTCTTAGAAAAGATGAACATGAAATAAATAGATTGTGCCTATAGAAAGAAGGTGAATATATTAAAAATTTATTAAAAGACGAATTATTAATCGCAAACTTTATAAGTAATTTATTTTATTCAACTGCTTACCCAGTAATTCATTTTGTATTAATTAAAGATATAAATAGTAAGATAATAGCACTGAACTCAATGGTAATATGTGTTTCTGGCATTTTGTTCCCTTTAATTTGGAATAAGTATTCTGTAAAACTATATACAAAGTATGGACATTTGCTGGGAATAGAAGCTATTACGTATACACTTATTGCAATACTAGTATTAGCAGGATCAATAACTAATAAAACATATTACATATTGGATACGTTCTTGTTTGCTTTAATTACTAAGAATATCATGTGCGGTGCAAACAAGCTGAGAGCAAGTCGATACAACTCAGATAACAAAAGAGAAAGGTATGATAATAATTCAGATCTAATTTCTAATCTAAGCAGCTTAATGGGATTCGGAATAAGTTTTATTGTTACAATACCAACAAATGTTGCTTTTATACTTATTACTATAGGTATTTGCTTTGATAATATATTTTATTTTAAAGCTTATAAGCAAACAAAAATTAGTTCACAGGACAAATAAAGAGTGAGGATAAGATATGAAAATAAAACCGTTTTTTAGATGGTACGATTTGTGGATAGGTGCTTATATAGATAAAAATAGTAGAGCAGTTTATATAATTCTTATTCCGATGGTTGGGCTAAAAATAAATTATTAAGTGTACAAAATAAACAGATTGCGAAAGGAGTGAACTAATAAATGATTAAAGGTGCAGTTATAGATGAAACGGGCAAATACAGATACCAGCTTTGGCGAGTATGGGATGAATCAAAGCCAAAAATAGTTTTTATTATGCTGAACGGTTCGACAGCAGATGCAAATAATGATGATCCTACTTTAAGACGTTGCATGAGGTTTTCGCAAGTATGGGGTTTTGGTTCATTAGAAGTCGTTAATTTATTTGGATATAGAACTACACTTCCGACAGAATTAAAGAAGGCAAATGACCCTATAGGACCCGAAAACGATACATATATTATTAAGGCTATAAAAGATGCTGAAATGGTAATAGCTGCATGGGGAACGAATGGCACATATAAAAATCAGGATAAGCATGTAATTAAATTATTAAAGGATAACGGAATAAAACCATATTATATTGATTTATCTAAAGATGGCATACCAAAGCATCCATTATACTTAAAATCTGATTTGAAGCCTACCAAGTGGGCGATTTAAAGATATTGAAAAGGAAAAATTAAGAAAGGGTGAGAATAATGGAAGAGGAAATTAAATTCAGAGGCAAGACAGAAAATGGCTTATGGATTTGCGGTGACTTATTAAAAAGTGTTGGAAGTGCATATATTTGCGAAACATATACTGTTTTGGGAGATTTCATACAAGCTCATGCAAAAGAGGTAGATACAAATACAGTTGGCAGATGCACTGGTATTACAGACAAAAATCATATAATAGATATCTATGAGGGCGATATCGTAAAACGTGAAAGCGGAATGATGGGTGATGAATACGACGGATTTATAGGTATAGTAAAATTCGGAGAAGGTTCATTTGTAATTGAAAGTTTCGACGGTAAAAATGGCACATATCTATGGAGTGATGTACAAGAATTAGAAGTATTAGGCAACATTTACGACAATCCAAGGTTGATAAACACAAACCCTTCTTGGAGTGATCACATCAAGGGAAGGTTTGAAAGAATAACATAAATAAACAATAATCATTACAAAAGAAAAGGTGGCGAAGAGGTATAGAAGCGATATTAGAACTTACAGCAAATTATAATCTATTTAACCAATTAGCTATACTTTGCCCTGATAAAATACCAGAGATAAAAAGTGTACTCTGCCAATATGACATAAATCCAAAGAAAACAGATGAAGGAGAGGATATAAACAGTAAGATGGAATCCTTCATACATACGAAGAAAATAGAAGGTCTTAGACAGAGCACATTAGATAGATACACACTAGAACTTAAAACATTTGCAAAAGTAGTTAAAAAGAGAACGGAAGATATTACAACTCAAGATATTAGATTATACTTAGGCAATTACTCAAACCTAAAGAACAGCACAATATCCACAAAAATATACACATTAAAAAGCTTCTTCAACTGGCTCACAGATGAAGAAATAATTATAAAAAATCCAACACACAACATTAAGAGACCTAGAAAAGAGAAGAGGCTAATAAAAGCACTATCTCCAGAAGAATTAGAAATGGTTAGAGAAGGCTGTGAAACATTAAGACAAAAAGCACTGGTAGAAGTTCTATACTCTACAGGTTGCAGACTATCAGAGCTGGTGGACATGAATATAAATGATATAGATAAAGCTAAACAGTCTGCTACGGTGATAGGTAAAGGCAACAAAGAAAGAACAGTGTTTTTCACATGGAAAACACTTAGAGCATTAAACAAATATATTGATAGCAGGACAGACAACAATCCAGCACTGTTCGTAACTGAGAGAAAGCCTCACAATAGACTTGGAGGCAGAGCAATTCAAAAAGAAATAGATAAGATAAAAATTAAAGCTAACATAAATAAAGAACTACATCCACATATATTTAGACATACGATAGCAACTCACTTATTAGAAAACGGTGCTGACGTAGTTATGGTACAAAATATATTAGGACATGAGAGTGTAGCTACTACTCAAATTTACACAAGCCTCACCGAACAACTAAAAGAGCAAACTTTTAGGCGGTGCATGGCGAAGTGATATAGATAATACAACGGAAGAGGAAAGGAGAGAAGAGAACTAATGTCTAAAGATAATATACGCGATTATGCAACAGCAGCATTTAGATTTTATGCGAAAGTTGGCAGTAAAAAAGATTATTTAAATAGATTACAGCAAGATGCACAACATGGTCAAGGAAACGGAATATCTAAGCCAACAGAAGCAGCATTAGTAAGTAAAGAAACAATTCTACAGACAAGAGCTGCAGAATTTGCAGATATAGAAGCAACAGAAAGAACTATGTACCAGCTAGGACTAATGACAAATGGTTTAGCAATATGTAAAGTGATTGAAGATGTATACTTTAAAGATTGCTGGAAAGACCTAGAAAAAGGAGATATACAAGATAGAGTACACCATTGTGAAATACATATTCCGGCATCTGAAAGACAAATATATTACTGGTTACGCAAAGCAAGAGAAATGTTTGCAATAGAGAGAGGATTAAGAATTAAATAATTTTTTAAAAAGTTTGCAGTAATGAGGGTATAAAATGTGGTAAGTTATATATAGTTAGAGAAGTTGGAATTGCATATAGTATATGTTTAACAAAAAGTAGTTGTCGTTGTGGCAGCTACTTTTTGTTAGTCTATTGCAGGGAATTTCCTTTTTGTGTAGAATATTGAAACAAAAAGGGGGTGTGATAATGGCAAAGACAGATAAGGAATTAACAGTAGAAGTTGTATGCAACTATATACATGCCTGGGGAACTCAAAATAATTGTATTCCAGTTAAACATCAAGAGTTGCCCGGATTAATTGAGGATGTATATAATACAATAGTTAATCTTGGCAAGGACAAGGATAACGATAACGACAACAACTAACTAGCGAGAACTGTAAAAGCACCTGATTAAATAGGTGCTTTTTATTATACTTGAAAGGATGTGGAATTATTATGGAACAACTTGAATTCTTTAAAAAATTAAGAGATACATCGGGAGAAATAGTTGAGGCGCTGGAAACTGAAGATGCAAACAAACTTGAATCAGTTATGGGGAAATTTGTAATTTTAATGTTACAGGCTGATGCTTTAAAGTGATGATATGAATAAACATCTGGAGATATATAAATTTTTTAAGTTATGAGTGAAAGGACAGAATATTATGCTTAAGAGTTGCAAGTATTGTGGTCGCATTCATGATAGTAAGCATGATTGTGGGTATAAGCCCAAAAGAAAAAAGAAAGGTAATAACAAAGACCGTTTTAGATGGACTAAAGCATGGCAGTCTAAGCGTGATGAGATTAAGCAACGTGATAAGTATCTATGCCAAATATGCATACGAAAGTTATACAATACAAAAAACCAATATAATTACACAGACTTAGAGGTACATCACATAACGCCATTAGAAGAGGACTTTGAGAGGCGTTTAGACAACGATAATCTTATTACTATATGTGAGACACATCACGAGATGGCAGAGCGTAAAGAGATACCACGAGAACTTATACAGAGGATTGTAAAGGAGCAGGAGAAGGGCGCAAAATGACATAATTCGACATAATGCCCCCGGGGGTGTCAATAGCAAAAATTTTGAACTCGGGAACACCACGTGTCCACCCACACGCATAAAATATTCCCACATCAGCTTTTTGAAAGGAGATGAATTTTAATGCCGACACCACCAAAACCATTTACAGTATTAAAAAATGAGAAAAAATCACACCGGACAAAGAAAGAATTAAAGCAAAGGCAAGAAGGAGAAAAAGCTTTAGCAACTGGTAAGGCATTAAAAGAGCGTCCAGAAGTAAAAAGCAATCATATAGCGCATAAGGAGTTTCAAAGACTTAACAAGCTCCTTAAGAATATTAATAAAAATGATGCGATTTATGAAATAATTATAAATCGTTATTGTATGATGGTAGCGGAATGTGACGATTTACAAAACAAGAGAGAAAACTGCTATCAGATGATAGTTAAACTCGATGAAAGATTTAACGAAGAAATAAGTAATGCTCCTCCTAAAGAAAGGGCAAAACTTATAAAGTCATATGCTAATGCTTATTCGGAATTGCTTGATAACTTTTTACGTTGTGATTCACAAATTCAGACAAAGCGGAAGATGCTCCTTGATATAGAAAAGGAAAACATAATGACGATTGCTGCAGCACTGAGAAGCATACCTAAGAAAGATGATAAAAGCGAAAATCCTTTACTAAAGGCATTGAAAGATGGTTAAGGACAGTAAAGCTTATAAATACGCTCTGTGGTGTTTAGAACCCGGCAATCGTAAAGTCGGCATTTATGTAAAAAAACAAGCTAAAGCATGGATTGACATAGTTGACAAAAATGATCCAGAAGCATACTTTGATGAGAAAGCATATAACAAGATTTGCAAAATACTTAAGTTAATGGTTCATCCAGATTTAAAATGTCCGTTGGATGAAGGCCTAGAGGATTATGCATGGTTATTAATAATTGCGGTGCTTTGCACAAAATTAAGAAATGAAGAAAACAAGGATATAAGATACTATATAACCGCTTTATTGGAGATAAGCCGTAAGAACTTTAAAACCTTCAATTCTGGGGTTATTTTTATTTTATTAATGCTTACTGATCCACAGTTTAGCCGATTCTTTTCCGTAGCTCCTGATTTAAAGCTATCAAAAGAGTTGCAACTTGCAATCAGAAAAATAATAAAAGTAAGTCCGGCACTAGTTGAAAATGATGCTTTTAAGATATTGAGAAGTGAAATTAGATGCTTATTGACCGAAAGCGAATACACTCCACTTGCTTACAGCGAAGATAAAATGGATGGTAAGCTTGCTAATGCTTTTTTAGCTGATGAAGCTGGAGCAATGGACAGTTATCCGATTGAAGCAATGAGATCATCACAAATAACGCTATTTAATAAACTTGGAATTATTATCAGTACTCAATACCCAAATGATAACAATGCCATGATTGATGAAATAGATATATCTAAAAAGACACTTGACGGTCTCAGAGATAGTAAAAGAAGATTCTCACTCCTATATGAGCCTGATGACGAATTTTTAACAGATGATAAATGGCAGACAGAGGATTTGGTAATTTATCAGAGTAACCCTGTAGCGGTAGCACATGATTATATATTTCAAGCAATAAAGGAAATGCGGAACGATGCCGTAGATTACGAGAATAAGCGTGAAAACTACCTATGTAAGCATAATAATATAAAATACAAAGGCCTTGGAGTAGAGGGATATATTGAGGTTACTAAGGTTAGACAATGCAAGCGCGTTAAGGATGATGGATGGTGGAGAGGTAGAAGGGTATGGATAGGTCTTGATTTATCGATATCGGACGATAATGTATCGGTTGATATGAAAACATTTGATGGCACAAATAAAGATGATGCAATTCTTTATACAAGAACAATGGGGTTTATTCCTAAAGACAAAAAGAAAAAGAAAAGTAAAAAAGAAGGCGTAGATTATGACCGTTTAATAAAAAAAGGCGTTTGCATAGAATGCGGAAATGAAGTTATTGACTACTTAGAAGTTGAAAACTATGTGCTAACCTTAGAAGAAAAATATGGAGTAACAATTGTACAAATTGGATATGACAGATGGAATGCGTTAAGCTCCGTACAAAAATTCGAAGCTAAAGGATATGAATGTGTTGACATTAAACAACATTCAAGCGTTTTGCATTCTCCTACAAAATGGCTTAAAGAAAAAATACTAAACAAAAAATATTTTTATGATGAAAATATTATGTTAGAAATTAATTTTCAAAACGCCAGATGCACGGAAGATACAAACAAAAATAAATATGTAAATAAAAAGAAATCAGCGGGAAAAGTCGACCAGGTAATAGGAAATATTAACTCAACTTATCTGATTGAACAGGAATTGTTGTTTGGAAATAATGGATTCACAGTTCAAGTCATATAGAAAGGTGGTGAGAACAATAAAATGGTATGGTTTAAAAGAAAAACAGAAAAAAGAGCTGATGAAACAAGTACACCCGTAGATGATTTATTATTAAAAGCTTTGTTAGGAAACACTGATATCACTAGAGAACAGGCTCTAAATATACCAAGTGTAAAAAGTTGCATTAACTTTATAGCAGATACAGTCTCAATGCTACCAATAAAGCTATACCGAGAAAGTAACGGAAAAGCAGAAGAAATTAAAGGAGATAAAAGAGTTAAACTCCTAAATGACGATCCAGGAGACACTCTCGATGCATTACAATTTTGGAGAGCATTAATTGCCGATTACTTTCTTGGCAAAGGTGGATATGCTTACATAAAAAAAGAAAAAAATCAGTTTACAGGGGTTTATTACGTTGATGAGAAATACATATCCATTATTAAAAATGTAGATCCAATTTTTAAAGATTATGATATTTGGGTAAATGGTATTCCGTACAAACCTTATCAGTTTATTAAACTTTTAAGGAATACTAAAGATGGAGCTGAAGGAATAAGTATAACAGAAGAAAATAATAAAATGCTCAGCGTTAGTTATAATTCAATAGTTTTTGAAGAAACTTTAGTAAAAAAGGGTGGCAACAAAAAAGGATTTTTAAAGTCTGAAACCAAGCTTGAGCAAAGTACTATTGATACACTCAAAGAAGCATGGAGAAACCTTTATGGCAATAACAGTGATAATGTTGTAGTGCTGAACAAAGGGTTAGAATTTCAAGAAGCCAGTAATACATCGGTAGAAATGCAGCTCAATGAAAATAAAGTAAGTAATTCAGGTGAAATTTGTAAAATTTTTAATATACCTGTAAATATTATCAATGGCACTGCTTCGGAAAAAGAGTATACAAATGGTTTTAAAATAGGTGTAATGCCAGTTTTAAAAGTAATTGAATGTGCTTTAAATAGAGACTTCCTACTGGAGAAAGAAAAATCCGGAGAGGGAGTTTTTTATTGGGAGTTTGACACTAAAGAAATTCTAAAAGGTTCTATAAAAGAAAGATTTGAGGCATACAAAACAGCTATTGATGCTAACTTTATACAAATTGATGAGGTTAGATTCATGGAAAACTTACCATCACTAGGAATTGATTGGATAAAACTTGGTCTTGATAGTGTACTTTATAACCCAAAAACAGGCGAAGTATATACGCCGAACACAAATCGGACACAAAAAATGGATGAATTGAAGGGGGGTGATTAATAAAATGAGAATTGAAATAAGAAGTGATTCAGTGCTGCTTGATGGCTATGTAAACGCAGTGGGTAGAGATAGCAAGCCTGTCATAACTCCAAAGGGAAAAGTAGTAGAGATGATTGAACCAAAAGCGTTTCAAGATGCACTAGACAGCACAGACAATGTTGACATGTTACTTGACCACGACAAAAATCGTAAACTTGGGAACACAAAAGATGGCAGTATAGAATTATATGAAGATAATATTGGGCTTAGAGTAATAGCTACTATTACAGATCCGGAAGTAATACAAGATGCCAAAAATAAAAAATTAAAAGGTTGGTCTTTCGCTATGAAGGTTGTAAAGGACTACATAGAAGAAAGAGCTGAACAAATCCCACGAAGGCACATCAAAAAACTTAAACTATTTGAAGTGTCTTTAATTAAACGGTTATCTCCGGTATATGCAGGAACGTTAATTGAGCAAAGGGCAGAAGAGGAAGAAATAACTGAACATAGAGGAGATGAATTTAGAGCGGTTATAGTTGATGAATCAACTCAAATAGATTATTCGGAATACGAAGCCAGGTTAAACAAGATTAAAGCCAATAAATAATTTTGGCTTATTTTAATTTTAAAAAAGAGAGGAAAAAAAGGACATGTTAAAAATTTTAAAGAGGATTTTTGTTGTAATATTAGTGTTTTTTGTACCTTCCTATGGACTAACTATAGAATACAGGGCAAAATTAAAAGATTTAGAAGAGCAAAGAGCTGACCTAGAGGAAGAGATGCAAAATATTCTAGACAAGGCAAAAGCTGAAACTAGAGCAATGACAACAGATGAACAAACAAATTTTACAGAAATTGAAAAGAAAATAAAAAACATTGATGCAACAATACAAGCGGAAGAAAGAGCCAGATCTATTTCAAATTACAAAAAAACATCTAGTGATGATGGAAACATGACAGAAGCTGAAAAAAGAGCTGTAAAAGAAGAAAAAGCTTTTGAAAATTACATTCGCGGTGTAGTTGAAGAAAGAGCAGATGTAAATTTAACTACAGGCGATAACGGAGCCATAATACCTTCAACTATTGCTAATAAAATTATAAAAAAAGTATATGATATATGCCCAATTTATCAATTGTCTACCAGATACAATATAGGCGGAACGCTAAGTATACCGTATTACGATGAAAACACTCAATCCATAACTATGGCATATGCTACAGAATTTGCGGATCTAACATCTACATCAGGAAAATTTACAAGTATTGAATTAAAAGGATTTCTTGCTGGAGCCTTAAGTAAAATATCAAAATCTTTAATAAACAACTCGCAATTTGCTATAGTACCATTTGTTGTTGGTGCTATGTCAGAAGCTATTTCTAAATGGATTGAAAAAGAGTTATTAAATGGCACTACTGATAAAATTGCAGGGCTTTCCACAGTAACACAAAAGGTAACAACTACAAGCTCAACTGCAATAACAGCAGATGAATTAATAGATCTGCAAGAAGAAATACCAGATGTATATCAAACTCAAGCAATTTGGGTAATGAATAAATCTACAAGAAAAGCGATCAGAAAGTTAAAAGATGGAAGTGGAAATTATCTGCTAAATAAAGATGTTACGGCTAAATGGGGATATACCTTACTAGGAAAAGATGTTTACACTAGTGATAATGTATCAGGAATAGAAGCTGGAAAAACTGTTATTCATTATGGAGATATGAGTGGATTAGCTGTTAAACTTTCAGAAAATATTAACATAGAAGTGCTTAGAGAGGTTTTTGCGACTCAACATGCAGTTGGAGTAGTGGGTTGGGTTGAAATTGATTCCAAAGTAGAAAATGCTCAAAAAATAGCTTCAATGGTAATGAAGGCGTAGTTAAATCTACGCCTCACTTTTTATAAAGAGAGAGGTGATTTTATGTACAATGCAAAAAATTATACGGAGCAAGGTGGAGAAAAAACAGTAATAGGTGGAGAAATATTAATAAATGGAAAAATGACAGTATCGGAAAGCGCAGAAGTTACAGGAATTACAGGCATAACCGAAGCAGCTACCGCTACAGTACTGGGAGGAATTAAAGCAGCCGCCAAAGGTGCTGGCGATACCGTAGAAGTAAAAATTGATACTACATCATCTAAATTATACGTGCCAACTTATGCAATTGAAGCGACGCCTACAGTAGCTGGATTAGTAAAACAAGCAAGTAATGTTGCAGATGCTGCGGGAGCAACACCCACAGCGGCAGAGTTCAAAGCTCTGTTAGATGCATTGAAAGCAGCTGGAATAATGGTTGCAGATGTATAATAAAGAGAGGTGAATAATCATTGAAAGTAAGCGAAATACAAGTAAGTAATATCGCTGACTATCTTAAATTGGGTACAGGAGAGTATACAGAAGATGAATTAGCTGAATTAGCTGCTGAATTAGCTCCACTACTCACAGTGGCGAAAAAATTCATTTCAGGGTACACAGGCATACCAATTTCATCAACAACTGTAGGTGAAAAAACACTTGATGATTACGAAGATTTCTACATAGTGGTTATGATTTTGTGTCAGGATATGTATGATAACCGAACAATGTATGTAGATAAAAGTAATCTAAACAAAGTTGTTGACACAATACTCGGTATGTACTGTATTAATCTGCTTTAGGAGGTTTTATGTCTAAACAATTTAATCCAGGTAATTATAATAAAAGAATAAGCTTCTTACAAATTAAACTTGTGGTAGATGGAAAACCAGCACGAGATGATTACGGAGAATTGACAGGGGAATATGAAGTATTTAAATCTGTATGGGCAAGTAAGCAACCCATACTAGGAAATGAATTTTTTACAGCACTCACTACTGATTCTAAGGTAGAAGTTAAATTTAACTGTAGATATACGCAAGGAATTACAAACGATATGCGCATTCAGCATGGTACCGAGATGTATGAAATTCTATCTGCTATAGATGTAGATTCCGCACATAAAGAGTTATTGTGCTATTGTAAGGCGGTGAAGTGATTGGTAAGAGCTAGTTTTAGAATAGAGGGTATGGCGAAACTACAAAGAGACTTAGAAAAACTCGGAAAAGTACCTCAAAAACATGTCACTGCATCAGCCAAAAAAGGTATGAACATTGCTCTAAGAGATTCAAAAGCCAATGCACCATATGATACTGGAATGCTCAAAAAGGGTATAAAACTAGCTGGAGAAAAGTCTAGCACAAAAGGCAAAAAAGTATATAGGGTAGTATTTGATAAATCTATGAATGATGTGTTTCAAAAGAAAAACGCAGAGGGCAAGATTACCGGATACTATCCTATATCACAAGAATACGGATTCTTCGCACGAAACGGAAAATACATACCTGGATTCAGATTTATTCACAATAGTTTAACAGACAATGTTAGCAAAATAGAAAAAACTATGGTAAGTACCATGAAAACTAAAATAGATGTAGAAATTGCGAAAGCGGGGCTAAAGTAATGGAAAAAGCATTAAGATATGAGTTAGAAAGCAAAATCCCTGAGCTTGCCGGAAACATATACCCCACCAATGCCCCAGAAACTTGCATTAAACCGTATTTAGTATACGCTAGGATAAGTACTAAGCGTACCAAAACACTTGAAGGATATACAGATAAACGAGCATTAAGCTATATGTTTTCATGTATGGCAACAAAATATTCAGATATGAAGTCTCTAACTAAAAAAGTAGAGGCTTTTTTAATTGATTCAATAAACACAAATATAGGCACTGAGGGTATCTATGTAGAGGATTTAGAGATTAACAACATAGATGAAACTTGGGAACCAGAACTTAAAGTAAACAGAGGCATTATAGATTTTACAATTTATCATTAGGAGGTTATGAGATGCCAAAACGAGCATTAGGAACAAAAATAAGTAAGGGTACAACAACACCAGTTGAAATTGGAGGATTAACAAGTATCGGTGGTATCGAAATCACAGCTGATACAATAGATGTCACCACATTAGATTCTGATGGAGGATATCGTGAATTTATTGGATCATTTAAAGATGCTGGAGAGGTAGCAATCGAAGGATTCTTTGAACCAGACACAGCAAGTGGACAGATTGCGTTACAAACTTCACTTGATGCAGGAACAGCAGAAGACTATAAGATTACATTTCCAACAACACCAGCGGCGGAATGGGCATTTGAGGGAGTTGTAACAGGCTTTAAAGTTGGTGACGTTGAAGTTGACGGGACAATCGGTTTTAGTGCAACTATTAAAGTTAGTGGAAAACCAGTATTGACAGTAACCGCAGGGTAATAATCATAAACTTTTATTAAACGGGAGGATATAAATGTATACACCAGTAACTTTGGATAAAAATCGTAACATACTTCTAGGTTTTGAAGGTTTGCAGTTATTTAAAAAAATGACGGGGAAAAGTCTTGCTAAGTTTGATTATGAAAATGAAGACATAGAAGACTACATACCTGTAATTTTTTACTGTGGACTTATGCATGAAGATAAGGGATTGACATTAGAACAAGTAACCCAGTTGCTTGATAAACACCTAGGAATTAAAAAAGCTCTTGAAATGTTTGCTCAGATTATGGAGGACACGTTCGGAAAGCAAGATGATTCAAAAAACGGTCAGAGGGCAGCAAAGAAGAAATAGGGGACTATGAGGAAGAATGTTTTAAAACAGCTGCCCTTATTGGTATTAGTTACAGTGAGTTTCTTAAAATTACTCCGAAAATACTTGATATTCAAGTTGAAGTATACAAGAAGCACAAAGAAGAAAATATAAAAGAAAGTATTTATCAGGCTTATTTGATATCGCGCTGGGTATGGCAAAAAAAGGTCGATATTAAAAAAATACTCGACACAGAAGAAAAGAAAAAGGAAATGTCTAATAATGAAATGCTTGCAAAAGTTAGGGCTTTAAATAGCATTTTCGGTGGGGAGGTGGTAATGGGTGGCAAAAAGTAATTTTATTGTTCGTGGTGGTGCTGATTTCTCGGGAATAACAAAAGCAATTGCAAAAACGCAAACACAATTCAAAACATTCCAAAGCAATATAGGAAAATCGGTTAAAGCCGTTACCGCAACTCTTGGCACAATAGCAATAGGTTCGCTTATAAAAGATTCTACAAAAATGGCTATGGGCGTAGAGAGTTCTTTAGACAACATAAAGAGAAACATGGAGCAGTCATCAAGTTTTTTTAATAACTGGGTTGAAACACAATCTAGGGCTTGGGGAATGGGTAAGGCAGAAGCGTATAAATACGGTTCTACTTTTTCTAACTTGCTTGACAGCTTTATGACTAATTCAAAGCAAACCGCAGACCAAACCCAAAAACTAATGAAAGCTGCTGCCATTATTTCCTCCAAAACCGGACGAAGTTATGACGATGTATCTGAAAGAATTAGAAGTGGTATGATGGGTAGCACTGAAGCAATAGAAGATTTAGGCGTATATACTCAGATATCAATGCTTGAGTCCACGAAAGCCTTTAAACAATTTGCTAACGGAAAATCATGGGCACAGCTTAATTTTCAGACTCAGCAACAAATAAGACTAGCTGCTATTTTGGAGCAAACTTACGACAGATATGGAGATACTCTTGCGGACACTACCCAGACCAGACAAGCGATGTTTTTAGCAAGTCTGAAGAATATACAGCTAAATATTGGTCAAGCGTTTTTGCCTATATACAATACGGTACTTCCTGCATTAACGGCACTAGCAAATAAGATAGAAGCAGTAACAAGTGTATTCGCCCAGTTCACACAAGCTCTATTCGGGAAGGTTGCCGCTGGAGCGACAGAAACGCAAGAACAGGCTGATGCAATGAGCAACTTGGGGGACGAAACGCAGAAAGCTGGTAAAAAAGCAAAAAACGCTCTTGCAGGATTTGACCAGCTAAACACATTAAGCTTTGGCTCAGATAGTGAGGGTTCAGGAGGTACAGCAGCACAATCAAGTGTAACAAATCCATCAGATAAAAATTCAACAATAGATCCTGGAATTCAAAAAATGGCGGATAACATAAAAAAGATATTTGAACCTATTACAGTGGCATTTGAAAATCTAAAAAAGTCTGCTGAGCCTTTAATAAGCACTGTGAGTGAGTATCTTAAAAGCTTTTATGACAATGTTCTTGTGCCCTTCGGGTCGTGGGTAATAAACGATGCTATTCCTGCATTTCTAAACCTTTTAAGTGGGGCACTAACAGTATTAAATCCAATGCTTCAAGCGTTTGAGCCTTTAGCATCTTGGCTATGGACAAACTTTTTACAGCCGATTGCAACTTGGACTGGAGAAACATTTGTTACAGCAGTAAACGGTGTAGCTGAAGCATTAAAAAGCATTGGTGCATGGATGTCCGAAAATAAACCTATTGTAGAAGGAATAGTAATAACAATAAGTGCTTTTTTTGCAGTGTGGAAAGTAACAGAGTTATTATCGTTTATAGAAACATCTGGAGGCATAGTTGTTGCTTTAAAAAAGATAGCGACAGCAATTAGTGCGTGTACGATAGCAAAGCTAGCGGATAAAGCAGAAACAATCGCACTAACGGCATTGTACGCAAAGGACTTTGTAGTAAGCTTAGCAAAAACGACAGTTGAGCTAATAAAACAAGCGGCAAAATGGACAGCAAGCACCGCGGCTATGTTGGCGAATAAAATAGCCTTAGCAGCATCTACAGTTGCACAATTAGCAATGACAGCAGCAACAACCGCTTGGAATGTAGTGTGTGGAATAGCTACGGTAGTAACAACTGCCTTTGGTGCGGCAGTGGCGTTTTTAACATCACCTATAGGGCTTGTAGTAATTGCTATAGCAGCGGTAATAGCCATAGTGGTTTTACTTGTAAAGCATTGGGATGATGTAAAAAAAGCTGCTAGCGTATGCTGGGATTGGATAGTAGGTGTATGGCAAAAAGCTTCAGGGTGGTTTAGCACAAACATAGTACAACCTGTTGGAAACTTCTTTACAGGAATGTGGGATGGAATAAAGGCAGGAGCCAGCGGAGCGTGGAATGGGATTAAAAGCGGATTTACAACCGCGTTTGATTTTATAAAAAAAGGAATCAAATTATACATTAACGGATACATAACAGTAATAGAAGTATTCGTAAACGCTTTTATTAAAGGAATAAATTTCATAATAAGTGGTCTAAACAAAATAAGTTTTGATATCCCTGATTGGGTACCGGGATTAGGCGGTAAAAATTTCGGTATAAATCTAAACCAGGTTAAAGAAATAAGTATACCACGTCTTAAAACAGGAGGTATAACAAACGGTGAAATGCTGGCCACAATAGGGGATAATCCTGGTGGCCGTGAAGTGGTATCTCCGCTAGATGATCTTTTAGGAATGATAAAAGATACTGTAAGCAATACTGCAAAAACAAAAGATTCACCAACAACGATAATTCTTAAAATAGGAGAAACAGAATTAGGTAAAGTTGTAGTGGATGCAATGAGAAAAGCAAACAATAAATCAGGGTATACGGTATTAGAAATATAAGTATAAGTTTAAAGAATGCTGGTGAGGTAGATGGATTTAAAATTTAATAATACAAAAGTTAGTTCTCCGAAAAGTTTTTCGGTTACGATTATAGATCTTGACGATGGAAACACAACAGTAAGAACAGCTGACGGAATGTTGCACCGCGACAGAATAGCCGTAAAAAGGCAGATAGAAATATCATGGCCAGCAATGAATCAATCTGATACTGCTACTATATTGCAAGCCATGTCTAATCTGTTTTTTGAGGTCTACTATCCAGATCCGCAAGAAGGTACATATGTTACTAAAACATTTTATGTTGGTAATCGCCCTTGTCCGGTAGCGATAGAAAAGGATGGAGTATTAATGTGGGACGAGCTGAAGGTTGCTTTAACTGAAAAATAAATGGTAAGAAGGTGAAAAATTGTTTAACATACCTGATTTATATAAAGATATTTTTAAAACATCAGGAAGAATACTAGATGTAAAAATAGTTATAAACAATACAACCTATACAGGGGCAGAAGTTGTAGAATTCGAAATAAATGATAGCATTTGCGCAGAAACAAACTTAGAAATAGGAT
Source organism: Bacillota bacterium (assembly GCA_023444055.1). Taxonomy (GTDB): domain Bacteria; phylum Bacillota; class Clostridia; order Acetivibrionales; family DSM-1351; genus Ruminiclostridium. The sequence continues at coordinate 80,635 of JAEZRV010000062.1, forward strand.
CTGCAATATCATCTGATCTAATGTGCACAATAAGAACTTCAGATGTAATAACTAGAAACGCAAAGGTACAACCGTACATAAGGTTGGGACTAGATGTAGAATGGAGAAATGCAAACATTGAATGGGTTAATGCAAATTTCAACTGGGAAGGAGAATATACAGAATGGATGCAGCTAGGTGAGTTCTACATAGAAAGTCGAAAATTCAGCGAAGGTACCTGGAAATTTACATGCTACGATAAGCTAATTCTCGGAAATCAAGCTTACGCAACTACACTTGAATTTCCGGCAACAATGGATGAAGTACTCGATGACATATGCGCTCAGCTAGGTTTGGAGAGAGACAGTAGTATACAGATAAATCCTGCATACACAATACCATTTAACTATGATTACACAATATCTGAAGTAATAAGATATATAGCTGCTTCTCATGGAGCTTGCGCAAAAATAACAAAAGAAGGTAAGCTTGGATTTGTAAATATTACAAAAAATGATACCTCGATAGAGTCGATTACTCCTGCGGATTATAGTAGTTTGTCTCAAGATGGGGAAATTAAAACAATTACACATATAGTAATTACATATAACAGTGATGGAGAATATTTAGAAGCAGGAACAGGAGAAGAGGCAAACACGCTAAGAATATATAACCCATTTGTAACCGAAGAAATGCTTAATTCGATATTTGCCGATCTTAACGGATATTCGTATAAGCCATACACTATGCAGTGGCGTTGTTATCCATACCTAGAAACGGGAGATAGAATAGATGTAACTTATTTTGAAACGCCAGCGCCAGTATGGAATGAAATGCCTGTAGCGTGGAACGATGCTAATTTTAACTGGGAAGGTACCGGAAATTTTGGAACGCTTATTCTAAACAGTAGAATAAGCTTTGGAGGCGGTCTAAGTGGAAAGCTATCTGCTCAATCAGAATCGGAGCAGCAAACAGAATTTAGGGGAACGCTAACACGTAAGGTAGAAACCCTAAGTAAAACTACCATCAAAGAAGATAAACCATACTACGGTGTAACCGTAGGACGTGCAAATGGATTAAACATTAAAAAGAGTGATGGTAGCTCAGAAGTTATATTTAACAGCGACCAGCTAACCTTTAAAGCTGGAGGAGAAGATAGACTTTATTTTGACCCTGTAGATAGTAAATACAAGTTTAGCGGAACATTGTTTGCTACAGATGGTGTGTTTGATGGTACAGTATATGCTACCAACATATCTGCAGAATTTGGCAAGATAACAACTGCGCAAATAGAGAATTTAGAAGTTGGTACAAATGTTGCTATGGGTGCCAATGCTACGATTTCATGGGGTACGCAAGTAACTGACAAACCGTTTATACCTCAAAGCGCAGCAGACTTAGGAGCTTTAACCAGTTCACAGCTAACCACAATATTAGGGTATGACTACATAATTACGGGTAAGATTTACGCTAATCAACTAAATGGTGGAGTGGCTAACTTAGCCGAGAGTGTAAATATTGGTGACTTATCTTCTACAGGAAGTAAAGCTCTGTACTTTAGAACAAACGGCTCATATGCTTCTCGTATTGCTATGAATACAGCTGGCTGGCTTGAGGTTTACTCATCTTATGGCGCAAGTTTACACGGCAGTGGTAGTTATATGGATTGTGGTAATGCTATGACTCTTTATGCTAATAATGGTATTAATTTTTTTAGTAGTAGTGTTAATTTTGATTCAAGTAGCCCTGTTAGCTTTAACGATGACGTAAATTTCAATAATAACTGGGTTTATTTCAACAATGTAGCCATGTTTAATAGTGGCTGTGATGTATCTTTCAACTCGGGTTCAACCGTAGGATTCTTTGGAGCAACTCCTATCGGTAGAAAAACAGGCGTAACATACTTAGACAGCACAGCAACAACAGCACAAATTATATCAAAAATTAACGGTATTCTTGGTATATTAGGGCAAGATAATTTTGGGTTAATCAGCGTTTCTTAAAGGAGGAGACACTATGGCAAAGCAAACAACTTTAAACAAAGAATTTACTATAAAAGATGGCAACGTAATTATCGTTGAAACTACAGAAAGACAGCTAAATAAATCAGAACTTCAATCAGAAAAAATCCAGCTATTAAATAGACAAGCTCAGTTAACTAATCAAATAGCAGAGCTGCAAAAACAATATGTGAGCATAGGCTTGGCTGTTTCGGAAATCGATGGAATGATTGAAGGTCTTGAGGGAGGCGATAGCACAAATGGCGATAAATAAATACTGTAACCTATACGGCCAAAACAAAATAAAGGACGAATATACTAAAATAAATAATGGTTTTGAGCTGGTACAGAATGACATTAATCCGCTGCTTAACTCCGAGACAACAAGAGAAGTGGCAGAGACACAGAGAGAAGTGAACGAAGCTAATCGAGTACTTAGATATGAAAATACTAAGCACTATGGAGCTTACCACTCTGAATTTACATATCACCGTAACAATATTGTAAGTTATGGGGGTTCTTCGTTTATGCTTGTTGTAGACGAATCATTAGGCAATGCTCCACCGGAATATCCTGCAACATACAATGCTTATTGGGCATTAGTAGGACAAAAAGGAGATACTGGAGAAACAGGAGCAGTACCTAATATTACGGTAGGTACTGTAACAACTTTGCAACCGGGCAATCCAGCCACAGTAACTAGGCAAGCAGGAAGTCCAGATACTGATCCTGTTTTTGATTTTGCAATACCTAAGGGTGTTGATGGTACTGGCGCAGGAGATATGACAAAGGAAACCTACGACACTAATAATAATGGTGTAGTTGATGATGCAGAAAAACTAGGAGGGCAGTTGCCAGCTTACTATGCAACAAGCGCAGGACTTAATGCACACAAGTTGGAAACTGCGTATTACGAACAATACAAGATAACTGCAAATCAGTTAATCCCGAACAACACATCAACAAATATATTTTTTACAAGTAGAATAGTACCTGCCGGATTAACAGATAGTGGCTTTGCCAAGATAAATATAAATGGGCAAATTGAGATTTTATACGAGGGTGTTTACGATCTGCAATTAAGAAACCTCGCTTTTGAAGCGAACGCAGATGGGGAGAGGTTGATATCTGACGCGGGCGGGACTGGTTATGGGCTTAAACCTACGGCTCTAGCTGTATGCGGATTGAACTCAACCGTAACGGCAAAAGTAACAGCTGGATATGTTTTGCCTATTTCTGTATTGCAAAACTCGGGAACGAATCTGAACATAACGGCTGCAGATGTAAGGATATCTAAACGATAGTAAATATTGTATGCTAGAAGGTGATTAAAACGATACGCATAATAAATCCGCACATAAAAAAAACATACCTATTAAAAGGAGAAACACACACACACACAAAGGAAAGTGACGGCGGTAATACGCCAACAGAGCTTTTGACCGAATATAAAAACAAAGGATACGCCTTTGTGTGTATAACCGACCACAATGTTATCACATGCGCAAGCATAGACGGATTAATATCTATCGTGAGCGTTGAAGATACAAAAACGAGACACATTACCGCATACGATATAACAGAGCAAAGCGCAAGCTCTGTTCCACAAGAAGTTTTAGATTTTTACCATAATGCCGATAAACTTTGCTCGTTGGCACACTTGAACTGGGATGGACAACCTCATGCAACTGCCGTAGAAGTAAAAGGGTACACATATGTACAAATGCTAGAAGTTTACAACGCAAATACGAATAGCTATGCAGAAGAACACTGGGACGAAGCTTTATCCCAGAATTGGGGTGTACTCGCAATCGCAGTCGATGACTGCCACAACATAAACGACCCTTCGCAGTTCGATAAGGGATACGTGCTCGTAAACACTGATGTTAAAAACAAAGATACTATTATGTCGGAGCTTAGGGCTGGCAATTTTTATGCCTCGAACGGCAACGATATAGAAATAATTACGACTAGCACGAAGATAACAGCATCAAGTACAGAGTTGAGCAATTTTAGTTTTATAGGTTTAAATGGCGCAGTGCTTAAAACAGTTAGCAATGTCACTACCTCTACATACGCTGTAAAACAAGAAGACGTGTATGTTAGAGTTAAAAGTGTGAAGGTTAGTGACAACAGTTGCGCATGGAGCCAAACTGTGAAAATAGAACCAGTTGTAGAAATAGAATTCACTAACACAGAAAAAATAGCTTCGGACTGCTATGACTATTTAGCAGATAATTCTATTGTTCCTATACTTTTTCGAAATAACGAGCAATCCATAGCTGGAACAAAAATCCCATCAACACATTTCTGGATCTCAATACAAGAGTATCTATCTGATATACTCGCAGAGAAAGTATATGAGTTTTTGCAACTATAAAAACTCATATGAATCACTGTTCCAAATGACTGTTGTTAGTTTACCTGAATACTACCACTTTCTTTTTTAGCAAAAAAGTGGTAGTATTATTGAACAAATATACCGATTTTTTGGAGGATATAGTTTTGAAACATTCAGATAGAAATTTCGGACTAGATATAGCTCGATGTGTTGCGATATTACTTGTTGTTTTTGCACATTCATTACCTTTTATTTCAAAGTATAGCGATAATTTTAGGATATTTAATATATGCGGTTTTTTGGGTGTAGAAATTTTCTTTGTATTAAGCGGTTTTTTAATTGGTCAAATAATAATAAAAAGTGTTCTAACGGATAGTAAGGAAATGTATAGATCACTTAAAGTATTTTATGTAAGTAGGTGGTTGCGAACGTTACCTTCATATTACTTGATTGTAATTATATTAATAGTATTTAACAGACCTTTTGTGTGGACAAATCTTCTGTTTATCCAAAACTTTAATGTAAATGATTTAACGTTTTTCCCTGTATCGTGGTCTTTGACAATCGAAGAATGGTTTTATTTATTAATACCTCTAATAATGGTAATTCTTTCTAAATACATATTCAAAGACACAAAGAAGAGTTTCTTCTTTACATGCATATTAGTTATTTTGGGTTCTTTAGCATTAAGATTTTTTGTGGTGTATAAATTTAATGTACCTTACGATTTAGGAATCAGGAAACAAATATACCTACGACTGGACGGGATCATGTTTGGAGTTTTGTTTGCTGGAGTAAAAACTTATTATAATAAACTATACACTAAGTTGGCAAAATCTAAATTTATGTTACATACTGGACTCTTATTTTTTGTGTTTACAGTAATATGTAGTTTTAATGGAATCGGTCAAGATGCCAATATTTCATTATATAAAAGAACGCTATTTTTTACTTTTTCGTCAATATCATGTATTTTTATTGTGGTTTGGTTAGAACAGAGTAAGCTAATCAATTCTATATCAACGAAGTCAAAAATACTAAAATCTATTACATTTATAAGTAAGATTAGTTATAGCTTGTATCTAATACATCATTCTATTATCATGGTATTTCTACATTACAACGAAACAATTGATAGTGTTACTAAAAGTACAGGATTAATGTTAGTATCAGTTTTAATAAGTATATTGCTAGCTCTGATAATGTACAAATACTTTGAATCACCAATCATGAATTACAGAAAGAAATTGATAAGTAATATGAATAACAATGGAGTTGAATCTAAAGATAAACTCAGCATTAGCAATTAGCAATTAGCAATTAGTTATTGAGCATTAAACTAAATTTAAAATTTTAGACCAAAAGGATTACTCAGAAATGGGTAGTCCTTTTCTATTTTCAAAAATACATCTTAAGGAGGGCATTATGAAAGATTTCGTTATTAAATATTGGGTACAGGTCGTATTTGGACTTGTAATAGGAGGGTTGGGAACAGCTTACAAAGTACTGGCAAAGCGCTTGCATAAGCAGTCATGTGATCAGAAAGCACTTAAAGAAGGCACTCAATCGCTTTTAAGGAGTGAGATTATAAGGTGTTATGACGTGTATATGGAAAGGGAGTATATCTCAATACATGGCTTAGAAAGTGTCTTAGCTATGTATGATGCGTATCACACATTAGGAGGCAATGGGACGGTGACAAAGCTAGTGGAAGAATTAAAAGAATTGCCAGTAAGAACGAAAAAACCCATAAAAGGAGTGAATGAAAAATGTCCAGTGTAGTATTTAAGTATCCTGATGAAACAAAGGTTTTTAAAAAGCTCGTTGATGCAGTAAATGCTCTCTGTGATGAAGAGGGTAAAAGCTGTACATGTACATCAGGTTACAGGAATTTACCAAAGCAAATAATAATAAATAAGCAGAAATTAAATGAGAGCCCGGGAAATTATCAAGTAGCAAGCGGAGCTGTGTACAATAATAAAAGTCAGTGTATAGCTGGAGCTTACGGCAAATCAAATCATTGCTTTTGTATTGCAATGGATATATCTGATAAATGGTTCAAAGATTTAACAAATGAAAAGTTAAAAAAATATGGGTTAGTGAAACCTATTTCATATGAACCTTGGCATGTACAACTATTAGAACATAATGGAATTAGTCAACAGCGAAAAGAAGAAATTAGAGACTGCGTTTTAGGAG
>JAEZRV010000092.1 GCA_023444055.1 Bacillota bacterium
AACCATTTCCATCCCAACGTAATGCCCGCAATGAGTTGTGCCGTTTGTTGCAGAACAGGTATACACTTGTGCCGGAATGCGGATCAAGTTTGAATTTTAATGAAACCAATGAGGCAAGCCCATTCTGTTGCTTACGAAAATCAGTTGAACCCAATGCAAGATAGATATGTTCAGCCCCATCAGCTATATGCTTCATCATAGCTTTTGCAGAACCTTTATCAGTTCTGCAAGAATTACAGGATTAAAATTGTCTGCAATGCCTATGGAATAGCTACTGTAAGACAGGGTAAGCATAGCATTTGCAGACTCATTTGTTACTTTATACACATTACTTCTCACAGTCTCCTTATTGGTTATTCAGCATTGCAATATTACTACTTGATTTCTATTTAGTTGGCGTAGGTATTCCAATAAATGGTGTAATGTCAAAACCTGAAATACTTAATATAAGTCCTTTTAAACCATATGCAAGCAACATTAATGCCAGCATAATTAATGCATACTTAATCGACCTATAAGCACCTTCAAAAACAGGAGTTTTTTTTGACCCATAATAATATGCTGTTCCAATTAGTAGTGCTCCCGCAACACCCAGTATTCTAGTTGGTAAAAGATATTGCCAACTAGGAATTCCATAAAGTATTATTGGTATAAAATATGCTATTAAATAGCCAACAAGGTAAAATTTCCATCTTTCTTTGATAATTGACTTAATTTTTTCAACTTTCATTGTAATCATCCTTTCATTTCAGTTTATTGAATCTTTCGCATCTTTTGTATTTTTAGCATCAACTCCTATGAATAAAGTTCCGCTTTTCAGCTGTGATTTATCAATGATTGTTCTCTCCAGTATCATACCAGTCTGAGTCCTTGTAGTCACAACCAACTGGTTGTTAATATCAAGTATATCTGTTCTATACGACAATCCTTCTGACTGAGCTCTTGTTATATTTTGGGGTCTAGCGTATACATTCACTGATTTAGAAGGTAACTGGGTTAATCCTTTTCCAACACAATACAAACCAATTCCAAGCTGGGTTAAGTTGTATATACTTTCTCCATACTCTGGGCTCATTTTTTTATATGCTACCTTCATAAAGTTTGCTGTATCGCCTTCGTTATTACCAAATAAAGCATTCCATACTTTTGATGCTCCACCCGTTGCATTACTTGCTCCATCTATTGCCATATAGCCACCTGCCAGTCCTACTGGAATTCCTACTCCCGTCCAAGATGTACCAGTAAATATTGCTGCCCCTGTCATTGCTTCAGTTACACCACTTATAGCTTGTATCGTTCCAGCTCCAACACTCTGAATTCGACCAACAACTCCTCCCAATTCTGATTTAGCAAAATTGATTTGATTTTCTATTAACAATAAAGTATTCTCAATTGCCTCATCTTCATTCTGAATTTTTATCCCCATCGTATACAAACCATGCTTCTCTTTTATTTCTTTCAACTGTTCAAATAGCCTTTTTAATACTTTTTGCACACCCATGGGAGCTTTATTTATATCATATGATGCATAAAGAACATCTGACTCTGGTACAACATTTATTCGAGCCCCCCCAGGTTTATAAAAAGACCACCCATGTTCTAATAACTGCTCTATTCCTTTTTTTGCTCCTTCTGATTTATCGTAATAAACTTTTTTACTTTCACCAGTATAAGTATTATATAGCCAAAGATATATCTTTCCTTTTCCATCTTTTATAATAGTTCCTTCATGCCCTCCAATAAGTACAGTCTCATTTCCTTCACCTGTCTCAAGGGTTAAGTTACCGCCTTCATTATCTATTACATTATGACTGTCTCTACCAGTGAGTACGTATCCAATAGTTCCTCTATTTTCTATATACATACCCTTTTCTGTACCATCAGTTATATCTCCGCCTGTTATATTTGTAATTGTACCATAATTATATATCTCAGCAGTTCCATTTTCACCAACATTTATTGTATCAATTATCCCTCGGTTATTTATAGTTGTATTACTTCCTGTACCAGTATTAATTGTTCCGATATTATAACCATCGTGATTTGTTATTGTAGTATTGCTGCCATTCGACGTATTGATTACACTTGTATTGCCATAGTTATCTATAGTTCCAGAGCCTACATTTCCATCGAATACCCTCCAGCCAACACTCTCCCACCAGCCCACTTCGCTACTGTCCACATCATATAATATTCCCAACATAGAATCAAAAATAGTAACATTATTGCTTTTACCACTACCTGATGTTTCCTCTGCATTTTTATTTGCCTTTGTACCATATTTTTCAGCTGCACCTTCACCAAGGAAAAAGTCCAGCTCATAGTCTGTTAAATGTCCACTCGGATCTACATACTGTATCGGATCATTCTCACAATAGGTGTAACGATTCAGTGACAACGGATTCTCTTCCTCACCCCAATAACTATCCTCAGAAGTAAACCTACCTGTATATGAGTCATAATACCTCGCTCTCAGATAATATAGCCCTGTTTCATTGTCAAAGAACTCTCCTGCATAGCGAATTGCGTTGCTTGCTGTTTCTACTGTCAGCGTTGGATTTCCCCAAATGTCGTAGTCATACTGGTTTTGCACTGTTCCTGCTTCGTCTGTTGTCTGTACTACATCTCCGTGACCGTTGTACAGGAAGTAGGTGAGACTGCTTTGTGCATCTGTTTTTGCGATGTAGTTTATACCCTTTATATATCTCGCTTTTATGTTGTTGCTTGCATCTGTTTCAAGTATAACATTCTGTCTGTCGTATTGGTAGTTTGTTACCTCAGCAGTATAGTCATTATCGGATTTCTTTACTGTCTTGCTTACTCTCAGGTCATCTCCGTTGTAGGTGTATTCTGCTGTTGTTCTTATGCCACCCTTTATTGTTTCTGTCTCTTTGAGCCTGTTGAAGCCATCATAAGTATAGCTTGTCTTTTCAAGCAATGTGTCTATGCTTCCTGATGTGGTATTTCCATAGGCTGTTCCCTTTACAGATGGGCGCAGCTGAATGTTATTTGGTAGTGTATGGCTAATGCTCTGTTTTAGCTGATTGCCGTTATTATCATATATGTATGAGGTTGTTCTTCTTGCAATTTCCTTGCTGCTTCCGTCAAACATCCTTTCTGTTAGCTTTAACAGAGTATTTGAACTGGAATATGTGTAATCACTCTTCTTCAATATATATTGTATGCCTTTTCCAGTTGTTCCGTCAACATATTCACTAGGCTGAGGCGAAGTATAGGTTTCATTGAGCGATGTCCGATTTCCTGCCCTGTCATATGCGTATACAGTGGTTTTTCCAGGTGCTGTTACCTTTGTTATTCTTCCAGCTTTGTCATATTCATAGCTAGTGGTTCCATAGCTGTCTGTCTTGGATATCTGCCTTCCTGCAAGGTTATATTCATATGCATATTCTGATATAACGCTTCCATTCGGCATTTTGTTTGACATACTGACTAAATGATTGTCCTTGTCATATTCATAAGCTTCTTTTATACCGCCCTCGTAGGTTATGGACTCTCTTCTGCCATTATCATCATACTGGTAAGTTGTTGTTTTCCCTCCGTATGCTACGGTTTCCATTCTGCTTACAGCATCATAGGTATAGTCTACCTGATAACCCTTTAAATCTGTTACCTTTGTTACATTTCCAATTGCATCATAATCGTAGCTTAGCTGTGCTGTACTGTTTTTCTTTATTGCTTTTAGCCTGTTGTTCTTATCGTATTCATATGTAACCTTACCGCTTTCATCCTCCATTGAGCTTCTGTTTCCAGCTTCATCATAGGTGTATTTTACACTGTCGCCTGTTTCATTGACTTTTCTTTCAAGTAGTAGCCCTATGTTGTCATAAGTGTAAACGGTATTGTTTCCTTTTTTGTCTGTTACACATACCATGTTTCCTGATAAATCATATTTGTAGGCTTCTGTCTTATTGTCCGGGTTTGTTACGGTTTTAAGCATTCCAAAGGCTGTATAGGTGTAGCTTGTCAGCTTGCCTCTGCCATCTGTCATATAAGTCTTATTACCAAGCTTGTCATACTCATATTTTGTAACCACTTTTAGTGGATCTGTTACTTTTGCCAATCTTCCTGCCCTATCATATTCATAGGCTGTAGCTTCTCCAAGGCTATTTATTTGCTTTATTAATTCACCATAATGATTGTAATCATATTTTGTTGTATATGTGTTCTTTTCAACCGCCTCAGGGGTTGATTTTACTATCAACATATTTGCTAGATTATAGCTGTATTCTGTTCCATACCTTGACTCATCAGTACTTCCCGATAGGTAGCCTAATGCGTCTATTGTCTTGATTATGTTTCCGTTAGCATCATATAAATTGCGGCTTATAACCTTGTTATATGCATCTGTAACAGTTTTTAGCCTGTTCAGCTTGTCATAGTCATAGGTCATTGTGCCTTTTGCATTGGTCTCGGAAGTTTTGTTTCCTGCCAAATCATAATTATATTCTATGGTACTGTTTTCTGCATCTTCTATTGTTTTTACTCTGTTTAGTTCATCATAGGTATATGTAGTACCAAATCCTCTTTCATTTATAACTGTTTCCTTGTTTCCTACGGCATCATAAGTATATTGTGTATATACATCTTTTATGTTTCCTGTATCGTCCTCATATTTCCTTGTAACTTTTGACAACCTGTTTAGTTCATCATAAGCATATGTAGTTGTGTATTTGTCCCTGTTTGCGGTTCCCTCGCCGTAAAGATAAGCAGATGGACTTGTCTCCTTTATCTTGTTTCCGAGAATATCATACTCATAAGCTGTTATCATTCTGTACTTGTCTGTATATTCATTATCCCTTAGCGCCTCAAGTGCAGATAGCTGAGCTGCATCAAATGCTCCTGTATATATATCGCCTGTGTCAACAAGTTTTATATCCTTTACAAGCCTGTCCATACTGTCATACTCAAATTTTTGGATATCGTATACATCTGCAGATCTCAGCTTTACTGTTTTTATTGTATTACCATTTTTGTCGTAATAGCTTTCAGTATAGGCTTCACTGTTGACGGATACTGTATATACAAGTCCATTATCATAGTAGGTATACTCGGTTTTTCTTGAAGATAGCTTGTCCTTAGTGCCTGTAATTTCCTTTTTTGCTACCTTGCCAAGAGCATTATATGTGTAATTTTCAATGATATACACTATATTTCCGCTGCTGTTCTTCTCTAATGGAAGCTTCTTTTTGGATATTCTGTTTGCAACATCGTATTCAATATATGTGCAGCTACCGTTCTTATCCTTTACTGTTACTATGTTTCCAAGCAAGTCTGTCTTGTTTTCAGTGGTATTTCCGTAAGTGTCAGTCTCAGTCTTTATACTGCCAAAGCTGTTGTAGCTGTAGGTTGTGATGTTTCCTCGCTGATCCTTTTGGCTTGTTTTTCTTCCAAGCTTGTCATAGGTATATTCTACTGCTCCAGTATCTGCAAATGTCACTTTTTTAAGCGTTCCATCGGCATTATATTCATAGTTGGTTGCATGTTGGTTTTCGTCTGTTAATTTTGTTATGTTGCCCAGCAAGTCATACTCATAGCTTTTGTAGTAGCCTTTGGAGTTACCTAATGCATCTGTAGTTTTTATAACTCTGTTAAGACCGTCGTAATCATACATTGTGCCTAGTGCCTGTTGCATATCAGCGTTATAGTCATCACCTGTAGTGCTGTTATCGGCTAGCGCATCGGCATATCTGATTCCGTCAACTCTTTTATTTACATTTCCATTGGCATCATATTTGAGGCACTCTGCTGCTTTTCCGTTAGGGAGTATTGTCATAAGCCGCCTGTTCATGCTGTCATAGATATATGAAATACCTTCCATAGTTTCTGCTAGCTCTGCGGTATCTTTTGCTGCTTCATAAGCATTTGGCTGTATCTGCTTTTTGAGGTTACCTGCGTCATCATATATGTATCTGGTTACTGCCTGTTCTCCATCTGAATATGGGGTTTTTTTCCTTATGAGCCTATTCATGCTGTCGTAGTCATAAGTTACAGATATATCTTTTTCATCTGTTTCATTTGTTTCTTTTGTTAGATTTCCATTTAAATCATACTTATAAGATGTGATAATATCCAATTTACCCAGTGCTTCTGTCTTTTTGATTAAGTTTTTATCAAGGTCATAGATAAGCTCTGTAATATTGCCGTCTGAGTCCTTGCCGTTTGTATATTTCTTTGTTTTCAATTGTCCGTCAGTATAATATGTATATGCAGTCTTTGACTTAATTTTTTTAGTATATTCCTTGTCAAATTCCACATTTCTTATATAATTACCTTCAACATCAGATGTATCAACAAGTAAAGCCTGCTCAACAGGTCTTGATTGAACATCATACTTGTTTCTGGTAATCTGATATTCATTTTCTGAAATCTTTTGTTTTTGGGTTATTAGATTTCCTTCTTTATCATACTGGCTTATTGTTTCATGTGCAAATGGACCTGATATTAATGTTGTTTTTCCATTCCTGTCATAGAAATATTGTACTAAGTCACCTATTGATTTCTCTTCTCCGCCAGTCAATGCGTCTGCAGTCACCTTATTTTCAAAGGTCTCAGTACTCAGCGCATTGCCTTTTTCATCATAGTTGCTTTTTACAAGTTTGTAATAGTCATAGCCTGCATCTGTTTTTATATATTCTCTCTGAGAAGTCATATTACCTAGCAAATTATATTCAAAGTATTTGTTATTTCTTGCCCTGTCAGTACTCCTTATCAGCTCTCCTTTTGCAGAGTATTCAAAGTCTTCATATGTATTGTCAGGATATTCTGTTTTATATATTTTTCCAAATACATTGCTGTAGGTAGCAGTTACATTTTGTGCTTTGTCTGTTTTTATTACTTTAGCTTTTCCTGTCAGATCATATTCATAGCTTTCTCTGGAAAGGTCAGTATAAACGGTTTCCTTTAGCATGCCATTCAAGAAATATGTGTTTTTAGTTTTATTGCCATATGCATCTGTTTCTGTAAGTATTCTGCCGGAGCCATCATAAGTATATGTTTTAGTATAAATGTTTGTACCTTTTGCCTTGTTATCTTTGGCTGTCTGTGCAGAAATGTAGCCTTTTAGGTTATTGTTTGCATCATATTCATATTTTTTTCCAATAGATTTAAGAGGATCATTATAGTTATATCCTTCTCCATCTGCCTCTTTTGTAACATTTCCACGTCCATCATATTCTTTATAGCTTATAACTGTTTTTGATTTATCTTCATTTATTACAGATGTTGTTACAAGTCTATTAAGTGCATCATAGCTATACTCTATGCCCGGAGCTGAAGTAATATCCTGTGACGAATACCTAGGGTCAACTTCCTTTATTAAATTTCCCACATCATCATATAAGTATTTTGTCACGAACCCTTCTGAGTCTATTTTTGTTGTAATTTTCCCCATGCCATTATACAGATACTGAATAACACAATCTACACCGTTACAAGTGATTGTGTTTGAAGCTAAATTACCTCTCTTGTCGTATTTAAGCTTTGTTATTTTTACCTTTCCGTCTTTTGTGAATGGTTCAGATTTTTCTGTCAGTCTGTTCCTGTAATCATAGCTATATGTGGTTTTATCATATCCTGTTCCATTGAATTGCTCCTGGGACAATACATTTCCTGCATAGTCATACTTAAATTTATTGATATAATGTCCATATTCTGTAGTCGTTTGGCTAGCAGAATCTACAATCTTCATTACGCCTTCTTCGCTTGTTACTCTATCACCATAATCATATAAATATGAGTGCTTTATTAAACTATTTCCTGACTCATCAATGTATTCTATGATTTCCTTTTTATTTCCTTTATTGTCATATTCATTGTGAGTATGAGTTTTTCTGTTTTCATCAATTTTTCTGAACTCATCAGTAACTCTGTCCATATTGTCAAAGTAATATTCAATGTATGATGAAACTGTATCTGAAGCAATACCATTATCAGTAACTACGTTTCCTTGAGTCATTGTTTCTATTCTGCTGTAATTATCATTATACTTATCATAGCCGTATTTCTTATATGTATAGCTGTCAGCAGAATTCTTGTTATATATCCTTTCTTCCAGAACTCTTCCGGCAGTATCATATAAATATCCTATTGTCCTTCCCTCAGTCTCTTCAATTGTGATAACCTTGTCGAGGCTGTTGTAGGTATATTTTGTTTCTTTATCCAGAGCATCCTTTTTAGTGATAAGTCTGCCTAAATCGTCATAAGAAAAGATTGTTTTACCCTTTGCATCTGCCTTTTCTGTTGTTTTGCCTGTATAGTCATATTTATATGTTGTGTAATTAACCTTGTTAGTAGATTTGTCAAAATATCTCTCAGATTTGACAAGTCTATTCATAATGTCATAGTGCAGGAGGTTTTTATAGCCATCCTCATCAGTGAGCGTTAAAAGTAAACTAGTACTATCATCAGCAGCAGGAGATAAATATGTATAGTCCAGTGTAACGTTTTCTTTTCTGTTTTTATCATTTTCATAGTATTCTTTGTTTACCAGCATATTGTCGCTGTTGTAGGTGAATCTTGTACTATGACCGTTGGAATCAATTTCTTTAATCTTGTTCCCGTTTGAGTCATATTCATCAGATTTTAACAAATGCCAAGCGTTTTGATCCTTGTCATAAACGCTGTATTTCACTTGGTTTCCAAATATGTCATATTGATACTGAAATTTAACTCCCTCAGGGTCAATATACTCTATCTGCTTGTTTTGGGTGCGATAGCTGGTATTATATGTATCACTGTAATCATATTGCTTTAAAGTATTATCTGGATAGGTTATCTTTTTTAATCTGCTTAATGTATCATAATCATAGTTAGTCCTGTTAGATCTATATGTGTTATAGCTTATATTTCCTTCGCTATCTGTTCCATCAGACTTAGCTGATTCATCTATCTCAGCTTTCATATTACCTGTGTTAAAGTCATATGCATATTTTTTTGAAATTTTAATATTACCATTATCTACAGTGCTCCACTGCTCAGTAAGATAAGCACCTTTCTGATTCACGCCGTCTGCATCTATTCCATATCTGTAATTGGTAATATAGTCATTCTCATTTGAATGAACTGTCTTTTTTGTCATATTTCCATGACTATCGTACTCATAATCGGTAATAAATAGATTTTCATTGCCACAATGAACTCTTTTCTCTTGTATTACATTGCCTTTTCCATCTAATTCAAATATAATCTGGCAGTTGGTGTTTTCATCCTGATTCCAACTTTTTGATTCCATAACATCAAATTTATTATAGTCATATCCATATGTCACCATATATTTATTTGATGTCGGATTACCATTTTCATCTCTAGCAGCTTCAGGTCCTGTATAATTTGTAAGATTTCCATTTTTATCATATGCATAGTTCTGGATTTTCTTTACAGCCTGTCCCGTTTCCTGACCATTTTCCATCTTTATTAAAGTTTCTACTGTTTTTAGTGGAAACTTTTTGGTGTCATATTCTGTTTTTATAGTTCTTTTATGATTAATACCTGTTTCTGCAGTATTAAGTAGCTCATGTATGCCATTGTATGTATATTTTGTATTTGTACCCTTATAATCAGTTTTTATAGTGCTGTATCTATAAGTTTCCTCCAGATAACCATTTATTGCCTCTTTTATTGCATCAGCATATGCACTGTTGCCAAAGCCATCAGCTTCACCTGTATATTTATATGTTATGCTGTCTTTGACATCATACTGGTATCTATCTAAAAAATTGGTTTTTGTAGAATCGTAACCTGTTTTCGCCAATTCCTTCTTCTCGAATATTTTTCTGTACTGCATACTTCCGTCATTAGAAAGACCTTTTGTATATGTATTATATGTAAAGCGTTCTATTCTATTTGTTCTGCAATAGTCAATCTGAGTAAGGTTTTCGTATCTGTTATATGCAGAATATGTAGTGCCATTTTTAAATGTAAAACCAAGCTCAGGCTGGTCATACCAATAATGGTACTTTGGTTTTCCATCAGTATCATATACTCTCTGCATTCTTGTCCTAACTACATGCTTTGAATCACTTACCAATACTGCTGATTTGTCATAAATAATTTTGTTCCCATCAGGAAGGGTTATGATAACTTGGAATTCTCCTTTTAAATCACCCGAATTAACAGTATTAGGATTCTGCGATGCTTTATAACTATCTTCTAGGCTGTAGCTATTATTTTCAATAGCTCCAACTTCAAAGCTTTGATTTTCCTTATATTCTATATTCACTTCTCTTCCAACTGTATCAATAATTTTGGATAGAAGTATCTTACTCTTAGTTTTTCCGTCAATCGTATAGTTCTGAGTCTTATACCTAAAAGTTATTGTATTACCATATCTATCTGCTATTCCTAAAACTCTTCCGTCTTCAGCAAAATATGTTTTCTTGCCGCTTTTGTTTTCCATTAGATAGTATGAGGTTTCTCCATCACCATTACTAAATTCTTTGTTTTCTATTATAGTCACATCATTTATTGTCTGGTTATCAATAGTATAAGTATTATCATCTTTATTAAGGCTTACAGTATAAACATCACCGCTTTCTGTGTGAAGATACTTGTAGCTTGAACCGTCACTGTTACTCTTTATTTCAATAGTTGGGAATGAAAATCTCATACCTACACCCAAATCATACCTGTCTTCATAGAAAGAACCTGTAGTATCATCGGTGTAAACTGTATCAACCCATGTTCCATAAACATAATCTGCTTTCATATCCCTTACATTTGCAGTGCCACTTTTATATATTCTCTTTATTTCCAAATCCAGTCCATTTACACCTGGAAGCACATAATCGGTCTGAGCTAGGGAAAGCTCTCCACTCTGCGGGCTGATTGATTCCTCCGATGCATTATTTCTCAGGTATGCAGGAGACAACATAGTATTATACTGCTGTGTTGGCCCTGTTTGATTATTCATAAATTCCTGTAAAGTTGACTTCTCCGTAGGTACATCCTCTGCAAATACCTTTTCCGTTGGTATGATAATTGTTAAACAAATCATTGAAAACATTACTGCCGATATAATTAAACTTTTATATGTTTTATTCTTATTCAAAATCAGCCCTCCTAGTTGATAAATTTTTCAACTATTTTTAATAGTATTTTTCTTCGTATGCCAATGCAAAAATGTCTTCTATTGAAAGTCCCTGCTTTATTGATTTTAGAACGCTATTCTCAGTCTTTCCAAGCTTTTGAGATATTGTCAGTGCTCCTACAACCTCTTTTTCTGAGAGCCCACTTTGTTTTGTATACTTTGTAAGCTTTTCTCTTGTAAGTGATAGATGCGGTGATTTTTCTAATCCGTTTACTATCCCATATTGAGCATTGATTAACCGCCAACTTAAACCTTCTATTTTTTTGTTTATAATATTTTCAAATTCTGCCTTTGCATTCTGGCTTACTCTATCAGCTATCATAACATCATCTTCACCTATATCAGCTGTATTTAAAAGCTTTTGAAGATACTGAGAATCAAAGCTTCTAGGCGCAAATTCAGGATTGCCCTTTTTATATGCCTTAAATATGTCAGGCCAACTTTTGCCTGTTTCTTTTACTTTAATCATCTTCTCAAGATTATTGACACTACCGTAGCAGACATTTAAATATGTGTATGCAATGAGTATATCAGGTAACTTATGCCCCTCTCTTATTAACCTTTCAATCTCATTCTTGAAGACTATATGTACATTCAAAGTCTTAAGAAGACTTTTATAGTTATCTACATTTTTTGTATAATCATCAGGATCAGAAGCCTTTATCAAATCCAATATATCCTGTGAAATTTCAATACCTGTTTCATCCTTAAGCTGGCTATTAACTTTTGCAGGCTGATTTGTAAATTCATTTTCTGTATCTGTAACTGCTGCTATTTTCTCACTAGATAAGTAGCTTCCAAGCTTCGAATAGCATATATAGCCTGCCAGTATTAAAAACACCGCTGTTATTGTAATCACCAGTACTCTTGCCTTTTTTACCTTACTCATGGACTAATTCTCCTTTTTGTTCTTAAGAATTTGCTTACATATTAAGTTGATTTTGTATTCAAACTTATCAATGGTTTACCGCCAAAATAATCACTTGAATTAGTAAGGTTCATCTATTGACCCCACAAATCCAGCAATTATCTCTAATGTAGCTTTTAAATCTGTAGATATAAGCACCTGCAAGTTTTAAACTATAATATAAACCTTTTTTAATTATCTAATGGGTTTATCTCCTGAATTTCATTCATTATCTCATCTGTTGGGTTTTTAGGTTTTACATCCGGAGCATTTGGTTTTGGAACATCTGGTAATGGACTTTTTTCCTTTGCAACACTAATGCTATTTTCTGTTTTTACTGTCTTATCATTTTGCTGCAAAGCATCTGTACTATCATTCTCTTTGTTTTCCTTCTGAATTCTTTCAATAGCCTTCTGTTCAATCTTTTCAAGATTTATAATCTTTTGCTCATCCAGCAATGGTCTTTTCTCTTCTTTACTTTTTAAATATGATTTCTTGTCCTTTATGTATTCATTTAAATCAAGTTCTGCCTGAATTGAATACAGATACTCATCAAGTGCTTTTTCATAACTTTCGAAATCAGTTTTAAGCTTAAGCATAAAATATACTGCATTTTTTACATCTATTTTTTCAAGTAACTTTGTATATAATGAAATATCTTCACTGTCTTTTTCAGAACTGCTTACACTAACCTCTGGCTTCTCCACCACTATCTGATTGTTTTGTACAATCTCCTGTAGCTGGAAAACAACTCTTTCTTCAAGCATTTTAGCCTCATTTATTTCCTCGTCCGAGAAGCCCTCCTTTTTTAGTTTATTAGTGAATTCCTCTTCAAGACCTGAATTTAAAAGTAAATCATCCCTATTACTTCTGTCTTTTTTCTTACTAAGATTAGTACTGGTTTTTAAAACCTTTAAAACCTCATTCCATGAACGTCCTTTAGACTTTAGCTCAAATATTTCTTCAGTACTAAAGCCTGTCTCATTTGATATTTCAGATGCAATTCTTCTATCCTCTTCACTAGCACTTTCCATAGTTATAGAATTTTTATTACCAATTCCGCTTATAGTCAATGGTATAGTGGTCAAAAGTATAACTGCTGCTAGTAATAAGGCGACAAGCTTGTATTTTTTACCAATTTTTTTCATAACAACATCATTCCTTTCGCTGTGCTCAAGGCACAAAATGATATAAAATTATCGGTGGAGAACCCTGCTTCGATGTGGTAAGCAGTCTTTTTACGGCTCCACCTACACTGGCAAAAACCCACTTGTGGGTTTTGTGGCTCGAAAACGCACTATGTTTGCAATGACTTTGTTTTCGAGCTATTGCCTCTCTTATTCAATATTAAAATTGATATTTGCCATTCCGCTTATTTTAGGATTAAAAATTATTGTAGTAATTTCTCCAGACCAGTTTTTACCGGGTACTACGCTCTCACTTACAACAAACTCTATTCTTCCAGCACTATATTGAACAGTCATATTTGTACCAGCTATTTTTCCAGAAGTTATATTGCACTCTTTTGTATATTCACATAAATCTACTGCTTCTAGTTCCTCCGGATTATATGTAACCACAAATTTCAAATTTCCAAAAGATTGAATATTAGAAGCGAGAAATGCAAAATTGAACTCTGTTCCACTAATACATTCTATCTGATATGACAATCCTGTAGTAGTCACTGTTATTGGGTTGCTCCATGAAGCTCCAGTAGTGTTCTTGGCTCTTACCCTATATGTATGTGTCGTTCCAGGTGTAAGATCGTTATGAGGGTAACTTGACACTTCTCCCACATCCTCGATAACTCCATCAATTTCAACATCATATGCTACACCGGCTTCTTTAGTCCAGCTTAGAATTATCTGTGTATTAGTTGCATTTGCAATTACACCCTGAGGTGCACTTGGAGGATTTGGTAATGTAGAGAGAGCTACTGCTGCACACCATTTACCATATCCATTAGCATCCTTTGTTCTTACCCTATAGGAATAAAATGTTAAAGGCTCAAGTCCAGTATGGTTATATACTGTACTCTTTCCATTATCTACAATTTTACCATCTACTTCAATCTCATACTGTGCATCTGTTTTAACTGCCTGCCAAGATAGTGTCACAGATTCGTTAGTAACAACTGCCACAATATTCGACATAGCAGAATTATCAACAATATCCGAATTCTCCTGTGGTAATGTAGAAATTTCAGCAAAACCGCTCCATTCACCTACACCGCTGATATTCCTTGCTCTTATTCTATATTTATGTTTAGTATTTGGAGTAAGTCCTGTATCCGTATATGATGCTCCGTTAATATTATTTACAGTTCTATTCTCGTCAATTTCAATCTCATAGTTCTCTGCAAAAGCTGAATTGTACCAGTTCAAAGTTATAGAATCCATCTCTGCAGTTGCCATAATATTAGTAGGAGCTTGTGGTATTTCAGGCCATGTTTTAATAGTCAGTTTAGCACTATAAGCACTGCTTCCACCTTCGTTAAATGCCCATATTTCGCAACTATATGTGCTATTTGCTGGCAATCCATCTATTGTGATAGCAGTGGATGTGGTTGTCTGAGTATAACTACCGTTGTTGCCTTCAATTGCTATATTGTATCCGACTGCGCCTTCTGTTTCATCCCAAGATAGGTTTATGCTATATCTTGATGCAGTGCCGTTAACATTTTGAGGTGTTGCAGGTGGATTTGGAAGTGTACTTTCTTTCACAACCTCACTCCATCCGCTGTGTCCACCTTCATTCTTAGCTCGTATATGAAACTTATGTAAGGAATCAGGTTGCAAACCATCATATGTATATGTGGTACCTGTCGTATATATCAAATTTATATCTTCAGCTGAATCTACTCCTGCATCAGTCTCTATTTCGTATCCTTTTGCATTTGCTACTGGATCCCAGCTGATTGTTATTGAAGTTTGTGTTTTACTGGCAATTGATAGTACAGGTGCTATTTCAGGTGGATTAGGGAAAGTAGTACCTGATATATAACTGCTCCAGGGTCCTACTCCACCTGCATTTACAGTTCGTATTCTATATTGATGTGTGCTGTCTGCAGCAAGGTTATTATGGGTATATGTATTTCCTGTCACAGTCACTGTGTCAGAGGTATTGCTGTCAAACTCAATTATATATGAAGCATTGTTTATCGCATCCCATGATAGTTTTAAGCTATTAATGCCTCTCTCAAGAGATATATTAGTAGGCGGCTGTGCCAGTGTTGTCGCTGTTATTTCTTGTGAAAATACACTTTCTGTCCCTGCGCTATTTTTGACTACAACATTAACTGCATATTTTGTATTCTGTAACAGACCCGTGGCAGTTACCTCTTTATTGGTAAGAGTTATCCATTGAGGTGATGTAGATAATGTTCCGCTAGCAGTTACATAGCTTGAATCAACCATGACCTGATATAGTGTCGTTGCAGGGTTTGAGTCAAAGATATTTATATCCATAGAATTGACAGTAGCATTGCTCTTTGTCACTTGTGGAACCTGAAGCTTTGTTCTTACCTGCTGTTCTTCCGATGTAGCAATATTCCCAGATGTGTCCTTGACTTCAACATTGACTGAATATATAGTATCAGGTAACAATGAAATTTTGGGATATGAGTCATACGATATCCAATCAGAAGCAATATTATCCACAGTATATCGATATTGTAGATTACTCGTTGGAGTAATGGCGTCTGATGCCGTTACATATATGTTAATACGTGTATCCAGTGGTATACAGGTTACGTTGCTTATTGTCGGGGATCTATCTACTACAAATGAGATCGTTTTGCTTACCGGCTCACCTATTCCATCACTCACCTCAAATTTCAGTGGATGACTGCCATCCGATAAAGAACCTATACTCAGTGCATTAAAAACCACTTTTCGCCCGGAACTATCAGCAGTATTGGTTATTGTTTTTGTTTCTTTTAATACTGAGTCTATATAATATTTACAAGTTAAGGTGTCGCCAAATGTATCAAAAACAGTCATTGAAAGCTCACTGTTTTTCCCTTGGGATAATATTGTATCTTGAGAAGGTGTAGTAGATATAATTGATGGTGCTACATTCGAGCCTTTAAGAATATACCAATAGCCGTCAGTATGCATTCCATTATTAGGATAAGTCCCCTCCGGTGCCGCTAAATTAGTAGCTACTAAGCTTCCCTTAGACGCACTTCTTGTTCTTCTGTATATTTCTTCATCATAATATCCAGTCGAACCGATATTTCCAGCATAAGCATGTCTATATCTAAATGCAGAAAATGTATAATTAGAATGACTATAATCATCCTGATGATTCACCCACATTGCATTCTCTATGGATGGGGTATTATAGACATATTCGCTACCATTCCACACTGACCAGCCAGTATGTGTAGAGAATACAGCTTGTAGATTTACCGTACCAGCCCCATGAACATATGAATAAACCTCATCACTCCACGGTGAAAATGATACAGTATATTTGTCATAATAGCATATATTTGCTGCTTCAACATTACCTTCAAACGAAACACTAATATTTATAAATGTAAATAAAACCATCAAAAACACTATTAATTTCTTTCTCTTAATTTTTAACATATAACCTCCACACCGATTTCGGCACAAAAATGACGAACTATCAAAAATTGTCTCTAAACCCCTACTCTACCGTGTAACTCACACTTGTATCGTCATTTGTCTTTGATAAAAATCTAATAATTGTCATTATAGATTTTTCAATACTGTTTACCCCAAGCACTATCCTTCCTGCTGAGTACTCCTTAACAGTAATATTGCTTGACCCTTCTATCTGACCTACTTCCACATCTAACTTCTGAGTAGCAGCATATAAGTCAATGACATCTACATCAGTAGGTTTATAATTTACAATTATGTCATAACTGTTTACCCCTTCTTTTTTAGGAACAGCTATAACAAAATTAAATCCAGTATCCTTATCAACATTTATTATTAGTTCCTCAGTTGTATTAACCTCAAGCACTTCACTCCACTCACTGCATACAGCATTTTCATTTAGTGCTCTGACTCTGTACTCATGCCTAGTATTAGGTTCTAACCCTTGACTTATGTAGCTTTCTGTAAGAATGTCTTGTATTATTACACCATCCACTTCCACTTCATAAGAAACTGCACCTTCAGGCTTATCCCAAGTTAAGGCTATTTGATTCAGCTGAGCATCAGCATTAATATTTGTAGGCAAAGAAGGTCCTGTCATTTGATTAATAGGTTCAGTCCATTCACCTAGACCATATTCATTTTTTGCTCTTAGCTTAAATGAATATAAACTGTTATTGCTTAATCCACTGTGAACATACACAGTATCCGTTGCATTGTTAATAATCTCATTACCAAGCATTATGTCATAGCTATCTGCTCCATCTACCTCATCCCATGAAAGCGCTATTGATATGCTGCTAGATGTAGTAGAAACATTTGATGGGATGCCGACTTTTGTGAAGAAAGATTGAAGTGAACTCCATTCCCCTTTACAATCAGTATTTACAGCTCTTACCATATATACATGCATGGAATTTGGTTTTAAATCCTTATGCTCATATGAATTACTGCTTATATTGCTTTGAATTGCTCCATCAGCCATCACATCATATGTAGCCGCTCCCTCAACTGTATTCCAACCAATTGTAATTGAAGTACTTTGTAGTGACGCTGTTATATTATCAGGTATACCTAATAACACTGATTCTGAAACTTCTGCACTCCAATTGCCATACCCATTACTATTAACTGCTCTTACTCTGTATTTATAATTTGAACCAGAAATCAGTCCTGTTTGTAAATATTCAGTATTAGCTCCAACGTCTATTGACTGTCCGTCAATTTCCAACTGGTAACTCTCTGCTCCCACGACCATATCCCATTGGATTTTTATTTGATTATTTGATGCAGTTGCAATTATATTTTCAGGTGCTAAAAGCAAAGTTGCTTGTTTAATCTGCTCAGTCCATTCTCCTAATATAGCTCCGTTTAGTGCCCTAACGCGGTAAGTATGCTCTTCATTAGAATTTAACTGTGAATGTGTATATGAAGTATTCATTTCATTGTCAAATATTTGACCATCTATTTCAATTTCATAGCTTGTTGCTCCAGTCACCTGATCCCAATTTACTGTTATTGCACTGCTTGTAACAGTTGTAACTTCGAAATTATCTGGTATAGAAGGTAAAACTATGCCTTTTACTTTTTCACTCCACTCACTTACATAACTTTGTTCATTTGTACCTGCTTTAGTTTTTGACCTCACTCGATAGGTATGCTCTGAGTTCGAAACTAAACCTTCATGTATATATTTATTTTCCGTCAACTCAATAGTAGTTGAATTGTCAATTTCAATATCATAAGCCACAGCCCCCGCTTGTGGATTCCAAGTTACCTCCAATGAATTGTCTGAAGCTTTTACATGCAAATTAACAGCTGATGCTGGTAAAGTAGCTGCTGCAGTAACATTACTCCACTCACCTGCACCGCTTGAATTTCTTGCTCTAACTCTATATGTGCGCTGAGTATTTGGCTCAAGACCAGTTTGTGTATATGTAGTATTGCTTCCATTATTAACTGGTGTTCCATATACCTCTACATCATATCCAGAGGCTCCAACAACTTCATCCCATGCTATATCTATTGATATGCTTGATGGGGTTGTCCTTATATTGGTAGGAATGCTCGGTAAAGTCCAAATTCGGATCGGTTCACTCCAATCACCATATATCTCTGCGTTCTTACCTCTGATTCGGTAAATATGCTCTGTTCCCTGAATTAAGTTGTCATGAGTATAAGTTTGGGATGTACCGTTATCTATTAATTGCCCATCAACCTCTATATCATACTCTGAAGCCCCATCAACCCCAGTCCATGATGTATCAATAGATATACCTGATGAAGTAGTAGCAAGAATAACAGGAGCTGCCAATAAAGTATGCGCTATTGTTTCTGAACTCCATTCCCCTACACTTTTTGGGAAACACTTCCTATTTCCCAAAATATATACCCTTAAGAGAGAATAGTCGATTGAATCTATACATCCATCATTATTAACATCTCCAACCCACAGTTCAGCCTCTGAATAAGTATCATGCTCATCATTCAAAAATATATTTAACTCTTCAAAGTCAATCGCATCTACTGCTCCATCGCCATTTATATCTCCAATTAATCCATAAACTCCATACGGGTTAATTGCTCTTACTTTAACTTTATATTGTTTATTAGGTTCTAAATTGCTATATGTATAATTATTGGCTTCAACATATATGTTTTCTGTACCAGCATCTAATACTACTTCATAACCTTGAACCTGTGCTATAGTATCCCAACTTATATTAAGTGTTGTATCCGTTGGTGTAACACTAATATTAGATGGAATTGTAATAGCTGAAGAAGTGGTATTTGTTGTTTCATACGCTATTAACTGTTGACTCAAGTCTTTAATTTTGGTTGTAGAAGCTATTTTTCCATCGACTGAATTTGTTTGCATGGACGCCTGATTAGGTAATGATAGAGTATCCGCAAAAACATACTCTGTTGATCCAATAAAAATAAAACTCTGCACAATTAATAAGCCTGACATTAGGATGGCAAGCCATCTTTTCCGATCATTCATATCGTTTCTCCTTTTTTAAATAAGTATAAATTGTGAATTTAGATTCAATAAAGTGAGCTAAAGGGCATAAACCTTATAAAAATAGAATATTCATGTAAGAAAAATACATTTATAGCTTTTATTTTAAGACAAGCAATTTTATATGTCAACCAGTAAATACATTAATTCGCATTTTACGTTATATTTTTATATTTTCTCCCAGCTAAAAGCAAAAAAACTTACCCCTAGTATTATGTCACATAAGGGTAAGCTTTTAGTATATTGCTAAAACATTAAATCAATTAACAAACCACAACCTAAATCTAATGGTTTAAAGAACTACGAAGCCTCACTATCTTCAAACTGACTGTTATAAAGCGACGCATAGAAACCCTTCGCTGCCAGTAGTTCTTCATGTGTTCCCTGTTCTACTATGTCTCCATCCTTCATAACTAATATCAAATCAGCATCTCTGATTGTTGATAATCTGTGAGCTATTATAAAGCTTGTTCTGTTTTTCATCAAGTTTTCCATAGCCTTTTGAATAAGAACCTCTGTACGAGTATCTACTGAACTGGTCGCTTCGTCAAGAATCAATATTTTAGGGTCTGACAATACAGCTCTTGCTATTGTTAAAAGCTGCTTTTGGCCTTGAGATACATTGCTTGCCTCTTCATTAAGCACCATATTATAGCCGTCAGGAAGTGTCTTAATGAAATTATGAGCATGAGCTGCCTTTGCAGCCTTTATAACCTCTTCATCAGTTGCATCAATTCTTCCATACCGTATATTCTCCATAATTGTTCCATTAAACAGCCAAGTATCCTGAAGTACCATACCAAACAAATCGCGAAGGTCATTTCTATTGAAATCTGTAATATCGTTTCCATCAATAAAGATATTGCCACTATTCAAGTCATAGAAACGCATTAACAATTTAACCATCGTTGTCTTTCCAGCACCTGTTGGACCAACTATTGCAACTCTCTGTCCCTGCTTTATACTAGCTGAGAAATTGTTTACTATTATTTTTTGAGAATTATATCCAAAGTGAACATTTTTAAATTCCACTTCACCATTTATTTCATCTATATCGATAGGTTCATCAATAATCGCTATATTCTCTTTTTCCTCATCCAATTTCACTTTATCTTCTGTACTGACAGTTTTATCTATATCCTCTTTTCCTTTTTCCTCTTCCTCTTCTAAAAATTCAAATACTCTTTCAGCCGCTGCTGCAGTTGATTGTAATACATTAGTAATCTGTGCAACTTGACCTAGAGGCTGTGAAAATTGACGTACATATTGAACAAACGATAAAATATCTCCAACCGTTATAGTTTTTTTAATTGCCAGCCACCCTCCAAGAATTGAAACCATAACATATCCAAGGTTACCTACAAATATAATTATAGGCATCATCATTCCTGATAAAAATTGCGATTTCCATGCTGACGTATATAGAGTATTATTTATCTGGTCAAACTCATCAACCGCCTTTTTTTCCCCATTAAAAGCCTTCATTATGTTGTGACCACTAAATATCTCTTCAACATGCCCATTTACATGTCCCAAATATTCCTGTTGTGACTTGAAATATTTCTGTGACTTTTTCACAATTATAGATATAAACACTACAGATAACGGTAAAATTACTATAGATGCTAATGTCATCAACCAGCTTATGGACAACATCATTATCAATATACCTATTAATGTGGTTATTGATGTTATAATCTGTGACAAACTCTGATTTAATGTTTGACTAACTGTATCAACATCATTTGTGACCCTTGAAAGAACTTCTCCATGTGTCATTTTATCAAAATATTTAAGCGGAATACGGTTTATCTTTTCAGAAATGGCTTTTCTTAAATTATAGGATACCTTTTGTGCCACCCCTGCCATCGCATACCCCTGAACAAATGCAAACAAGGAGCTGATTGCATATAATCCTACTAAAAATAACAATTTATTTCCTATATAACCAAAGTCTATCCCAGTTCCTTCTCCGCTAACCTTACCAATTAGACCCTCAAATATCTTTGTAGTCGCATTACCAAGAATCTTTGGACCTGCTATTGAAAAAGCAGCGCTACCAGCAGCTAAAACTAATGCAGCTATAATAGAATTCATATATGGTTTCATATATGTAAGCAGCTTCTTCATCGTGCCCTTGAAATTCTTAGCTTTTTCGGTCTTTGCTCCCATTGGACCACCCATTCCAGGCCCATGCTTTCCCTTATTCTTAGGCGGCATATTTTCTGATTTTATACTCATGCTAACCTCCACTCCATATCTCGGCATAATAAATTGATGTAACTATCGTGGCGGTACGCTTTTGTTTCATAGCATACATATTTTTTCTTCATGCTAACCTCCATTTCGCCAATTCCACTGGCGACACAAATAGTAATTAAAAAGTGTATGGTCATTGCTTGATCCTTTCAGAATGCGAATAGAACTATTCCTAACTATATATCTCTGCTCGCGACATCAAGCTGTCGCTATACTCTTCTTAGCTAGATAGCTCTGCCTGCGACATCAAGCTGTCGCTATACTCTTCTTAGCTAGATAGCTCTGCCTGCGACATCAAGCTGTCGCTATACTCCTCTTAGCCAGATAGCTCTGCTTGCGACATCAAGCTGTCGCTATACTCCTCTTAGCCAGATAGCTCTGCTTGCGACAGCTGGGATAATGCAATTTGCTGATATACCTCACAAGTATTCATTAATTCCTCATGAGTTCCAATACCTACAACCCTACCTTCATCCAGCACCAGGATTTGGTCTGCATTCATTACAGTGCTTATTCTCTGAGCAACAACTAAAATTGTAGCTTCACTGATTCTTTCATTTAATGCTTTCCTAAGCATAGCATCGGTCTTGTAATCTAGTGCTGAAAAGCTATCATCAAAAATAAATATTTTAGGCTTTTTCACAAGAGCGCGGGCAATTGATAGTCTCTGCTTCTGTCCCCCTGAAACATTTGTTCCACCCTGTGATATTTCAGTTTTGAAGACTTCTTCCTTTTCACTTATAAATTCCATAGCCTGAGCAATTTCTGCAGCACTCTTTATTTCCTCCTCTGAAGCATCCTCATACGCATACTTCAAATTACTTTCTATAGTCCCAGAAAATAACATACCCTTTTGTGGTACATATCCTATCTTATCTCTCAAATCATGTAGAGTAACCTCTCTTACATCTACACCATCAACTAATATCTGTCCCTCTGTAACATCATAAAAGCGTGGAATTAAGTTTATCAGTGTAGATTTTCCACTTCCTGTGCTCCCAATAAAAGCAGTAGTCTCACCCGTTCTGGCAGTAAAATTCACATTAGAAAGCACATTATCGTCAGCACCCGGATATTTAAATGAAACATTCCTGAATTCCACATTACCTTTAAAATCTTTAGAAAATTCCTTTGAAATTTCTGGATTTTTTATTGCTACATTTGTATCTAATACCTCTGCTATACGTGTAATAGAAACTGAAGCACGTGGTAAAATAATTGAAACAACAGAAATCATTAGAAATGATATTATTATCTGCATTGCATATTGAATAAATGCCATCATATGTCCAACTTGCATGTTACCAAGATTTATTTGGTGAGCACCCACCCATACAATAAGAAGTGTAACCATATTCGTTATCAGCATCATAACCGGCATCATTGCTGCCATAGCCCTGCTGACAAAAAGGTTCGTTCTTGTGAAATCTGTATTAGCTTTGTCAAACTTCTTTTCTTCATATTTTTGTGTACCAAAAGCACGAACGACTAGAATTCCTGTTAGTGACTCACGTGTTACAAGGTTTAACCTATCTACAAGCTTCTGCATACTTTTAAATTTAGGCATTGCAACCACAAATAATACTGCTATCAATACCATCATAGCAAATACGCCTACTCCGATAATCCATGACATTCGAGTATCTGTATTCATAACCTTTATAACGCCACCGATACCCAAAATCGGAGCATAGAAGACTATTCTTAGAAGCATAACAACAAATGTCTGAACCTGCTGAATATCATTGGTACATCGAGTAATCAGAGAAGATGTAGAAAACTCATCAAATTCTGCGTTTGAAAAACCAACAACATTTTCAAATACATTTTTCCTCAAGCTTTTGCTAAGTCCGGCTGCCACTCTTGCAGCAAGTAAGCTTCCAGCTACTGTGGCACTTAAACTGATAAATGATATTATCAACATAAGAAAGCCAGCAAAAAGTATATATCTTGTTTGGAGGTTGTCAGTATCTCTCCCAAGAGCAACATACTCAGCCTTAACATAAGAAACTGCACCCTGTGTTATAATACTCTCTGGCATCTCCGCGAATTTTTCATCGATTGCCTTCTGCATAGCTTGTAATTGCTCTTTTGGCATTTGGGATAACATATAAAACGGGTCAGCGTCCTTATGTATAGTAGTCTGTTTACCAGCCATCTCCAAAGCTGCTATCCCTTTTTCCTCAATCTGTGCTACAATCATATCAGGCTTACCCATTATAGAGTTCAGCTTATCTATAACCTCTTCATCCTCTGTATTAAGTATATAAACATCATTATTCTCTATTTTAGGATAGTTCTTTAAATATTTATCTATACTTGATAGATTATCCTGTTTTGAATAGTTATATTGTTCTAGCAGTGTATACTGATCAAGTACTAACGATTTGTCACCTTC
Organism: Bacillota bacterium; assembly: GCA_023444055.1. Lineage (GTDB taxonomy): Bacteria > Bacillota > Clostridia > Acetivibrionales > DSM-1351 > Ruminiclostridium. The sequence continues at coordinate 24,322 of JAEZRV010000092.1, forward strand.
ACTCATAAATAAAGTAATCTTGTCCATTTCATTTTTTCTTATTACCTCTGGAACAGCATTTTCAATTCCTCCCTGTTGAATACCTACATTCACAATATCAGACATGTAGTCTGGAAGAGAAAGCTCGCATATAGCTTGAATTAACAAAAATCCAACTATACAAGTAATGGAAATTATATGTGGTTTCAAGTGTTTTAAAAGTTTAAGCATCTTGAACTCCTTTCAATCTGCATGTTGTGTCATACATAATAACTAACATTGAATTTTTAAATGCGTTACTTGAATAAGTATATACAAGCATAAGATATAATAATCAATTTAATAACAACATTTATTTTAATTCATATAAGCCTTTTAATTATACCCAAATAATTTGTATATGTCTTACTAATAAATGAACAAATTAGGCAATAATTTAACAGAAATTTTTGTATTTATTTATATCAAAAAAGACAGAAATAGCCGATACGCTATTTCTGTCTTTTTTATAATTATTTTAGATCTTAAAATGATTCTGCCAAATCAGGATTCTCAAGAGCATTCTTTATCACATCTTCAGGTACAACTATATTGATATCACTGTTATAATCTGTAAAGTTACATTTTATATTCATACTGGAAACCTGTGTTTCATCATCTGCCATACAAAAATTGGTATCCATTAAAATACTGTTCATCATGTATGTATTCCTGTTAAGTGATATCTCAACGCTGAACTTATCGAATATAGCGTTGGATAAATCTGATGATTGGGTAGCACTTGCTGTCTTCAACAAGTCCCCTATGAAGACATCTCCTTTTAAGAGAATTTCATCTGGATTATTACTTTCAACTTCTTTTAATCCCGCACAAAGTGCATCAGAATCATCTAAGATATCAACATTACTATTATCATCAAATAATTTGTTATATTCACTTTCTGATAGGGTACTCTTTTCCCATTCTTGTGATATTGGATTTTTCATATACATAGTATTATCAGCGAAATAGAAATCCATATTCATACTTATTGATGCCATGTCCATTTTCATATTCATAGATATTTTTTTTTGTAACATATCCATAACCATATCCATAGCCATCTTGATATCAAAGTTTGTTTCCCCTATATCAGTAGACGCTGAAATCTCCATTTTTGCCTTGCAGTTTTTTATTCCATCCATTGCAGTATTAGCTTTTTCTAAAATGTCCTTGGTTTGGTTAAATCCTTCTTGTTCTCTTATTAGTACTGATTTAGAACTTCCATCCCAAACAACCTTCATTCCCAAACTTTTAGCAATAAAGTTAACAGGAATATAAGTTCTGTTCTTATGAACTACAGGACTAGCGTCAAGTTCAATTTCTTCGTCATTTACTGTAGCTTTATTACTGCCTATTTTGAGAAATATTTTTGTTGAGTCTTTTAAAACAGTAACACTTTTTTCCTGTGAATTCCAAATAATATGCTCATTATCATTGTTTACACCCAAATTCACTAGTATGCCTCTTAGAGGTAGTAGAGTTCTGTTATTCATGTTTATTGGTGTATCTTCATAATTTCCAATCTGTCCGTCAATTACAATTTTCACATTAGGCATTTCTGTAACACTGTTTGCTGCAAACGCAGGTACCGTTAAACATACCAAAATAATAGCTAAAATAAAACTTGCTGACAAATACTTCTTCATTTGATTCCTCCTATTTATTACTATCTTGAATTTAAAATATAGAAAAAATATTCTCACCGCTTGAAAAACAAAGCGGTACCCTTCACTTATAGAAGCGGGGGGACATTTTTTGCCTCGTTATAAAAAAAAACATCATTTATAGTATATACCTATTAGCACTTTTTTTCTATATAAATTACTCATTTAGTATTTTTAATCAAAAAAATTATTGTCCCTTATGAGACAATAATTTTTTTGATGTATTTTAATTCTTAGAACATCAATAATGTAACTTTTAAAACACCATTTATTTTAGTAAGTAAATCAATTACGTTTTTATCTACTTCGCAGTCAACACTAATAAATGCAACAGCCTTTTCTCCGCCTTGCTTTCTGCTCCATTGCATTGCTGCAATATTTATATCATTTGCTCCTAATATTGAACCAATCTGACCAATTATGCCTGGTTGATCAATGTTTTGTATTGCTAAAACATATGGTGTTGGATCAAAATCTAACTTATATCCAAAGAAGTCAACAACTCTTATTTCCTGCTTTGCAAATACAGTTCCTGATACAGAAAGAGTCTTATTTTTTGTAATAAATTTAACGGTAATCAGGTTTGTATATTTTTCTAGTGCTGAGCTTTTGCTTTCAACAAGTGATATACCCATATTTTTTGCAATAAGCTCTGCATTAACATAGTTTACTTTTTCTTTAACAACAATATCAAGGAAGCCTTTCAATACTGACAATGATAATAATTTTGTCTCTTGTTCAGCTAATTCACCGCTGTACATAATTTCAATTTTGTTAACAGTGTCTTTCTCAGCTTGATAATATATTTTTCCTAATATTTCAGCTAAGTCAACGTAAGGCTTCATTTCACCTACTTCTTTATTCTTCATTGGAGGCATATTTACAGCTGCAACCATGTCCCCTCTTAAAGCATCAGCTACTAACTCAGCAACACAAGTACCTACATTATAATTTGCTTCATCAGTAGAAGCACCTAAATGAGGAGTTATAATTACATTATCAAGTTCATAAAGCTTGTTTTCATAATCTTGATCTTCAGGTTTCTTGTCATAGTTTGGCTCTGGATTAAGTACATCTAATGCTGCTGCAGCAACCTTACCAGATTTAATTCCGTTATATAGAGCATCTTCATTAACAAGTCCACCTCTAGCTGCATTAACTATTCTAACACCATCTTTACAAAGCTTAATTTGTTCCTCATTAATAATGTTTATAGTTTCAGCTGTCTTTGGAGTATGAATTGTAATCAAGTCAGCTTGCTTGAGTAAATCCTCTAATGTTTCACATTTTTCAACTCCAAGCTTTGCAAACTTTTCATCAGTTATATATGGATCATAAGCTACCGCCCTCATATTTGAGCCTATTAGCTTTGAAGCAACAATTGAACCTATTCTTCCTAATCCTATAACACCTACTGTTTTTTGATCCAACTCATTTCCTAAAAATTTATTTCTTCTGAAATCCTTTTTATCTTTTCCTGCCCAATGAGCTTGTGGAATATTTCTAAATATAGCATATGCTAATCCAACGGCTAACTCAGCAGCAGCCATACTATTGCTTTCAGGAGTATTTACTACAATAATACCTCTTTTTGTACAAGCTGGAAGCTCTATATTATCAACGCCATTACCTGCACGACCTACGACCTTTAAGTTTGTACCCTTTGCTAAAAGTTCTTCATTTATCTTTGTAACACTTCTTACAATGATTGAATCATAATTCTCAATTATTCCAAGTAATTCCTCATGTGAAATTCCATATTTGACATCGACTTCATGACCATCTTTTTTAAGATGTTCAATACCATCATCTGCTATTCTTTCAGTTACTATAATTTTCATAAATCAAACTACCTCCTATATTATATCTTAATAATATTAATTATCATTTTTGAGTTAATCTATCATAATTTTAGTATTAACTTATAAGGAAGAAATTACTGCAGAGCCTTCTGTACTGCTCCTACTGATACACCCATTTCTACCTTGTATCCTGCTTCGCTCAGTGCATATTCTAAAGCTGCAAAAGTCTTAATCAAGTCCAGACCATCTGTATAACCGCAATGTCCTATTCTAAATATCTTTCCTTTTAAATCCTTCTGACCGCCAGTTATCATAATATCATACTTTAAGTTCAGGGTTTTAATTACTTTTGCTATGTCTATCCCCTCTGGCGCCTTTACAGCAGTGATAATATATGAAGAAACATCCTGGCTTGGAAGCAATTCAAGACCAAGTGCTTTAATACCAGCCTGTGTTGCTAGTGCAAGCTTTTTGTGTCTTGCATAAACGTTTTCCAGCCCTTCCTCTTTAATCATTTTTAATGCTTCTGCTTGTGCCATCATAATTGTTATAGCAGGTGTGTATGGTGGGTTCTCTCCAGCTTTCATCAAGCCTTTTTTATATTTCTTGTAATCCCAATAGAACTTAGGCAATTTTGAATTTTCTACTGCCTCCCAGCCCTTATCGCTTATTCCAACAAAAGCTAGTCCTGGAGGTGCCATCAATGCCTTTTGTGAGCCAGTTACAACAACATCTAATCCCCAGTTGTCCATTTGAAGATCTAGTCCTCCTAATGAACTAATTGCATCAACTACCAGCAATCTTTTTGTACCTTTTGTAAGCTTTCCTAATGCTTCTATATCATTAGTAACACCTGTTGAAGTCTCATTATGCGTAACCAATATGGCTTTAATCTCATTGTTTACATCTTCATCAAGTATTTTCTTAACATCATTAACATTAACAGCTTCTCCCCAATTAACTGCTAACTTCTGAACATTAAGTCCAAAAGTAGTAGCTATTTCTGCAAATCTATCTCCAAAGTTTCCAATGCTTATAGCCAATACCTTATCTCCTTGTGAGAAAAGGTTAACTATCGCGGATTCCATAGCTCCAGTTCCTGATGATGCTAATACTAATACTGGATTCTTAGTTTGAAAAACAAACTTTAAATCCTCTTCTAATCCATCAAATATTGTTTCAAATTCCTTAGTTCTGTGATGAATAATCTGTCTTCTCATAACTTCCAACACTCTTGGTGGAATCATTGTAGGTCCTGGTGTCATCAGTAATTTTTCTTTTTCCATTGCTTTTTCCTCCAATTTATTTATATATTATTTAATAATTTAGCAATATTATTTACTCTCACACAAAAAGAAAGAAACAACAAAAGGCCAAATATAAAATATTTGACCTCTAAAGTGCATAAACAAACAAGTTGGCAAGCCAACATTGCAAAGCGCAACAAAAATAATGTTATCACACTTTTTATACTCTGTCCTTTTGCCTGAGAGATTAAGCTTTATAAAAGCTCTTGCCCCTTCGGCGCCGTCACTGGTCTCTCCAGAGGTCCGTCCTGTTGTAGTCTCTATGACCTGAGAGTGCTACTCCTTCGGTGAGTTTTATTATTAATAAAACGTCTCTCCCACAACAATCATCCGACAATATTCAGTTATTAATTATTTTTATTATAGTTAAATTAACAATTCATGTCAAGGAAATAACAAAGTTTTTGATAAATATAATTAAAAGCTATGACTATACAAAAAATATGTCTACACAATGAAATTGAGTGAAGCTATATAAACTCCACTCAACTTAAAAAAAATTGTTAGTGCTTTATTATTGCGTTTTCAATGCTTCTAGCTGTGGAATCAGTTTGTTCCACATAGGCTTTGGAGCTTTTTCTTTAAAGGCTTGAAGAACTAATTCTTCAGTTATTTCGTTTACGCTGTTTTTACTTAACCATGCTTCCACTTCATGTTTAACGGTAGATTTAAACATCGGAGGAACAGCATCAAGAATGACTTTAAACATTTTCTGGCTATTGCCCTTCCAAGTTACATTATCTAACATAGAACTTCCCATCATTGCCTCCTACCCATGACCTAAAACAGTCATAATTACATAATCAAAGTATAACTTCCGTTATGCTTTGGTTAAAGTCAAACTGGCTTTAGTCATTCTGACTAAAGTCATGCTGACTTATGTCAAAATTGACTTTAGCTTATTTATACTAAAAATCTGCATAAAAACATCCCTACACTCGATATCATATTGTTGATTTTCTTATCTTAGACAATACAATATTGTGAAGTGCTATTTGTAACAGACTCTAGTATATTTATATGACAATGACAGTAAAAATGTTCCTATTATTTTTTGTCCGATGCCTACCGCCGCTAATATTCACTTTAAAAGTGGAATTATAACTATGCTACAGCCATAAATAAAAAGTTCTAAGATTTCGACGTAAAAATCACACTCGAAATCTTAGAACTCTGTCTATCCTATTCAATCTAAAATTACTTTGCCATGAAGCTTACAGTAGGTTCTTAATCAACTCAGCATGACTCTTATCTGATAAGTAAGACAATGGAATATCAAATACTGTCTTAGCTCCGTTATTTGATTCTTTGTTTAGTCTAACTGCAGCTCTTGCATATGCTACAAGAACATTTCCAGTAAATTCAGGATTACTATCTAATTTTATTGCAAATTCAACAATATGATTATTTTCATTTTCAAAACCTGATTTTCCACTTCTGAATACAAAACCACCGTGAGGCATCTTTGAGTGATCTCTCTTTAGTTCTTCTTCAGTAATAAAATGTACAAATGTATCATAGTCTGAGAAATAGTTTGGCATATTTTTAATATCTGCTTCTATTTGAGCCTTATCTGCTCCTTCTTCTGCAACAACAAAGCACTCTCTTGTGTGTTTTTGTCTTGTAGTCAATTCTGGATTACTGCCACTTCTAACACTACTAATTGCTGCATCTATAGGCACAGTGTATTGAATAGCATTTTTTACTCCAGCTACTCTTCTAATTGCATCTGAATGTCCTTGGCTTACACCTTTTCCCCAGAAAGTATAATCATTACCTACTGGCAAAACTGCACCTGATAGCATTCTTATCATTGAGAACAAACCTGGATCCCAGCCTACAGAAATTATACCAGTTTTATTTGCAGCTATAGCTGCCTTATTAACTTTTTCAAAATACTCAGGAATCTTTGCATGTGTATCGAAACTGTCTACAATATTAAACATTGCAGCAAATTCTGGTCCTTGTACAGGTAAATCAGTAGCTGATCCTCCACATAAAATCATTACATCAATATCATTTACATATTTATTTGCATCTTTGATTTCAACTACTTTAACATTTGGAGTTTTAACAGTTATACTCTCAGGTGATCTTCTTGTGAAAACAGCTACCAACTCAGTGTCAGCATTTTGCTTTATCGCTGCTTCTACTCCTCTTCCAATATTTCCATATCCTACTATGCCTATTCTTATTTTGTTCATGGTGCTTCCTCTCCTTTATTTATAATAACTATAATATATATAATTTATAAAGTAATTTTGCTTAAAAAGCCTAGCTTCAGAAAACAAATTATTTTATATAATAGTAGACTCCTAGTTTTAAACATCTATTAATGATCCATCTAAAAAGTTATACATTAAACGGTGCAATCAAGTCTTCAAATGTATCTCTGCGTCTAATAAGCACTGCTTCACCGTTTTCTTTTATAAGAACCTCAGCAGGTCTTAATCTCATATTGTAGTTTGAACTCATGGCAAAGCCATAAGCACCTGCATCCATAACCCCTATAATATCGCCTTCTTCTATTACTGGTAGAACTCTGTTCTTTGCAATAATATCTCCACTTTCACAGATGTTTCCAACTACTGTTACTTCCTCTGTAGCTTCTTCATTCATTGGTTTTCCATCTCTATAAACTTCAATTTCATGATGTGAATCATACATTACAGGTCTTGCCAAAACATTGAATCCAATATCTGTACCTACGAATTTATGTGCATAATTATTTTTTGTTGTATAAACAGTTCCCAATAATATTCCGCATTCTGCTGCAATATATCTACCTGGCTCAGATTTAAATAATATCTTCTTGCCGTATTTGTCAGTCCATTGTTCTAACACCTTTGTCAGCTTTTCTCTAAAGCTCACCAGATCCAATGTTGCCTGTCCTTCTTGCTTTTTATAAGGTATTCCAAAGCCTCCGCCCATATCAACGAAATCAATATCCTCAAATTGCTCTGCTACTGCCAGCAAAGATTTAACACCCTCAATATATGAATCACCTTCCATAAACAGTGAACCAATATGCTGATTTACACCGCATATTTTAAGGCTATACTTTTTGGCAATTTCTTTAACCTGCTCAACGCAGTCAATATTGACACCAAATTTAGTTTTCTTACCACCAGTTACAACCTTCTCACAATGACCTGCTCCAACACCAGGGTTAAATCTAATAGCAGCTTTTCCACCTGGATTAATCTTGCCTAAAAGCTCTAACTGAGACAGTGAATCCACACTAACCAAAACACCATTGTCAACTGCATATCTTAATTCTGCTTCTGAAACATTGTTAGGTACAAAAAACAGTTCTTCAGGTTTAAATCCTGCATGTAAAAGTAATTGTATTTCTCCTGCTGACATAGCATCAGCTCTCAAGCCCTCTTCCCTAACAATTTTAATTAATTGAAGATTTGAGTTAGCCTTTATTGAATAATTTGGTATAAAGTTAGGATAATCAACTAGATTTTTCATATCCTTGCAGTGCTGTCTTAATATTTTCTCATTATAAACATATAATGGGCTTCCAAATTCCTTAATTAATTTTTCAGGATTTGAATTTCCGTAAAAATCTGTTTTCATTGAATAGTATTCTGTCATTTTTAAATCCTCCTATTAAATAATTATTTAAATTTATTTAAATTTATTGAAATCATATTAAAAATACAAATGTAGATATTTTCTACCACTAATACTTTTAGCATTTTGGGTTTATACACCTACTTAGAAGTAAGTTATAAAATCTTATTTTGAATCAGTTTAATCTCATTTGTTAGTGAGTCTTTTACTAAATCAACTAAATTTGAGTTCATCGAAAACAAACCAGTTGGATTTGTTCCATTTAGCTGTCCTGTCAAAACATTTGATGAGTCAGTTATAAGTCTTACACTTCCAAAATTCATCTGAGATTTATAGCAAATCATACCTTCATATTCGATATTATCTGATGTAATAATGACAACCTTTAAATCACGTTCTTGTGCTGACTTAAGTTCATCAATCGCATAATCAAGGTGTTCTCTTGAGATGGATATATATATCCTGTATTGTGCTTGATTAATCAGATTTTTCATTTTATTAATTATTTTCTCATCACCATTAATTGTTATAAATGTATCATTTGATATATTTACCCGTGGTATTTCTTCCTTGATGACCCTTATAACCTCTTGAAATTTCCTCTTAATATTTTCAGCAAGCTCAACAGAATCTACAGGAGCATACTTTAAGGATTCACCATTTATTTTAAAAGCCCCACCCTTATCTGAAAGACCAGCTAATCCTAGATATGCATTTGACCTAGAAATACCGGTCAATTTTGAAGCTTCATATCCAGTCAATTCTCCTTCTCTGCACAAGGTAACATAGAGTATTGATTCATGCTTTGTGAAACCCGCCTGCATTAAAGCCTCTATCACATCCATTTTGCTGTCCTTTCGTAACACTTATTTTATTACTCTACTTTCCATTATGAAGTAATTACTATCGGCCAAATATCCCATTATATGGACAATAGATTAGGTTTGATGTCAGACCATGTAAACATGCTCATTTTTTTGGCAATATAATAGTGGTTCTATCTAAAACCACTATATACCATTCTTATTTATATGTCAATTAAAATGTTTAGTTTTTAGAATGTAATTTCCAGATTGTTCTAAAATGGTTCAAAGTGAAAAGTATTGAACAACATTTGCGAGCCTCGCTCCATCCCATAAATGTAGCTATTTAATATGTGATTCCACATTTTAAATACAATTACTTTAAAAGCCTATTCTCTAGCTTTGTCAGCTCATCGGGTAAAGGTTCTACTTCTCCATAGCGTGCAGCTGCATAGCATTTTGAAATCAAATCATTAAACGGCTTAGTTTCTGGTGCTTTCTCAGATACATCTTGGCAAATCTCATCTGAAGTTGAAGACTTGCTCATTTGAACACCATCTTGCTTCGCTTTGTCTTTAAAATACTTGAAAAGCCTTCTCGTCTTTGCTATATCGTTTGGTAATTTATTGTAGGGCACCTCTCTTACAAACAAGCTTGCAGCCTTTTGACGAATATTTTTTGCTATGTTATTAAGATTTTTATTGTATAAACTTTGTTTTTCATCTACATGACCATCTTCATAATATCTTTTTACTGCTTGCTCTCCATTTCTAAACCAGTTAAGGATCTTTTGAATTAGCTTAATAAATGCTTTAACAATAAAATAAATTGTAAACCCAACAAATGCCACCACAATAGCTACAATCAACACATCTGTAACTAGCTGTATTATCCTTTGAAGCAATGATGGTTCTGCTTGTTCCATTTCTAATGGTAACTTAGGCTGAATTTCATAATTATTCGTTGCTGTGTTATCTATTCTTCCAAATAAGTATCCAAATTTTTGTATAAGCCATGCTAAAATTTTAATAACAAAGCTGTATATCTTTTGAACCTGTCCTATGGCACTTATGCCAAATAATATAATTAAAGAAGCAACTGTGAAGATCTTATTATTCCTGCGCTGTGTATTACCAATTTTCATATTTTTACTACCAAATCTGCGTGAATCGTCCGTTTGCTTTATTATAAGCAAAACTACAGAGGATATTGTAGAAATAAGAATAGCTATATTGCTAAACTGGGTTGAAATCTTAGTGATACCCTTCGCAGTTAGAAATGATAACAGCATATTAAAAAGCAACGCAGCTGCGGCTATTTGAAGTCCCATACCTTTAGCTGGATTCATCTCGCTTTTGACTTTAATAAAAATAAATATACAAATCACTACGATTATTAGCATAAGAATATCAACTTGCCCAGACACAAGATATGCAAATACAATGGATAGTAAAATGGAAATACTTTCATGTATAAATGGCTTAATCTTAAAACGGCATAACAAGCATGCTACAATTGTTACAAAACATAATCCGAATGATAGCAAGAATGCATTCTCCGCCGCCATAAAGAACTGAAAGATAGTAAAGCTCATAGGTAGGAATATTAAACATCCCAGTATACTAGTAACAAAAAACAAACCCATCTCTTATGCCACCTCACTTTCTGCAATGAGCCATTTTTCCACTTGATGTCCGTTGCGGCGGAGTTCAAATATCTCCTCCTCAATATGTTCATCAGTATAAAGAGATACTATTAAAATATCTGTGTTCCTAGAAATTGTGTTTCTCATCGACTTAATCATTGTATGAAAAGAAACGGTTCTGTTAAGTTGAAGTTTAGCCATAGCTTCAAGAATAGCGTATAGCTGCGTTTGGCTACAGCGTGATGGTATATTTACATATTCTGTTTCATCCCTAAAATGTCCATTTGAGCAAAATCCGGTCGCAATGCCCTGTTTTATTGCTTTTTCAACGACAGCAGCACAGAAATGAATACCATATTCTATTTTTTTGCTTTCCTCTTCATTTGGAAATAAATCCTGTCTTTCGCTGGTATCTATATTAAAAAGTATCATTATATTTGAATTGGCAGAGTAATCATATTTGTAAACTTGAAGCTGATTTGTTCTTGCAGAAGCCTTCCAGTTTATCGAAGACATTGGATCACCTGCCTGATATTCTCGAACACCAGCAACAAGAAAAGGGTCTGGATTTATAAAGCGACGTACTACAACATCGCCCTGCAGTGAGTGAAAGCAATTTATCAGTTTATCCTCACTCAAAGGATTAGGATAAACTAAAAGTCTTGTATCATTATCATATGTAACAATTTTAGACATAAGCCCAAATATATCTCCAGCAGTAATTGTTACATTGCCTACATTATAATCCCCACGAGACAAACAAGTCATCTCATGCGTTCTCTTTATTCTATAAAATGGCATAATAGAAAATACGCTTCTATGATATCCTCCTTGTGAGGTATGCATGTTCTCAATGCTACCAAGCCTTAAATTAGGATTGATGAGTGACTCTGCCTTCATCCACGCAATCGGTAGAAAATTATTATTTTCTATATCCTCAAACATTAGGATTTTCTCACCTTCAAATACGGCACTCTCAGATACTGTCCTTTTATAAACCATTCCTCTCAAATTAAAATATTTATATAAAAGAATTTCAACTATAACCATTAACGGCAACGTAAGTGCAATCCTTAAAAATAGCATAAATACATCCATGTCCCACATTCTACACAAGAACTACAAAGGTCTGTTGCAAAACAAAAAATATGATATATCAACGGTAAACTGCTTAAATAGTACTCCCGTGCAGTATATATCTATGGCTAGCTCACGAATTTGACGCTGAAATAGTTGCGGTTCAGAACAAGCACTTCCGCCGACCGTATTACACTCGACATCCTGTCTCGGGGTAATACTCACAGCTACTTCCTGTAGCTGTGTCGGCTACAATACTTGTTCTTCACCTACTATTTCTAGCATCAATTTCTAACCGAGCTTCTCCATTGATATATATTGCACTCACGTACCATTTTAGCAATAAGTCATTGGTATACAGAAATTGTTGTTTTGCAACAGTCCTTGACAGAAATGACATGGACTCGGCACCTCCTTTTTAATGTATTAGTAATTTCTTTAGCCTTTCCTTCAAAAGCTCTTATTCAAGCGGAACTTCGTTATGCTCAAGAATATCAATAATAATTTTTTCACCAGCATTTACACTTTGACCTGAAAGACCTTTAGGAATTATTCTATGAGCCAATACAGGTACTGCCATAGCTTTGACATCATCAGGAGTGACAAAGACTCTTCCAGCTAGTAAAGCCTTTACCTGAATGGCCTTAAGAAGTGCTAAAGAACCTCGTGGACTAATACCTAAATGTACACCAGAGTGTTTTCTTGATGCCTCTGTGATTTTTGTTATGTACGCCAAAATATCATCTGATACCTTAACTAAAGAATAAACTTTTGAGGCTTCGACTATATCCTGCGCGGAAACAACGCTATTTAGTTCAACAAGTGGATTATGTTCTTTAAATCTCTTTAGAATATCTATTTCAGACTTGCTATTTGGGTAGCCCATAGAGGTTTTAATTAGGAATCTGTCTAATTGTGCCTCTGGCAAAGGAAAAGTCCCTTGAATTTCCACAGGGTTTTGCGTTGCAATAACTAGAAAAGGCGATGATAATTTCTTTGTTTCACCATCAATAGTTACCTGTTTCTCCTCCATACACTCTAACATAGCAGACTGAGTACGAGGAGTAGCACGATTAATTTCATCAGCTAACACTATATTTGAAAATATTGGACCAGGTCTAAATGTAAATTGATTTTCTTTTTGATTATAGAAATTTATGCCTGTCACATCTGATGGCAGAAGGTCTGGCGTGAACTGTATGCGTCGAAAATTACAATCAATAGATGCTGCTAATGCCCTTGCAAATACTGTCTTACCAGTTCCAGGTACATCTTCAAGCAGCATATGCCCACCTGTAATAACGCAGATCAATGATAAATCTATAATATTTTCCTTGTCAACAATAACCTTAGAAACATTTTGTTTTATTTTTTCAACTAATAATTTAATATCCTGTAACTCCATAATTTTATATACTCCCTTTAAGTTTTTCCTAATTATAACATATGAAAAGGAAAATCTATGGGTGGATGTTGTTCAAATTAGGTTCAAATCTTGTCAAGGTTAATGGTTTTCAATTCCAGTTTGTTTTATATTTGTGATTGTTTGTATAATTTTGTTCATGCCTAATATACATACTCTCAAACTAATATCCTAATTTGTCAAAACCTCTAATTAATTATACACTTGTTACATGTTTTTATCTGTTTAATGTGCTTTTATCTGTGTCTTATCTGTTTTATTCTTTACTGCGCTTTTTATCTTTAGTCTTACCGAATATTTCATATATGCCCATAGCAAATAGGAACACGCCAAAAATCTTTCGTAATATGTCTCCATCCATTGATAAAGCAATATTTGAACCTATAATTGCGCCACCTAATCCGAAAAGCAAAATAGGTATGCCTACTTTAAAGTCAACATTTTTGTGCTTAATATGGATTGCAAGTGCTACTATAGCAGTAGGTATGAAGAATAGTAAATTAACGCTCTGTGCCACATGCTGTTCAGGTTTAACAAAAAAAACAAGTGCTGGTATTAGAATTGCTCCTCCACCTATCCCCATTCCGCTTATAATTCCAGCTGCTAAACCTATTAATACAACTATCATTCCGTTTCTCCTGCTTCCTGATTATTATTGATAGATAATATATTCAACTTTCCCACCACATTATGGACTCTTTTCTGTCGCTTGCAGAAAAGCCCATCAAAATACAAACAGCATTAAAAAATCATTTTAAAAGCTGCAATTATCATAAATGCTCCAAATATTTTTCTTAGTAAACCTGATGGGCATTTGTTAAGTAAAAAAGCTCCTATAGCTCCGCCTACCACTCCACCGGCCATAGCCTTCCATGTTATATTCCAATCCACGTAGTTATTTGACAAGTAAAAATATGTGCTTACCAAAGTTAAAGGTAATATAATCAGCAAAGCTGTTGCATGAGCTTTATGATCATCTTCTCCCAATAAAAACACCATAGCTGGAACTGCAATAGTTCCGCCTCCTGAGCCAAAAAGACCATTTGCAATCCCAGCTGCAAATCCAATACCAATGTATTTAATTATTTTTAATGCTCTGTTTGACATAGCCATTATATCCTTACCTTTTTAAAATAGCCTGAATGTTTGGAATAGTCTAAATATTTAAATAGTATTTTATAGCCATTTGTTCAAAACTTAGTATTCCCCATATCTTTAATAACATAAGATAAAATATATTAATGACTTAAAAAATCTTGTATATTTTAACACTACAAATTATAATCTAGTGTATATAGAAAATTAGTTTTAAATAGAAAAAATGCAAAATAATCAAATTAACCATGAGGTGTATATGGAAAACGGTGTAAATAGTAGCAATAATAGTAACAATAATAATACCACTAAAAAAATAAGTGCTAGCACTTACAATTTATTTGGTAGTAAGTTTTTCAGATATGGATGTTATCTTTTATTGAGTTTATTGATAATATTTATGTTTAGGAAAATTGATTTCTTCATTGATCCAATTAGAAGCTTTATTTACTCAATAATTTTTCCTCTTCTTTTTGGAGGAATTCTCTATTATGTTTTAAGACCACTTGTAAGATTACTGGAAAAAGCTAAACTTCCTAGGATTTTAGCTGTATTACTGTCATTTGTAATCGTGCTTTTTGCCTTAACTGTATTTTTCACTTATACAGGCTCTGTTATTGGTACTCAGTTTACTGAATTTAGGCAAAGTCTACCATATATTTATTCAAAAGCTCAAAGTACAGTTAACAGCATTTTAGATAGTAACTTTTTAAGTTATTTCAGCATTCCAGAAATACAAAGCTTAAATTTGACTGCCAAGCTTTCTGAATTAGCAGGAAACATTACCAAAAGTCTGGGAACAGGTACTATCAACTTTATTGGAACTATTACAAACATTGGTTCTATTATAGTAATTATACCTATTGTTTTGTTTTACTTCCTTATTGATAGTCATAAATTTTCACCAAGCGTTGTTAGGTTCGCCCCAATAAAACATAAAAAAAACATCAGAGAGATATTAGCTGATATAGATTTAGTATTATCTAATTACATTGCCGGTCAGCTTTTAGTTGCTTTCTTAATAGGTGTTTCCATGTATATAGGCTACTTGATAATTGGTCTAAAGTACTCGTTAATATTAGCAATCTTTGCGATGATAACCTGTATCATCCCCTTTTTCGGTCCTTGGTTGGGTATAATTCCAGCTATTCTTTTATCATTAGCAAGCGGTAATCCTTTTATGGCTCTTAAAATATTAATAGTAATGCTTATTGTACAACAAATAGACAATAGCTTCATATCTCCTCAAGTTATGAAGAAAAGCATGGATATTCACCCTTTGACTGTAATACTCTTGTTGATGGGAATTATACCTATTTTGGGATTTATCGGGTTAATTATAGTTATTCCACTTTATTCAGCTATTAAAGTCACAATAAAAAACATTGTAGAAATGTACTATCCTGAATATTCTAAAACATTAGATTTTGACAAACCTACACAGGCACCGCAGGAAAAGAAATCTATTAATATACCTTTACCCAAAAAGAAGAAATAGGAATATCATTCAGCTTATAATATGCACCCCAAATGTTTAGACAAATTATATCTAATATTTGGAAGTGCATTTAATTTTAACAAATTACTCAATAGAACTAAAAACAGAAATCATATATCCTATAAATAATATTATATTAATTTTAGAGATAATATCACTTTTTATGAATATATTTATAGAGAGCGCTATTTAAAATGATAAGACATATCATGCTTACCATATCTAGGTAAATATCTAGGTGAATAGTGTGAAATTTATAAAACATCTTAAAAAAGGGGGGGATCTAGTCCATACCATTAATTTAGTGTGTTCCGTATCAAATTTAGGGGTATGGATATAATTATGCAAAATAATGCAAAGAGACTTATTATAATTTCTCTATTGTTAATTTGTTTTTCTATAATTGCCATATGCATACGCGTCAATGATCAACAACAATCTTCTAAACATTGTATATCTGGCGGCTACCTTAAGCAAGCTTCAAAAAGTGATGACTTAGACATATATGATGGCAGCTTATCAAGACAAACAATATCCATAATAAACAAAAAAATGTCCAACCAGAACGAAACCTTTTTTAGACCTTCCAAGGTTATAGCAATAAATAATAATTTCCCTGATATAAATAGCTTTTCACAGACATTTGAAAATGGTATTGTGCCGACTTCACTCATAGACAATCCTGAAAACACGATAATAAATTATTTTAGTGTTTTACAGCAAGCATCCTACCTTACAGAAAGCAAAAATGGAGGATGCGGAGATGTAGGTTACTCTAAAACTCCATATCCAATTGCTTATAAATTTCTATCAGAAAACAATAAGAAATCTATGTCTTATGACGTTTATTTAACCTCTTATGAAGGTATTGGCCATATAAATTTACTAAAAGTACTTCCAATTATAACAAAGAATACAAATGAATATAAATACTTTATAGAACTTGAAATACTTGAAGGAAGCAATGTTGGTGTCACAACATTTAATTATTATACAGGCGAGCTTATTCTTACTAAAACAAATGAGTTATTCTATATTGATTCTTTATATTTAATTCCTGAAGATTTCTTCTTTGCAGCCTATCATGGATGGGCACATAATGCAGAGATGTATGTTGAAATAGTATATGGAAACTGGTGTGGCTTAATCATGAAACAATACGCTCCAGAACAAGACGATTATAAGAAAAAAATAATTATTGATGGTGTCGATAATAAAAAATACATGTTTGAGTTCGCCAAACTCACTAATGGCACTGATATACTTATCAACTCTCTAGTCAAAGAAGACAACAATTGGATACCAGTAGAAATAAATCGGGATCAGCAGAGTTCTTAGGTTATATGGAGCTTTAGCGACATAGAACCTTAGAAATCGCAATCGGGATAATTACTGCCACTTATCGAGTTTCGAGATTAGTGGCAGTTTATCATTCTCCCCAAATAATGCTTAAGATTTTAAGCTATCGTGTACCTTTCTTGCAAATGCCTTTGCTGCTTTAATATCTTCGCTGTCTGGTTTATTTCTATTAAAAAATATGAAATATTTACCTTTGCATGAAAATGTCTCATCAACAACATTTATTCCCTTCTCTTTCAATAAAGACTTAACAGTTTCTATCGCCCTCTTATCGTCTCCACCCTTTGTGCCAAATACTGCTACATTTTTAACCCTATCGCTATTTAATGTTCTTACAAATTCAATCATTTTAGGGTCTGGCTTTCCAGCATATACTCCTGTTCCCAGAAAAAGCAATTGCACTTTCTCTGGAGGATATGCAGGAGGCACTTGCTCAGTCTTTGGTACTTCTAACTCCTCTGCTATTGCCTCAGCAACTTTTTTTGTGTTTCCACCTTTACTATAGTACAAAACCCATGTTTTCATGCTTAACCCCTCACATTTAAATTATTATATATTCGAATCAGCTTTGGATTCATACAAGTCAATCCAATAATTATTATACATTTTTTTCTTGAAAAAATAACTATTTTTTATCAATACATTTTCTAATTTTATCCTAGCTTAATAAGTTGTATCTTTATAAAAACCACGTATTGATAAAATATAGGAATATAGCATAATCCACAACTTATTTTTACAATTTATCTCCAAATAAGCATGTTAATATATTGATAGAGAATAACAATATTATCCTAAATTGAAATGCGCGACCATCGGAGGTTATAACATGAATAAAATATGCAGTATTATAATTTTGCTTTCAGTGTCTATACTTATCCTTAATGGGTACGGTAGTACTGAAAATCAACAAGCTATCGCCGATACCACACAACAGGTTAAGCAAGCAGTAAAGGATACGCCACGTCAAGTAGGACAAAAGCAATATTCATCAAGTATAGAAGGGTTCGAATTCGACAAATCCTACGATGAGGCAGATATCATCGCACAGGTTAAGATATTGGAATGGCTTGGCGAAAGCAATAACCCAGACGAAGGAGAATCAACATTTTTTAAAGCAAAATTAGAAAAAACATATAAAAACACTGGTGATAGTAGCTTAAAAGAAATAAAGCTATTACAGGATGGCAATTCACATTATACAAATAAGGAATTACCTTTATTTAAAAATGGTGACAAATTGATACTATATCTAAAAAAAGCTGTCGGCGAAGGATATGAAGGTACTTACTGGATATTGGGTAGTTACTCTGGAGTCTTCAGAATTATAAATACTGACGGTCAGGATTTTGTTGTAAAGCAGGTTGGAGACTGCCCACAATTATCATCTGCATTAGCCACAGAAGATAGTGCCAAGGTCAGAAAAATATTATTCGAGGAATACAAGATAGAATTTTCAAATGTAGGTAACCGCATACTTGAAATTTATGAACTGGATAAGGTTGAGAAGTTGATTAGTGATAGAAAGTAACTCAAACCTTATAAAACTTATTATAAGTAATCCAACCAAAATTCGACTACCTAATTTTACAATTTGTTTCAAACAAGTCTATTAATATATTAACAGATACAAGTAATATATTTAATAATTTTCAAACAATAACTATAGGAGGTAATAAAATTAAAAAAATATGCAGTATTATAATTTTGCTTTCAGTGTCTATACTTATCCTTAATGGGTGCGGTATTACTGAAAATCAACAAGCTATCGCCGATACCACACAACAGGTTAAGCAAGCTGTAAAGGATACGCCCCGTCAAGTAGGGCAAAAGCAATATTCATCAAGTATAGAAGGGTTCGAATTCGACAAATCCTACGATGAGGCAGATATCATCGCACAAGTGAAAATATTAGAATGGCTTGGCGAAAGTAATAACCCAGACGAAGGAGAATCAACATTTTTTAAAGCAAAATTAGAAAAAACATATAAAAACACTGTTGATAGTAGCTTAAAAGAAATAAAGTTATTACAGGATGGCAATTCACATTATACAAATAAAGAACTACCTTTATTTAAAAACGGTGACAAATTGATACTATATCTAAAAAAGGCTGTCGGCGAAGGATATGAAGGTACTTACTGGATATTGGGTAGTTACTCTGGAGTCTTCAGAATTATAAATACTGACGGTCAGGATTTTGTTGTCAAACAGGTCGGTGATTGTATCTCACTATCATCTGCAATAGCATCTGATGACAGTGATAAAATCATAAAAAAACTAAAAAAAGAGTATAAGGTAGAATTTTCTAATATAGATAAACGCTTACCTGTAACATATAAGCTGGATAAAGTTGAGAAGTTACTTAAAGATAGAAAGGAAAAGTGAAAATGAAAAATAATTTTATTAAGTCGATAATAGCATTTATTGTCTTGACCCTTATAACCAGTCAAAATACATATGCACATACAATACTTCAAGCTGGAACAATTCAGTGGGGCGAATTATCAGGATGGGGTATAAATGAAAGTATCCATACAAATTCAAAAAATCTTACGTATTATTTTTATAGCGGTGACAGTAACTTAACTGATGCATATAAAACTATAATAAGAAACGGTGCAAGTAAATGGAGCAGTTACGGAACAATAAGCGAAAGCACTTCCGGAACAGGAAAAATTCATACTTATGAAAATGCTAACACTGACGAAGTTGCTG
The DNA here is from genome assembly GCA_023444055.1 of Bacillota bacterium. Taxonomy (GTDB): domain Bacteria; phylum Bacillota; class Clostridia; order Acetivibrionales; family DSM-1351; genus Ruminiclostridium. The sequence continues at coordinate 44,316 of JAEZRV010000092.1, forward strand.
CATTTTATGACCCTGCCAAAGATAGCAACGGACATTTAACCTATTGGGCAATCAAATTTAACCGTGCTAGAAATTTTACTGCAATAACCGCAGCTCATGAATTTGGTCATGCATATGGATTAATGGATTTATATGATAATAATAATATCGACAAATTGATGTTATCATATGAAGGTCGTTCAGCCACAAATCCTACCCCAGCTGACATTCAAGGCTTTTAGGTAATTACTGGGCAACACGCCTACCATTACTCATGGTCATATAAGGCCGTATACGGTTATCCTGCAAGCGTTCCAGTACATATGAAATATTGCACTACTTGCGGAGGATATAAAATTGAAAGTTGCACTCCAACTACAGGTACATGTACTAAATGTACTCAAGTACATTAAAAAGACCTATAACATATTGACTAAACAAATTTAAAACACAACTAAGAAAAGCAGAGCCTTAAATTAATACAAGCTCTGCTTGTTATATACCCTTTTTTATATAATCTACCGCCTCTATACTCCTTCGTCGCTAAGACGCGCTACGATTCCGATTGCTCTTTCTAAGGCTTCTTTAGAGAACTTCACCCCCACAGCCTAAGAAATTGTAACTTGCCTAAGATAGTAGCTTACCCCAATCTACCGCCTCTATACTCCTACGTCTCTGAGACGCGCTACGATTCCGATTGCTCTTTCTAAGGCTCTGGGAGAACTTCACTCCCACAGCCTAAGAAAGTAGCTTACCCCAACCTAGCATTGCTATCTCTCCTTCGTCGTTAAGCAATGCTACTGTTCCGATTGCTCTTTCTAAGGCTCTGGGAGAACTTCACCCCCACAGCCTAAGAATGTAGCTTACCCCAACCTAGCATTGCTATCTCTCCTTCGTCGTTAAGCAATGCTACTGTTCCGATTGCTCTTTCTAAGGCTCTGGGAGAACTTCACTCCCACAGCCTAAGAAAGTAGCTTATGGATAGCCTCCGCCGCTTTCTTTCCTGCTCCCATTGCTAATATTACCGTTGCGGCACCTGTTACCGCATCTCCTCCTGCATAAACTCCTTCTTTGCTTGTTGCACCTGTCTGTTCTTCTACTATTATGCCGCCCCATGATTGTACATCAAGACCAGGAGTAGTTCTTGAAATAAGAGGATTTGGCGATTGTCCTATTGCAATTATAACTGTTTCCAAGTCTATAATATGCTCAGAGCCCTTCTTTTCTACAGGTCTTCTTCTTCCTGATTTATCTGGCTCTCCAAGCTCCATTTCAACGCATTCAATTCCTTTTACCCAACCATCTTCAGTTCCAAGTATCTGTTTAGGATTTGTCAGTACTTTAAATATAATTCCTTCTTCTTTAGCATGGTGAACCTCTTCAAGTCTGGCAGGCATTTCAGCCTCAGAACGTCTGTAAATAATATAGACATTCTCAGCACCTAGACGCTTTGCACTTCTTGCTGCATCCATTGCAACATTACCACCGCCAACAACAGCTACATTTTTACCTATAAAAACTGGTGTATCTGTATCAGGGAATTTATATGCACTCATTAAATTAATTCTTGTTAAAAATTCATTAGCTGAGTAAACACCATTATAATTCTCTCCAGGAATCCCCATAAAGCTAGGCAATCCTGCTCCAGATCCAATAAATACTGCTTTATAGCCCTCTTCTTTTAGTTCATCAATTGAAAGCACCTTTCCGATTACCATGTTAGTTCTGATATCTACCCCTTGGTCCTTTACAGTCTGAATCTCCTTTTGTACTAAGGCTTTAGGTAATCGGAACTCAGGTATACCATACATCAAAACTCCGCCCGGAACATGGAACGCCTCAAAAATTGTAACCTCATAGCCCATTTTTGCAAGATCTCCAGCACAGGTTAAGCCTGAAGGTCCCGAACCAACAACAGCAACCTTAATGCCGTTACTCTTTGCTCTCTCGACCTCTTTATTTCCATTTTTCATATACCAATCGGCAACAAATCTCTCAAGTCTGCCTATTCCAACAGACTCACCCTTTTTTGCTCTAACACACAACTGCTCACACTGGCTTTCCTGTGGGCAAACACGGCCGCAAACTGCAGGTAAACTGTTTGTTTCTTTAATTTTATTGTATGCTTCCTCGAATTTTCCTTCTGCAACAAACTGAATAAACTCTGGTATCTTTACATTAACCGGACATCCCGAAACACAAGGCTTCGCTTTGCAATTAAGGCATCTCTGAGCCTCTTCTATTGCCATTTTCTCTTCATACCCTAAAGCAACCTCTTTAAAATTCTTGTTTCTTATATCAGGTTCCTGTTCCGGCATTTTTACCTTATTTAAAGACATATTAGGCATTTGTAGCACCCCCAAGTCTGCAAATATGCTTTTCATCCAATTCTTTTTCTTGTTTTTTATACATACCTTGCCTTCTCAATGCTTCATCAAAATCAATCAGATGTCCATCAAAATCAGGCCCATCCACACATGCAAATTTTGTTTCCCCACCAACCGTAAGTCGGCATCCACCGCACATTCCGGTTCCATCTATCATAATAGAATTCATACTAACAATTGTCTTTATTCCATATTCCTTTGTCAAATTGCTTACTGCACGCATCATAACCAATGGTCCAATGGCAATTACTAAATCATATTTATTTCCTTCATCAATTAACTGTTTTAAAACATTAGTTACAAAGCCTTTATTTCCATTTGAACCATCGTCTGTAGCAACAATTAGCTTGCTACTTACATCTTCCATTTCTTTTTCCAAAATAATTAGGTCTTTGTTTCTAAATCCGGTAATTGAATGTACCTCTGCACCTAATGCATTAAGTTTTTTGGCTTGAGGATATGCAATTGCAGTCCCTAAACCACCGCCTATTACAGCTACCTTCTTATACCCTTCTAGATGTGAAGCTGTTCCTAATGGGCCAACAAAATCAAGCAAGTAATCTCCTTCACTCATTTCTGATAAAGCACGAGTAGTCTTGCCTACTATCTGGTAAATTATTGTTACTGTTCCCTTTTCTCTATCATAATCAGCTATAGTAAGTGGTATTCTCTCACCAGATTCAGATATTCTTAACATTATAAACTGACCTGGTTCTGCTTTCCTCGCAATAAATGGTGCTTCTATAGCCATTAACACTACAGTGGGATTTAATACTTGTTTTTTTAATATTTTAAACAATTTGATGCCCCCTTAATATCTTTTTGCTCTATATATGTCACAATTATTAGTTCTTTATCACATTAATTATATCTCAAAATATTTATAGTAACAACCAAAATGGATTATGTAAATCCTTACAAAAGGTTACACAATTTAATCATAAAAAGTGCTATAAAACAAGAGAAACCGCTAATATCAACAGTTCCAATGTTATTTCACTGTATGCTCAAGCCAATTTAATTTGTATTTCAAGGATACTTTTACTCAAATTACTATTTAGGGTTAATGTTTGTTAACAGTTCGTCAATAGTTGTGTCAATATTATTTGTCATCACTGCATCTAGTACCTCTTGCTCAGATATTAACGTGATTGTTCTTAAATTATCGTCTAGCACATAAATCATATGGAATCTATTTGCATGATCCATAGCCTTTATAACTTCTGATAGCTTAACATCCTTCATAACTACAATTTCTCTTACTGAGAAAATGCGCTGCTTCATTATACGTGAGCGTCTAAATAACAAATTTTTGATGTTCATTAAAGCAGTTTCCTTTCTGCTTTCTGTTCTGCATAGTAATATATAAATCCCAATCAGAACCAAGCTTGCATTATATCGTGTTTCAAACAAAACTATCAACCCAAGAAAAATAGCAGTAATTGCTAGCAACACAGTTATTATTTTCATATACTTGCTGATTCTAAAAAGTCCGGAACAATCAGAAAATACTTCCACAACTATTTTGCCGCCATCTAAGGGTAATATAGGGAGCAAATTAAAAAATGCCAGCCATAAGTTAATATATACTCCAACAGTGAGTTGTATATTAATAATATGGCAAGCATATAAAATATAAGTTATAGCTGAAAATGCTATGTTAACACAAGGACCTGTTAAATATATAAATATCTTAGTATATTTACTACAACCACAATCATCTATAGCAGCTGTGACCCCTATTGGTAGAATTCTAAAACAATAAATTTTAGCACCCGAAAAAAATGCTGCCGCAATATGTCCTAATTCATGAGCAATAATGAACCCCATCGTAATGAAATATTGCATAGTAAATTTGCTAAATAGAGCAACTATAATAAAAGGAATAGTTAGAATGTCAATACTAAATGTAAACTGCTTTATTCTGATTTTAATAGCTAAATCAGCCATAAGATTATTGATTTAAATAATTTAGCAGTTTTTCAGGGTTAACTGCCTTATTATCCTTCCAAACCTCAAAATGCAATGAGCCTGACAAGCCTTCTGCATCTCCAACCTTAGCAATAACATCCCCTTGATTGATTTTCTCACCTTTTTTGGCAATAAGTGTTGAGCAATATGCATAGATAGTTTTAATTCCGTCATTATGCTTTATTTTTATGTAATTTCCATACTCAGGTTTTGAACCCACCTCAACAACCTCTCCCGCTAGTGCTGCCTTAATAGATGCTCCCATGTTTGCCTTAATATCAATTCCATAGTGAAAATCTGAATTACCAAATGAGTCTGTCCTTGTACCAAATAATGACACATATTCACCCTTTATTGGTACTATAAAAGAATACTTATCAGCTATTTTCTTTATTGCTGAGTCTTCAAGGATCTCTATCTGGGTTGTGTCAGTAGCACTTACATATTCGGCAGTAGTGTTGCTATTATCATTAATGTTATTAATTTCTCCATTATTTGTGTCAGCATTATTAGTACTAGAATTCTGAACATCATTGCTTAGTTCACCATTCTTTTCATTTGTTTCAGAGTTAAAAGCCGACTCTTCAATTTGTGAGTTCTCGCCGCCCAAATTTTCTGGTTGCAATGCTTTATCCGGTAAATCTAATCCTAAAGAAGTACCGATTTTTTTAATGTACTTATTTGAATCATAATTAGTTGTGGTAACAACCTTTACTTTAGAAATAAACAATTTAGTTGCAGATGTATTTGCCTCTTTGCATAAAGCAAAAGCAGATAGAAATACCACCACAACAAGTAGCTGAACAGCAAATGTTATAGATATAAAATCATTATTAGGCTCTCTTCTTTTATTTCTTTGAGTACCAGTCTGGCGTGAGTACTTTGGCCTCATAGTTATTTCGTTCAATATCCTCACCCTTTCTTTTGCAGTATTCCAATTAGCAGTATTCCAAAATTCTTGGGTCATGCTTCTTTACATTATATTTTTTTACTGGAGATAATATTCCTACTATATTCATTAGGAATTTTAAACGATAGTAAGTGGAATATTTTATATAATATTTTTACTAAAAGCAAAAAAAGCCAAGACAATTGTCCAAGCTTTTTTTATCATTTCATATTATTACAATATCATATAGGAGTCCTACCTAAAGATACATCCTACCTTAACAACTCTCTCCAAGCTAAATCTTCTCGTTCTAGTCCTTTTATTAAGACCTCAGCAGTTGCTATGTTTGTAGCAAAAGGGATATTGTTTACGTCACAGTGTTTAAATATTAAAAAAGTGTTTGCATCATTCTCTGCATTTGCATCTCTAAAGTAAATCAACAAGTCAATCTCATCACATGCAATCCTTGCAGATAACTGCTGGGAGCCTAAACTTCCATATGCTAGCAAATTTACATTTAGCCCCGTTGCCTTGTTAATTAAAATACCTGTAGACCGTGTCGCAATAAGGTGATGATTCTGAAAAATTGACTTATAAGCTATACAAAAACTAGCCATTAATTCTTTTTTATTATCATGAGCCATAAATGCAATATTCATTTTATCAATCACATACCTTTTATTTATTTACCTGCATTTCTTACATTTCTAATAGGAATATTAGCTATCAATGCAGGAACTACTCTATCTCCATCATCACTTTTAGTTCTTGTTAGCTGAATATCTAGAGCACCTTCATCTATTTCCATATAGTGCTGAATTACCTTTATTATTTCTCCTTTTATCATATCTAAGAACTCAGGAGAAACATTTGCTCTATCATGAATTAAAACTAATTGTAATCGCTCTTTAGCTACGTCCTTAGATGGCTTTGATCTACCAAAGATTTTTGAAAAATCAATAAGCATACTGTAACCCTCCTTATGTAGTTTTTATACCTAACAACTTCTTAAATTTAGAAAACAATCCATCATCGCTTTCAAGGTTCATAATAGGCACATCTTCACCTTGTATTCTCTTTGTTACATTCCGGTAAGCTTGTCCCGCTAATGATTTATCATCGTTCACAGCAGGTTCACCTCTATTAGTGGAAATAACAATCTTCTCATCATCTGGAACTACACCTATTAAATCAATTGCCAGAATATCAATAATATCATCAATACTCATCATATCTCCGCGCTTTACCATATCAATTCTTACTCTGTTTATCAGAAGCTTCGGATTTCTAAGTTCGTTTGCTTCTAAAAGTCCAACTATGCGATCTGCATCTCTAACTGCGGAAACCTCTGGTGTAGTTACAACGATTGCTCTATTTGCTCCAGCAATTGCATTCTTAAATCCTTGCTCTATTCCAGCAGGACAATCAATTATTACGTAATCAAATTCACTCTTTAATTCATTAACTAAATTAATCATCTGTTCTGGTGTTATCGCTGATTTATCTCTGGTCTGAGCTGCTGGAAGAAGGTATAACCCCTCATATCTTTTGTCCTTTATCAATGCCTGCTTTACTCTGCAAATTCCATCAACTACATCAACAATGTCATATACTATTCTATTTTCTAATCCCATTACAACATCAAGATTTCTAAGTCCAATATCAGTATCTATAAGTACAACTTTATTACCTGCCAATGCAAGACCTGTACCAATATTTGCAGTCGTTGTTGTTTTTCCAACACCGCCTTTACCAGACGTAATTACAATTACCTCACCCATACAGCTGCCTCCAATTCTTAATAAAAGAAGATATATAAAAAAAGAATAACTCTTAATTTTTTATCAATACATATAAAACTATATATTTGTTTTTACATTTTGTCAATTACCTCTGGGGCAAAAAGCGGTCTACAAACATTTTATCATCCTTAACATATGCTAATTCCGGTATTAAGTTAGTTCCGATGCCTTTTCCGTCATCAGGCGGCCTGGTAATTATATCTCCAATTCTCAATTGCGTTGGGTTTAAGCCGAGTGCAGCTACTATTGCATCCTTATTTCCATCACTACCTGCATGAACTACTCCTCTAAGCAATCCCATTATTATTATATTTCCAGTGGCTTCGATAACCGCTCCTGGATTCACGTCTCCCAATACAACTAAGTTTCCATCAAAGGTAATTAATTGCCCTGATCTAACAGTTCCACGATAAAATTTTGTAACACCTTCATCTATACCTTTAAAATACATATATTTTTTAATTTGATTATTTCTTTCATTAGTATTCACACTATTCTGCAAAGTAATATTCTCAGTTTTATCTTCGTCAAAAGAGAGAATTTGTGCTCCACTCTTATTCTTTAACAACTCTAAAATCGTATTTTTTTCTTCATTATTTAATTTACGTCCTCTATATTTTACCGCTAATTTTGCCCCGCGAAAAAATTTCCCAGCGCTATCAATTTTTACAAGCAAACTATCTACAATCTCATCAAAGCTTACATCTTGTTTTAAAATGATTGTAAGTCCATTTACTGTTCCCTTAAAAGTTACTGCATTTTCATCCATAATTATATCCATGCCCCACATATAGCAACACCACTAAAATATTGGCATAGAACTTAGTCCCTCCTTTTTGTTCACAAGTCACTTTAACAACTTGTGCTATTTCCTAAACATGTTCATTTATAAACTTGTCTTATTTCATAGCAATGAGGCTGCCAACTTAAAGTTTCTATTGACGTAACCATTGCTCAGTAAATGAATCCTCATTATCTTGTTAATTCAACTATATCCTTCTTTATGGTATTATCCTCTGTCTGTGCCTTGTTTAAATCAAAATATTCTTTTAGTACATCACATGCAATTGGGGCAGTAAACGCACCTAATACACCTCTTTCAACAACAACTGCAACAGCTATTTCAGGATTATCAGCAGGAGCATAGCATATAAACAATGCATTTGAAGAATGATTTGCCTCATTTCCTGTTTCAGCAGTTCCTGTTTTACCAGCAACCTTAATAGGTAGCAAGTCTACAAATGCAGATGATGCAGTTCCTCCTGGGTCTTCACTATTAGCAACCGCTTTCATTCCTTCTTGTATAATACCCATATTCTGTTTTTTAACTGGTAATATCTCATACTCTGGCTTTGTTTCTGTAACTATTGAGCCATCATATTTTATTACCCTCTTAATAACATGGGGATTAAAACGCTTGCCACCATTAGCTATCGTTGCAGCGTAATTTGCTAACTGTATAGGTGTAAAGCTATTATACATCTGACCTATTGCTGATTGAGCCGTGTTAGTTTCTGTCCATGGATCAGGGTCAATTTTCGCTTTAAATTCTCTAGAAGAAATCGTACCCTTTTCCTCACCCAATAAATCAATTCCGGTTTTTTGCCCTAATCCAAACTTTGTAGCCCACTTTACAATATTATTTATTCCTACTTTATTACCTAGCACATAAAAATACGGGTTACTGGACTTTTGGATAGCCTGAATCATATTAACCCATCCTAAACCAGCTCTATATTGCCTGTATTCTATGGACTTAAGCAATAAATCTCCATACTGTACATAACCTTTATCAAAGTACTTTTCATATGGGTTAATTACCCCTTCCTCCAAACCTGCAATTCCAACAAGAGGCTTAAATGTTGAACCAGGTGCATAAAGACCTTTGATCGCTCTATTATACTCAGACGTTGTTGTATTTTTAGGATCATAAAGTGCACTTATAGCCTTTTGTGCTTCTTTATCACTAGGATCGGCCAAAAATATTGAAGGGTCATAGCTTGGGTAACTAGCCAAAGCCAGGACATCGCCTGTTTTAACATCTAGTGCCACAACTGAACCGGCATATGCATCCTTATGATTTTGAGAGTTTTTCCTTTGTCTGATAATCGGAATATTTTTTTCAAGAGAATCCATTGCTGCTTTTTGAAGCCTCATGTCAATTGTCAAAACAACATCGCTTCCAGGCTTTACAGCTTCTTCACTAATAATTTTTGTTTTTCCGCTATCATCAACCTCGATTCTTCTATACCCATTAGTCCCTCTTAAGTATCCTTCAGCTTTAAGTTCTATTCCTGACTTGCCAATGATATCGTTCATGTTATAGTCTTCATCAGCATGCTCAGCCAAATCTTTTTCACTAACTGTCCTTACATATCCTAATAAATGAGCAGCATACTCAGCATCAACATACTTTCTGCTAGGGACAGTATCTACCAATGCTCCTGGAAACTCATTTATTCTTTCTTCGACCTCTGCAACTGTAGCGTTACTTATATTTTCTGCAATAACAGGATTCAATGAATTATAACCCATAATCTCAAATCTCAGAGTCATAATTTTGTAGGCTTGCTCATCGGTATACTTTTCATCTATCTTAAAAGCTGTTTCTTTAAAATATTTGAATATATCCTCTGCTGAAGATTCTTGATTGAATGCTTTAAGTGGATAACCTGTTACATTTCTTAAAACCTTGATTCTATCTTCACTTTTAGCAATAGCTGAACCAAATCCAATCGGATTAAACGTCAAGTACTTAGAGAAAGAATTTCTGTAAGGATCACCATTTTTCTCTAATATTTTAGCTAGTTTTATTAAAATCCCATTTAACTTGTCTGTTGAAGCTTCTGTACTCATTAGCATCAGTGAATAGCTAGTTGAATTAGTAGCAATTGGAACTCCATATCTATCAAGGATATTTCCTCTTTCAGCCAAAATAGTTCTTGATTTTAAATTTATTGATTGAGATTGATTAAAATAATTTTCACCTTGAATCAGCTGAATATTCGCTAATTGATAAACAATTAATGCAAATATTAATACAATAATTATACCTAAAATATTATATCTATCTTTAAAAAATTGTTTCATTTTAATGCCCATGCCCATAATAAAATCGTTATAATATTGGCATGGTCTCAATCCCCCTCTTTTTACTCAACGTTTAGTTACTAACTTTACCAGCTTAATAATCATCAAAATTATATCTGTCTAGTATCTGTTTTTACCTTCGTAATAAAACCACTTTTTGTTAATCTGAACAATCATTATAAACAGAACTATACCTAAAACACTATTAAGCAACGCTTCAGGTAAAATGATTGTTTTAAATGCCATTAAAAAATCTACATTTTGCCCATATAAATAAGAGCTAGAAATCAAAGCTATTTCATATAAAATAGTTGAAACAAAAGTACATATAACCATAACTAAAATATTCTCTTTGAAAAACCTTTTATTTATGTTTCCTAATGAATACCCTAAGAACATTCCAAGCAATGCTTGAAAACCAAAAGTCATCCCTATCACTGCATCAAGGCATAACCCAACTGAAAACCCTACTGCTGCACCATGAATTCTTCCCTCTAAAAGTGAAATACTCACAATTAAGATTATTACTATATTTGGAACAACCCCAAATATGCTTACGAAATTTAAAAATGTAACCTGAGCAATTACAAATGTGACTATGAGTATAATATAGAATACTATTTTATTTCTCATTTATCAGTAATCTCCATTTCTGAAGACATATCTTCGGCGCTATTATCTGATGATTCATTTTTTAGTATAACTACTTGGCTTAACCTTTTTAAGTCAACAGCGGGCTCTACAATTGCATATTTGTTGAGATCACTTTCCCCTTGTCTTACTTCTTTTACTGTTCCAATAATTATTCCCTTTGGATAAATTCCACCCATACCTGAAGTCTCAATTACGTCTCCTTGGGACAAATCTAAGTCAGCAGGAATATACTCAATCTTGCATAGTCCATCCTTTGAATATTTAGTATCACCTTTGACAACAACTAAATCTCCTGTTTTTGCTACTATCGCACTAGCTGCACTTCCATCCTCTATTATACTTATTATTTTTGAAGAAAATGGTTGGGTGGCGGAAACTTTGCCAACAAGCCCTTTACTTGTGATAACAGGCATATTATGACTGATCCCACCTGTGTATCCTTTGTCTGTCAAAAAGGTATTAAAAAAGTTACCAGAGTCTTTAGCAATAATATTAGCACCAACAAATTCAAATTCATCTAAATTACTTCTCATCTTCAGGACATTCCTTAAATCTTCATTTTCTTTTTTTAATCTTAAGTACTCTGTCCTCTCATTATTGAATTTGTCTATGGTTTCATTTAGTTTCTTGTTTTCAGCTCTCAGTTTTTCAACATCATTAAATAAGCCGACACCTTCCTCAATCTGTCGATCGGCATATGAAAAAACTTTGCTAACGGAAGTAAATGGTACTGAAATGATATCTCCAAACAAATTTATACTACTATGTGGATTCACCGACAGCCCAATACACACAATTAGAACTAATGTAATTATAATTATTATTAATGACTTACTTGTAAATAACCTCAAGGAATTACTTCTCCTCTCTAAACACATTTATAAACTTTTAAAACCCCTTTATTTGTTTTTATATTTCTTTCAACCTTACACTTATTTTAGTCTTGAAGGTGAAATTAAAACCTTCCTCAAAGTTTCAATTTCTTCAAGTACCTTAGCTGTACCAAGCGCAACACAATCCAATGGATTTTCTGCAATTGAAACAGGCATTCCGGTCTCTTGCATAATCAATTTATCAAGACCATCAAGTAAAGCTCCCCCACCAGTTAACATAATACCTTTATCCATAATATCAGAGGCAAGCTCAGGTGGAGTTTTTTCTAGAGTAACCTTGATTGAATCTATAATTGAATTAACGGGCTCCTTTAAAGCCTCATTTATTTCAGATGAAGTTATCTCAATATTTTTAGGCAAACCTGTTATTAAATCTCTTCCCCTTATTTCCATCTTTTCTTCTTTAGTTTTAGGAAAAGCACCGCCTATTTTGATTTTAATCTGTTCAGCAGAACGTTCTCCAATCATTAAACTGTATTCCTTCTTAATATAGTGTGTAATAGCATCATCTAATTCATCACCCGCAACTCTTAGAGATTGACTTGTAACAATTCCTCCCAAAGATATAACTGCAACCTCGCTAGTTCCACCACCAATATCTACAACCATACTTCCTGAAGGCTCTTCAACAGGCAAGTTAGCACCTATTGCAGCTGCCATTGGCTCTTCAATTAAGTATGCTTCTTTAGCTCCAGCCTGAAGTGTAGCATCCTCAACTGCTCTCTTTTCAACCTCTGTAACACCAGATGGTACACAAATAACTACTCTTGGCTTACTGAACACACCATTTGATACGGCTTTCTTAATAAAATACTTTATCATACTCTGTGTTACATCAAAATCAGCTATAACACCATCTTTCATTGGTCTAATAGCTACAATATTTCCTGGTGTACGACCAATCATCTCTTTTGCTGCTTCTCCCACTGCCAAAACATCGCTAGTTTTAGCATTAACTGCAACAACAGATGGTTCTCTAACCACTATTCCTCTACCTTTAACATGAACTATTGTATTAGCAGTTCCTAAATCTATCCCTATATCTTTTGCTAAAAAACTCATTATAATTTCCTCCTGTTAAATAACTAAATGTTACATAATTCCTTTATCTTTAAAGCTAATGTATTTTTTATCACCTATTATTATGTGATCTAGTACTCTTATTCCCAAAATATCCCCAGCTTCTTCAAGTCTTTGCGTCGTTTTAATATCCTCTGTACTGGGATTTGGATCACCGCTGGGGTGATTATGTACAAAAACAATACTATTACAGCCACATTTTATGGCTTCACTAAATACTTCTCTAGGATGAACTATTGAAGAATTTAAGCTTCCTACAGAAACATCCACAATTTTAATGACTTGATTTTTCGTATCAAGTAAAAGTGCCTTAAATATCTCTTTCTTTAAGTAACGCATTTCTTCCATCATAAGGGTGCTAACATCACTAGCACTCTTTATTACATGATGCACCATTCCGTCACTTGATGCAATTCTTTTCGATAATTCAAGTACAGCTTTTATTTGAATAGCTTTCACTTTACCTATTCCTTTTACCTGCATTAACTGCTCAATAGATAAATCATTTAACGATGATAATCTTCCATCATGGGATAATTTTAGAACATGCTGTGCTAGTTCGACTGCTGTATATGATTTTGTACCTGTCTTTATAATTACAGCAAGCAGTTCTGCATTTGATAAATGCTCCGAGCCTATCACTTCGAGTTTTTCATATGGTCTTTCACATAAAGGAAGTTCTTTAATTTTCAATCTGTTCATCTTTTTCCCCTATTTAATAATGCTACACTTTATAATACTACATTTTTATTCACAACCCAACATCTGTTAATAACCCAACGTTGCAATGTTAAAGGTATCACTCTATATTCTTAAGATTAATTTTATATCCTAATTTATCTAACATACATGATAATTTAAAGATTGGCAACCCCATAACATTAAAATAACATCCATCAATTTTTTCAACAAGTAATGAGCCATATCCTTGTATCCCGTATGAACCGGCTTTATCAAAAGGCTCATTTGTTGAAATATATTCATTTATAAATTCATCTGATATGTCAGCTATTTTTACCCTAGTCATTTCATAATCACAAATGCATTTCTTATCGCTAGTGCTAAATAAGCAAAGGCCAGTCAGAACTTGATGCCACTCACCTTTAAGGCTGCTCAGCATGTAAAAAGCATCAATCTCATTTTTAGGTTTGCCAAGCATTTTATTATCTTTGACAACTATGGTATCAGCACCAATAACAATGCAATCATCCTTAATTTGAGATGCTACATCATTACACTTCTGGCTGGCCAAAGACATGGCAACCTGAAATGGTTCTAATGTATTGTCTATAACTTCATCTACGGATGATGGTACCACTTCGAAATTCAACCCAATTTGTTTTAATAACTGCTGTCTTCTAGGAGACGCTGACGCTAAAATAATATTTTCCACATTCTCACCATTATTTATATTGATTTTTTTATTAACCATACCAAATACAACCTTTACCATTATATATTTTTGTAGCTAATATTTCAAACATAAACTAAATTGTTTCATACTTTTATTATATTATTTGCCAATTCGTAAACTATTAGTTATGATAAATATGGATTTATTTGTATAGATTACATGTTTTGTAATGAATAATTAATAGAAATATTGCTTCTCATTTTGCTTTTTTGGAAGTATAATATAATAAATTAACAAAATTATAATAGTTATAAAAATAATTCATGTGAGTTGGTGATTATATGAGAATAGAAAAAGTTAATGAAAACGTATTGCGAGTTACTATTACTCTCAGTGATCTCGAAGAAAGAAATATTGATTTAGGCTCTTTGAATTATAATTCGCCTGCAGCTCAAGAATTATTTTGGGATATGATGGAGAGAGCTGAAGAAGAATATGGTTTCGCATCACATGATTCTCAACTCATTTTTGAGGCTTCACCTGAAAATGAGGACGGTTTTGTAGTAACCATCACAAAGGTAGATTCTGACGGTGAGTTTGAGTCAATACAGAAGTATATAAAAAGTAAATATAAAAATTCCGAGTTGAGGCAAAAGAAAAAGAAAAGTAAAGTTTGTTCTGCTTTAAAGATATATTGCTTTGAATCTATAGAAGATTTATGTAAGCTATCAAAGCGTATTTGCTCGTATTATAAAGGAGAAAGCTCATTAATAAAATGCAAAGACAGCTATTATCTTTTATTAACTGGAAGTTCTGCATCGTCTTCACAATCGTTAGATATTTTTATGTGTGAATATTCTACTCAGATTACAAATGTTAGTTTCTTTGAAGGATATTTAAATGAATATGGTGAAAAAATCATTGAAGATAATGCATTACAAACTTTGAATACTTATTTTTAATCTTAAATACATTGTAGCAAAAACTTAAACCAAACTACTATTTATTATATTAATAAAAACGGGCTGTTTCAAAACTTCTTTTAACGACATTATGTAGTATAGGTTAGAAAAACCTATAGAAAATATATAGTTGTTAAGATACATTTTGCGACAGCCTCTATCTATTATCTATTATTCATTACCAATTCAATAATCTTGTCATATGCCTTAGCTATTTCAAAAACTTCATCGTCAATTACAGTGTTTTCTTCTATTAAAACACTTCCATCCTCATCATATATAGTTTTTGTAGTAGTTTTCCCATTTAAGTACTCTTTATGTTTTGTTTCCATCATTTCAGAAACATCTTCAGTAGTAGCTTCATTTGACTCAGAATTTATATCATTTTCATTAGTTTCTAAAACCTTTTTACCTATATCAGAATTTTCGTTTTCCTTATCTAAAAGAGCTGCATCGTCTAAAAGTGTTGACTCAACATTATCTTTAACAACCACTAAATTCTTGCCGAATGTAATAATACTATCACGGGGAATAATTCTTATATTCTTTTGTGTTATATCAGCTATAAATTCAAGCCCAATAATTGAGCAATTATCATCTTCGTTTACATATATATCCCCAATTTCACCAATTAAGCGACCTTTTTTAGTCAATACTTTTGTGCCCTTAACTTGAATATTCTTTTGAATAAGATCAATAGCAGCAGGTATTCTACTTATGTCGCTTATAGCATCCTCATTTTCAATTGTTAATGCGTACTCACCAATGCCAAGAACATATTCTGTAGGAATTACTTTTGCACTAAGTATTTGAATCCCACTATCAACAACTACATAATCTACTGCTCCTTTATCCGCATTAATTATAACTGCTTTTACTTTACCGACCTCAATCCCATCTGATATTGTAATTATAGGTAAACCAATTATTTCTTTCGACTTTTTCATTAAAAAAGACCTCCTCAGAATTCCAAAAAAATCCTATTCATATTTATTTTAGCGAGCTTCGCTCAATCGCCACATATGTAACGATTTAAAATCGTGGTTTTACATTTTAAATGCAAATTAGTCTAAGCAATTCATAATTTCCTTTTTGACTTCAGGTTTAATTACATTTCCATATTTACTAGCTAAAGATTCTAATATACTTTTAGCCAATTCATTTAAGCCAAGCTGCTTATACAGAGCACAAACATCTAATACAATCCAGAATACCGTCTCACTATCAGGCTGCTGTTGCAATGCCTTCAAATAGTACTTAATAGCTTCTTCCTTCTTATTATCACTCTTGTTTTGAAGAGCTTTAAGAACTAGAGATTTTGCATCGCTCACATCCATTGTTGATGATTCATTTAGTTCCGCTTCTAATTCTGCTTCTAGTTCCGCTTCTAGTTCTGCTTCTAGTTCCGGAATTTGTTCATTTCTTTCTGCTATACCAATATCTGTCACTTCGGTTTCTGTAGCACTAAATCCTACTGTATTGTCCTCCGGTACTTCGGTCTGAGCAATTAAATCTTCCGTAACATTTTTATTTAAATAATTAAATGCATTTTCTTCTTCAACATCAGATATATTAGGAGTTAATATTTCTTCATCGTCTAAAGTTACCAAGTTGTCACAGACACTATCTATACTTTCTATAGTTTTATCGACACAATCTAAATCTTGAGAACAATCTTCAACTACATAATTTGCTTCTTCTAAGCTCTCATTACAATCACTAAAATCATCAAGAGTAACATTATGCAGAGTATTATCAATAACTAATTCTTGTTTTTCTTCTATTCCCATTGTATCAATATTTTGTTCAGTGTCAACTGGTTTTTTGAATATGTTTTCTACATTATCGGACTTAATTTTAGCTATTGTCCTATCAATCACTGCACAGCAATCAATAGCAATCACTTTATTAGGTATAACCAATGAAACAATTAAGCTAATCATTAATATTAAAATCAAGAAAATAACTAACACGATTAGTACAGATATAATAAAAGCTAAACTTTTATTCACAAATATACTTTCTTTTAATAAAATCATTACTGACTCAAAGACTGGTAAAAATGTAACTTTCAAAAGTACAGCGCCAAGTGAAATTGAAATCAACATACCTAGATTTAATTCTTTTGCTCTATATAACAAATAAAAAGCAACTAGAGGGGTAACTATAATAATAAAAGCCGGAATCCCATTATAAGACATAAGCGCCTCCACATTAGTATATCTCTTTATATCTTCTTTTAAAAAAATCATCAAACTAACTAATTCAAGTATATTCGTGGTTCTGTAACAAAAATCCCACTTATTTGACTGATGTTATCATAGTGCAGTTACTCGGCATATGTTAACATTTTACCGCTTATTTTGCTTATTTGCATCTTTATTTATAACTTTTTATTTATGAATTTATAAATGGATATATAATCCTTATGTAATTAGACATTCCAGCAAAATATAAAAGCTTGTAGCTCGTACCTCTAAACATTGAATTTTTCGATTAAACCTTTGAGTAGTTCACAACTACAAGCCATTTATATCTTCCTTAGACTTACTATAATATAATAAACTTCTACAAGCCATTATATAATCAATTTTTACATCTTAGCAGCTATCTCACCAAGTGCTTCTATTACAGCATCACCGACCTCATTTGTCTTTGCTGTACCACCCATATCAGGTGTTAAACACTTTTTATCAACCATTACTTTTTCAACTGCATCTAAGACTGCTTTTCCCCAATCCTCATAACCAAAGAAGTCGAGCATTTGGCTTACTGACCAAATAGATGCCAAAGGATTTGCTTTTCCCTGACCTGCAATATCTGGAGCTGAACCATGAACTGGTTCAAACATTGATGGATAAGTGCGTTCAGGATTTAAGTTTGCTCCTGCAGCCAATCCCAATCCTCCTGCAATTGCAGCACCAAGGTCTGTAATTATATCTCCAAATAAGTTTGAAGTTACTACTATTTGGAATCTTTCTGGTTGCTTTACAAAGAACATACATGCAGCATCAACTAAATATGAATATGTCTTTACATCTGGATACTCTTTTCCAACTTCCTCAAAAACTTCATCCCAGAAAACCATGGAATAATTAAGTGCGTTTGCTTTACTAATACTAGTAAGTGTTTTTCCTTCTTTTCTTGCCAATTCATAAGCGTATCTGATAACACGCTCACAACCTTTACGAGAGAATACACCAGTCTGAAGAACAACTTCTTCTGGTTTTCCTTTGAATAACCAATCTCCTGCACCAGCATACTCACCTTCACTGTTTTCACGAACAACAACCATATCAATTTGGCTTCGGTCAACGCCTTTTAACGGACATTCTGCACCATCAAGGAGCTTTACTGGACGAAGATTTATATATTGGTCAAATCCTTTTCTAATTTTCAGAAGTAAGCCCCAAAGAGAAACGTGATCTGGTACTCCTGGGTAACCAACAGCACCCAAATAAATTGCATCAAATTTCTGCAATGTTTCCATTCCATCATCAGCAATCATTTTACCTGTTTTAACATAGTACTCACATCCCCATGGAAAATCAGTAAATTCAAAGTTTATTTCGGGATTCAATTTAGAAACTGCTTTTAATACCTTTACACCCTCTCCAATAACCTCAGGTCCAATTCCATCACCTGCAACAACAGCAATCTTATGTTTTTTCATTTCATACACCCCTAAAAAATTAATTATATAATTAAAAATAAAATTATTCTACATTATTTATTTTGTAGATAATGCATTTTTCAAAACAGTTTTCATATCTGAAGCACAGATAAACTTCATAGATTTCCTAACATTTTCAGGTATCTCATCTATATCCTTCTTATTATCTATAGGAATAATAACAGTTTTTATTCCAGCCCTGTGTGCAGCAAGTACCTTTTCCTTTAAGCCACCAATTGGTAACACCCTGCCTCTGAGTGTTATTTCTCCAGTCATAGCAACTGTTCTATCTACAGGAACTCCAGATAATGCTGAGGCCATTGCAGTTGCCAATGTTATTCCCGCTGAAGGTCCATCCTTTGGTGTTGCACCCTCAGGTACATGAATGTGAATATCATTCTTTTCATAAAAGTCTTCAGAGATTTTGATTTCTTTGCATACTGACCTAATAAAGCTTATTGCAGCTTTAGCAGACTCCTTCATTACATCTCCTAAATGACCGGTAAGCTCTAGCTTTCCATTACCCGGCATTATATTTACTTCAATAGATAATGTCACTCCGCCCACAGATGTCCATGCAAGCCCTGTCGCAATGCCTATTTCATCATTCTCATTTGCATAATCAACTCTGAATTTCTTAATTCCAAGAAACTTTTCCAAGTTGTTTCGAGATACAGTGATAGTTCTCTTATTTTCAGAAACAATTGTTTTAGCAACCTTCCTGCATATAGAGCCTACCTCTCTCTCAAGATTTCTTACTCCTGCTTCTCTTGTATAAAAATTAATAACATCTCTGATAGTTTCTTCATCAATCTTTATATTCTTTGAAGTCAAGCCATGTAGCTCAATCTGCTTTGGCAGCAGATATTTCATTGCAATATTGGCTTTATCCTCTTCTGTATATGATGAAAGTTCAAGAACTTCCATTCTGTCAAGCAAAGGCCTAGGAACAGTATCTAAACTATTCGCAGTAGTTAAAAACAAAACATTTGACAAGTTAAATGGTAATTCTAAATAATGATCTCTAAATGAAAAATTCTGTTCTGAGTCAAGAACCTCTAGCATCGCTGAAGCTGGATCACCTCTAAAATCGCTGCTCATTTTGTCTATTTCATCCAATAGAATTAATGGATTATTTGAGCCGGCCTGCTTCAACGCATTAATAATTCTACCTGGCATTGAACCAACATAGGTTCTCCTATGACCACGAATTTCAGACTCATCCTTAACCCCGCCAAGAGATATACGAACATAATTCCTATTTAAAGCCTTAGCAATTGACTTGGCAATTGATGTTTTACCAACACCTGGAGGTCCAACTAAGCACAGAATAGGACCCTTTAGACTATTTTTGAGTTTCTGGACAGCCAAATACTCAATAATACGCTCTTTAACTTTATTTAATCCATAGTGATCTTGTTCAAGCACTTTTTCTGCATATTCTAAATCTATAATTTCATCAGTTGACTTACTCCAAGGCAAATCAAATATCCAATCAAGGTAAGTCCTGATGACACTTCCTTCTGCTGACCCCTGGGGCGTCTTCAACAATCTATCAAGTTCCTTTAAAACCTTCTTTTCAACATCCTCTGGGAATCTAGCATCTTCAATCCTTGATTTATATTCTTCTACCTCGCCTGTAACGCCTTCTTTATCACCCAACTCAGTCTGGATAACTTTCATCTGTTCTCTGAGGTAATATTCCTTTTGTACCTTGTCTATTTGCTTTCTAACCTTAGCATTAATATCTTTTTCAATTTCTAATATTTCAGTCTCCTGAAATAGAATCTTGAGAAGCTTTTCAACTCTTCTTAAAGGATGAAATTCTGAAAGAATTTCTTGCTTCTGTTCTAATTTTAAAGGAATATTATTAGCAATAATATCTGAAATTTGGTTAATATTATCTATATCTCCAACAGTTAAGGCAGTATCTGGTGAGACTTTTCCACTTAGCTTAACATAACCTTCAAACATAGAAACTAATCTTCTTTTTAATGCCTCTATCTCACTCTCATCAAATTTCTCATCAACTTCAGGCTCTGAAACCTCTACGATGAAGAAAGGATCCTCCTGAACCACATTTTTAATTTCAGCTCTGCTTATTCCCTCAACCAATACTCTAATAGTATCACCTTGAAGTTTAAGTAGCTGCTTTACCTTGGAAACTGTACCAATTGAATAAATATCATTCATATCAGGAGCATCTGAAGAAGCATCCTTCTGAGCAACTAAAAAAATCAATTGATCATTAATCATTGCTTCCTCAAGAGCTTTTATTGATTTTTGTCTTCCGACATCAAAATATAATGTCATAAACGGAAATACTGTCAATCCGCGTAATGGTAACAATGGTAATATTTTCGACATGTTTATCCTCTCTATTATATAAGAATTCTTATTTAATCTCAGATTGTACGGATACTCTGAACTATGCTTTAATAGTCGCATAAATCATTATACCCTTGTTAATGTTTGAGTTCAACAAAAATGGTATAATTCTGAAATTAATTGCTTCTAAGTACTAGCCCTCTTTCTGCATCTACTGTAACAACCGACCCAGTCTTGAGAATCTTAGTAGCATTTTCCGCCCCAGCTATAACTGGAATATCCAATGCCAGACCAACTGTAGCTGCATGGCTTGTCTGTCCGCCCTCTTCTACAATAATTGCTGCTGCATTTTTAATAATTGAAATCATACTATTATCTGTATAAGGTACCACAAGTATATTCCCATCAATAAAGTTGTCCAAAGCTTCCTTTGGCGTTGACGCAACACATAGCTCACCTGTAGCAGATGCTTCACCTATTCCAACACCTTGTACTAATACTTTACCCACAATATGCACTTTCAATGTATTTGTTGTTCCACTTATTCCAGTAGGCACTCCGGCTGTTATAACTGCCAAATCACCATTTTTAACCAATCCGGATTCCAATGCCTTTTCAATTCCAGTATCAAACATTTCATCTGTTGTGTGTGCAGTTTTCACCAAATAAGGTATTACACCCCAAGATAAATTCAGTTGTCTTTGGACTTTAGGATTAACCGTAGTTGCAATAATAGGACACGCAGGACGAAACCTTGCTACCATTCTTGCAGTATGACCCGAGTGAGTAACAGTAATAATCGCAGACGCCTTCAAGTCCATCGCTGTAGTGCAAGTTGCGTGACTGATAGCATTAGTTACACTAGTATTTATTTCTGTTAATTCAGAGTCAAATCTCTTCCAATAGTTCACTGCACTTTCAGCCTTTCTTGCAATTTTCCCCATTACCTCTAATGCTTCAAGTGGATATTTACCAGAAGCGGTTTCTCCTGAAAGCATAACACCACTTGTTCCATCAAATATGGCATTGGCAACATCGCTGGCTTCAGCACGTGTTGGTCTAGGATTTCTAATCATAGAGTCCAACATTTGCGTTGCAGTAATAACAGGTTTACCATTTCTCAAACATTTTTGTATGATATTTTTTTGAACAATTGGAACTTCTTCAACAGGAATTTCAACTCCTAAATCGCCTCTGGCCACCATTATTCCGTCTGATACCTTAAGTATCTCATCAAAATTTACAATTCCTTCTCTATTCTCAATTTTGGATATAATTAACAAATCGCTGCCGCCGTTCTTTTCAAGTATTTTTCTTATTTCTATAACATCAGAAGCTTTCCTGACAAAAGAGGCAGCAATTATGTCAAAATCATTTTCTATACCAAATTTAATATCTTGGATGTCTTGATTGGTTAATGCAGGCAATTTAACTTTAGCCGCAGGAATATTAATACCTTTATTATTCCCAACAGCCCCTCCATTAATAACAACGCAACAAATGTCTTTGTTCTTAATTTCAACAACTTCTAACTCAACCAGACCATCATCAATTAAAACCTTACTTCCTCTTGAAACATCCTTATAAAGCTCTTTATACGAAATAGTACACTGTGTTTCATCACCAACTATATCCTTATTAACCAGGACGAATTCTGCATTTTCTTTAAGTATAACCTTTCCATCTTTAAACATACCTGTTCTTACTTCAGGACCTTTAGTATCAAGTAGCAATGGAATTGGTAATTTTAATTCATTTCTTATTCTTTTAAATACATCTGCTCTTTTTTTGTGTTCCTCGTGTGTTCCATGTGAAAAATTCATTCTTGCTACATTCATTCCACCTAGCATCATTTTCCTAAGTGTATCTTCATTATCCAAAGCAGGTCCTAATGTACAAATTATTTTAGTTTTCCTCATATATCCTCCATAATAATAGCTGCATATATAATCATATATATCTATACTATTTACATTTATATAATTTTTAATTTACATAGTATAATAATGCATTTTTTAATTATTGTCCAATCCATCTACATAATAATACCATTTGCAATATTATTATACCACCAACACTTAAGTTTAATTTGCATTTTTATATGGAATATTATTTTATACTAATTTACTAAAAAAATTTGGAATCACATTCTAATTAGTCACATTTGCGGCTATGTAGCTAAATTCAATTAATAGCATTTGCTGATTTGAAAACAAAAAACCCGAGACAATAAAAGTGATATTAACTTTTACTGGCTCAGGTCAGCATTAAACTTATATATAGTTCTTATATATAGTTCTTGAAGCATTATCTCTGATCCACAGGTATATATTTTTTAGTCTTAGAAATACTCTTGTATGCTGGTCTTATAATTTTTTGGTTACAGATAACTTCTTCAATTCTATGTGCACTCCAACCAACAATTCTTGCCACAGCAAATAATGGAGTAAACAGCTCTGTAGGAATTCCTAATGCATCATATACAAAACCAGAATAAAAGTCTACATTAGCACAGATGTTTTTTGTTGTTCCCTTTTTCTCACTAAAAACATCAGGACCAATTCTCTCAACAGTCTCATAGAATAAAAATTCCTCTTCTCTGCCTTTTTCAATAGCAAGCTGATGTGCTTTTTCCTTTAACAGGATTGTTCTAGGATCTGATAATGTATATACCGCATGTCCTAATCCATAGATAAGTCCAGCTTTATCAAAAGCTTGCTTATCCATAATTTTCATTAGATAATTTCTTATTTCTTCTTCATCAGTCCAGTCAGAAACATTTTCTTTTATGTTTTCCAACATTCTCATTGCCTTAATATTAGCTCCACCATGCTTTGGACCCTTAAGTGAACCAACGGCTGCCGCAATTGCTGAATAAGTATCTGTTTCAGTTGAAGATACTACTCTAGCAGCAAATGTAGAGTTATTTCCGCCACCATGTTCTGCATGAAGCACTAAAGCCAAATCAAGGACTTCAGCTTCTGTTTTTGTATATTTGTTATCTGGTCTTATTAAATGCAATATATTTTCCGCAGTTGACAAGTCAGGTCTTGGGTTATGAATATATAGGCTCTTCCCTCCATGGTAGTGCGATTTTGCTTGATAGCCATAAGCAACCATTGTTGGAAAACGTGCTATAAGCTCAATGCTTTGTCTTAATAAGTTTTTAGAATCTACACTATCAGGGTTTTCATCATATGAATATGAAACCAATACGCTTCTTGCAAGTTTATTCATAATATCTGAGCTTGGTGCTTTAAGTATCATATCTTCAGTAAATCCTTCTGGAAGATTTCTTAATTCACCTAGCAATTCAACAAATTCATCTAGCTCACTCTTATTTGGCAAAATACCAAACAAAAGTAAATAGCAAACCTCTTCAAATCCAAATCTATTCTCCTGTTGAAAGCCTCTTACCAAATCAACAACATTTATACCTCTATAAACTAGCTGTCCCTCGTCTTCTCTTCTTTCTCCCTCGTAAAGAATATATCCATGAACCTCACCTATTTCAGTAAGTCCCACTAAAACTCCAGAACCATCACTGTTTCTCAAGCCTTTTTTTACATTGTATTTGTTAAAGTTTTCGGGATCAATATAATTTACCTTATCAATAACATTAATCATCTTGTCAACATAATCGTTTAACTTTTTAACCATATTTATTGTCCATGTCATCCACCGTATTCAAAATTACTTAAATAAGCGGCACAGACTTAACACCTCCAATATGTGAATTTTTATTTTTTGTATATATAATCCTTCTAGTGTTATTCCTTTTGAATTTTTGAATTAATTTTTTAAATTAATTTTGAATTATTTTTTGAATTTATTATTTAAATTTATTTTTATTAATTTATTTTTTAAGTTTATTTAAAATCATTTCAAGCATCACTTTTCTTTGAGAAATTTTGTATTCACCATATGAAATATCAAACAGCACATAAATTCAAATTCTATTCTTTAACTGTTTCAATTGTATATTATTTAAAATAGTATTGCAAGTTTAATTAAATATAAATTCAAAAAACTTTATAAGAACACAATTTTGCAAAAAGCTCTTGATAGTTTTTAACAAAAAACAGACAATCTAGGCTTTATTTTCGGCCAAAATCGTCTGTTTGTTTTGGATAATTATAAACTATGTTTTATGTTAATTTCCACAACATTTTTTATACTTTTTGCCACTACCACATGGACATGGATCATTTCTACCAACCTTATTGCTTACTGCAGTTTTAGATACTCTGAATTCCTTTGTAATACTCTTTCTTTTTTCCTCTGAAAGAATATCTTCCCACTCAGGTAAATTGTATAGCCAATCAGCTTTTGCATCTAGCATATTAAAATACAATTTTTCATAATCTATTTCGATATTAATCTCAGTAGTTTCCTCTAAATCTTCTAATTCAATCTCTTCGACCAAGCTAGTATTAGCTCCATCTAAAAAACCAGTAAACTCAACTGTATCCATATTAAAAGAACTTGCTAGTTCTGAAAGAGTTCCTTTTAAAGTTTTGCGATTGTTAGCCAATATATCAGCATAATTGTCTTTTTCTTTCAAAAAGTATTCCTTCCAGAAAGCTTCATTTTCTTGTGGAGTTCTATCTTGTTCAGCTATTTCGCTCCACTGTTCATATAGTGTCATAACAAATACTCCTTTTCCTTATTCTTTTAAATCCTTAGCTATTATATCATAAACATTTTTATCATTCACTATTTATTTATTAATTACTCAACTTTCCCATATAAAAAGACAGTTCAATACTATTTCGTATTTATAAATAGTAGTTTAAAAATAGTATTATATTAACCCTTGTTAACATATTTGCATATATTGCAATAGAAGCTAAATAATGTAATTTAAAAATGGCGGTGAAAGGTTGAAAGATATTAAAAAAATAAAAAAAGGAGGTGACGAGTCCATGTCATTTCTTTCATGTAGTTTTGTGTAGAATGTGGGACATGGACATAATGATGATAGATAACGATAACTTTTATACATCAGATGAAATAATGAACTCACGACAGATGCCTGGAGTTTCCAATATCAGAATATTTCATGCTGCTCCAGGTGCACCTGAAGTAGACGTATATGCTAATGGAAAAAAAGTTGCAAACAGATTGGTTTATGGTCAGTTTACAGATTATATTTCGGTAAGTTCCGGTATGTACCTTATAGAAGCATTTCCTGTGGGTTTAAAAGATTCTCCAATTTTAAGTGTAAGATTTCCAATAGTAGAAGGTAAAGTATACACTTTATCAGTTATTGGCGTATTGCCTAATATCGGAATATTACCTGTAGAAGATGAGTATCAGAATCTTTCACAAAATAGAGTAAATATTAGATTTATAAACTTATCTCCTAATGCTCCGGGCTTAGATTTAGCTTTGAGATATGGTCCAAATCTATTTACCGATATCCACTACACAGAAGCTAGTCAGTATACACCAGTACTTCCAGGCACCTATAATATGGTAGTCAAGCCTAACCAGGTTGATACTATTGTTGTAAATTTGCCTAATGTACGCTTATTGCCAAAAAGAAATCTTACATTCTATGTACTGGGAATGTATGGGCAGCAACCTTCCTCTCTTGAGGTATATATACCAATGGATGGAACAACATATTTAAGAGACTATTAATAACTATTTCATTTTTAAAATGTAAGAAATATATTTTAGATGCAAATCAGTATAAAAAATAGGCTTTGTAACACTCTTAAACATATGAATTCTTATAAATAAAGGGACTGTTGCAAAACAACAATTTCTGTATACCAATGACTTATTGCTTGAATAGTACGCGAGTGCAATATATATCAATGGAGAAGCTCGGTTAGAAATTGATGCTAGAAATAGTAGGCGAAGAACAAGTATTGTAGCCGACACAGCGAAAGTAAGTAGCTG
>JAEZRV010000027.1 GCA_023444055.1 Bacillota bacterium
ACGGGGATCGGCTAAAGGAACAGGCCCGGCAGCTGCTGGTGGAAATAAAAGAGCAGCGGCTATGCGACAGCGACCTGGCTTCTGTGGCCTATACCCTTCAGATAGGGCGGGAAGCCATGGAAGAACGCCTTGGAATTGTGGTAGGCTCCGTCAAGGAATTAGAGGAAAAGCTGAGGGATTTCACCGAGGGACGGGAAGACATGGAGGCCGTATACCGGGGACAGGTCAAACGGAACAGGGAGGCGCTGGCTGCATTTACTGTGGACGAAGAACTGCAGGAGGCAATTAGCAAATGGATCCAGCGCAAAAAGTATGCAAGGCTCCTGGACCTGTGGACCAAGGGGCTGGCGGTTGACTGGAACAGGCTCTATGGGGATGTAAAGCTCCAGAAAATATGCCTGCCTACCTATCCTTTTGCAAGAGAGCGTTACTGGGTAGGCGGCACAGGCCTTAAAATGCAGGAAAGCGTGTCCGCCCCATCTTCGGGGACGCACATAAAAAATGTACAGATTCCGGAGCCGCAAGAGGCTTACAGTATGATGACATTTGAAGAAAACTGGGAGGAGCAGCCCCTGCCAATATTTTCCCAACAGGATATGAAAGTGCTGGTTTGCTTTCTTTCAAATGAAGAGAACCGGGAGAAGGTTTTGGAGTCGGTGCACACTTTAAATAAGAATACTGAGGTAGTTTTCATATCAAGGGATACAAGCTACCTGAAACATTCCCGATATGAATACAGTATTGCCTATGGAGATAGCAGTACATACAAGGAGGCTTTTGGCAGTATCCGGAAAGATTTTAGTCGGGTAAATGCCGTATTGTATCTCTGGCCCCATGAAAATACCGAATGTATACAGGAATATTCCAATATTGTTCATATCCTGCAAGCTGTGGTTTCAACGGACTTAAAGCCTGGCAAAGTCATATTGTCTGCAAAATTTGACAATGAATTGGAACGCTGTTATCTGGAATCATGGATTGGATTTGAACGTTCCTTGGGGCAGGTTCTGCCGGATACAGATGTAGCCGTAATCTGCCGGAAAGCCTGTGAAGAGGGTTCTGGTTTGGGACAATGGATGCAGAGGCTCTGGGCGGAGATGCAGGCACAGAAAACAAAGAGCGTATTATACCAGGATGGGAAACGTTATATATGCCGCATACGGGAAACAGCGATTCAGCCAAGTGACAGCCTGGTGAAAGAAGGAGGCACCTATCTGATTACAGGTGGTCTTGGAGGCCTTGGGTTGCTGATTGCTGAACACCATGCAAAAACAAAGTCTATAAATCTGGTGCTGACTGGACGTTCACCGATAGATGAAGAAAAACGGTCAAAAATCGCGAAGATAGAAAATATGGGAAGCCGTGTTCTATATGTGCAGGCAGATGTTTGTGATTTAAATTCCATGCTGGAAGGTGTAAGACAGGCTAAAGAACTTTTTGGGGCGATTCATGGAGTTATCCATGCGGCAGGGCTCATAGACAATAAAAAGCTTATGGAAAAGGATATTCGAAGCTTTGAAAGGATATTGGGTCCGAAGGTTGAAGGAACCCTTGTTCTTGACAAAGTGTTAGAGAACGAACCTCTTGATTTTGTCTGCTATTTTTCTTCCTCATCGGCGATCTTGGGTGACTTTGGAGCATGTGACTATGCAATTGGAAACCGTTTTCAGACAGCTTATGCCCGGTGCAGAAATGTACAACGGCAAAATGGTAAGGCGGTTGTAATTAATTGGCCGCTTTGGAGAGAGGGCGGTATGCTGCGTGAAGCGGATGAAAGTGCCGCAATGTATTTGAAAACCAGCGGCCAGCGTTTTCTGGAGGCCGGCGA
Source organism: Bacillota bacterium (assembly GCA_023444055.1). Classification (GTDB taxonomy): domain Bacteria; phylum Bacillota; class Clostridia; order Acetivibrionales; family DSM-1351; genus Ruminiclostridium. Next base: position 1,829 of record JAEZRV010000027.1, read on the forward strand.
GGGCAGTGCCGCATTTGAGCGTCTTTTACCCCAGCCCAATATACAGCACCTGGTACTGGTGGGACAGCGAAGCAGGGTATGCCGTTTTTTGGGGATAGCGCATGATGTGAAAGATGTTCTGGTTCCGGCGGCAGCAAGCGCAGCTTGTGAAGAAAGACCGGTAAAAGAGGAAAAATTCAGTTTAGAACAGTGCCTGGAGCAGGATATAAAAGAGAAAGCTGAAAAAATACTGAAAATACCTGCGGACAAACTGGACATCGATGAGAATCTGGCAGATTTCGGGTTTGATTCCATCAGCCTAACTGAATTTGCATCCACGCTGACAGCCTATTTTGGGATTGAAATCACTCCCTCGGTGTTTTACGGCTACTCCACTATTGAAAAACTCATTCAATATTTTTTGGGTGAACACTCGGAGGCCATAGAAAAATTCTACCGGGGAAATAGTGTAAGCAGGAGTAACTCCCAACAGGTTCAAACTGAAGCAATTCTACAGCAAGAGCAGGTGCATTTTGAGGAAAGGCCTGTAGAAGGCGATATTTCCCGTGGTATTCCAGAGCCCATTGCAGTCATCGGGATGAGTGGACGGTTTCCGCAGTCATGGAGTGTTGAGGAGTTTTGGAATAATATAAAAGACGGTAAGGAATGTATCACGGAAATTCCCTCCGATAGATGGGATTGGAGGGAGCACTGCCAGGATTTAGGCAATGCTCCAGGAAAATTTAAATCCAGGTGGGGGGGATTCCTTCCCGGGGTAGACCGTTTTGATCCGCTGTTTTTTGAAATATCGCCAAAAGAGGCTGAATATATGGACCCCAGACAGCGTCTGTTCCTGGAGGAAGCATGGCATGCATTAGAGGATGCAGGATACATGGGAAAACGGATCAGAGGGAAATCATGCGGAGTTTATGTGGGAGTTGAAGAAGGTGAATACGGATTCCTGGCAGGTGAGGACGGCCCGCTCAACAGCAACCAAAATGCAACATTGTCGGCCCGCATTGCTTATGCATTGGATTTAAAAGGGCCAAACATGGCATTGACGGCAGCCTGTTCCTCTGGTCTCGTTGCCGTACATCAGGCATGCCAGGCCTTGCGCCAGGGTGATTGCGAGATGGCTCTGGTCGGTGGTATTAATTTAATCATTTCGCCATTGATATATAAAGGGATGGGCAAAGCAGACATGCTTTCTCCAGACGGGAAGTGCTATGTGTTCGATGAACGTGCGAACGGACTGGTACCCGGTGAAGCGGTAGCTGTTGTAATGCTCAAGCCCCTGTCAAAGGCAGTTGCCGACAAGGACCAAATCTATGGCTGCATAAAGGCAAGCGGAGTGAATTACAATGGTCAAGCAAATGGAATAACGGCTCCGAATTCTGTAGCCCAGGTGGAATTGATTAAAAATGTTTACGATAAATACCGTATCAATCCGGAAGAGATTCAATATGTAATGGCACACAGTGTAGGGTCCAAACTCGGAGACCCCGTTGAAGTTCAAGCATTGACAAGCGCATTCCGCAAATATACCGGTAAAAAGCAATACTGTGCAATAGGAACGGTAAAGCCGCTAATAGGCCATACATTTGCAGCCTCGGGCGTGGTCAGCCTGATGGGAATGCTGATGGCAATGAAGGATAAAACAATTCCGGCCTTATATAATTATGAACACAAAAATACGTTTATCAATTTTGAAGAAAGCCCATTTACGGTGAATAAAGAAAACATGCCATGGGTGACAGCAGATAACAGGCCAAGGCTGGGAGCAATCAGCACCACGGGGATAAATGGAACAAACGCACATGCGGTGATAGAAGAATATATTCCCTCCATAAAAGAAACGGTTGATAGCTGTCAGGATCCTTCACCGGAGGTAATGGTTTTTTCAGCCGGCAATTATGAACGGTTGGCGGAAGTTGTCCGACAAATGCTTGATTATATGAAACACAAATCCTCTGAAGGAGTAAGCCTTCGGGATATAGCCTATAACCTTCAAACAGGGAGGGAAGCCATGAATAAGAGGATGGCATTCATTGCTTCCTCAAAGAAAGAGGCATATAGAAAGCTCGAATATTTCACTTCTACCGCAGTAGAAGATTTATCGGAAAATGAGGTTTTTATATCAGGCAAAGAATCAAAAGGGAACAGCAGAACACACATCAGGGATATGAAAAACACAAATGCGCTGATAGAAGCTGCGTTGAGGGAGAAAAATCTGGAATGCCTGGCGCTAGCATGGGTGGAGGGAAATACGGTCCCGTGGGAAAGTCTGCATGCTGACGGTAAAGTAAGAAAAATATCACTTCCGACATACCCGTTTACAAAGAGGAAATGCTGGATGAATACCAGACAAACTGGTAACGCGTTAAGTACAGCGGGAAATATGGTGGCAACCGGCCGGCAGGATTACGAGAACAAGGCTGCGGAGTTTTATACCTATCTGGTGGAAAGCAGTGAAAGGGAATATCATGAAGAGTATTTAACGTTTTGTCCGTTTGAAGGAAAAATCCCAGGCTTTTCAGTCAGCCGCGTACATTTAAGCCCTGAAAAATATCCTTCTGAACTGGCAATGGTGAGGAAAAAGCAGGAGGAAATGCGTCAGGTCCTCTTCTGCAAGGTTGATTTCGATAAAATCAATTCACTATTTGACATTGGCTGCGGGCATGGAACGGATGTTATACAAATAGCAAAACTTTATCCTCACATAAAGACCCACGGGTTTACCATTACCCAAGCCCAGGCAGACCTCGGAAACCAGAGGATCAAGGAATTGAACTTGAACACTCAAGCCGGGATCTTCCATAGGGACAGTTCTATGGATGAATTCCCGGGAAATTATGATGCAATCATCGGAATCGAAGTGTGCTGTCATATCCGGAATAAGGAGGGAGTGTTTAGGAACATCGCTTCTTCCCTCCGTCAGGATGGATCAGTACTGCTGATGGATTTTATTGCTAACCTGCGTGGGCCGATAGTGGATCACAACGTCGAAATCAGTATTCCGACAGTACAGGAATGGGTTAGTATTTTCTCTCGGCACAACCTGGTCATCGATGAAATCATTGATGTTTCCCCGCAGATTGCAAATTACCTTTATGATCCGGAACACAAACAAAATACAGAACATCTTCCACAGGTAGTAAAAGACTCGATACAAAACTTTGTGAATTGCTCTGTTTCCCTTGAACGGGGGTGGATAAGCTATTGCCTGTTCAAGCTTAAGAAAGATACCATCCGCAGCGAATCGGAACGCCGGGAATATAATGAAGCTAAAATTTCAAATAAAGTACGATACCCTGAGGCATTGAAAGAAATGCTGGACAAAGGGCATATTCCCTATCCACAAAAAAATAGAGGAGTGATATAGATATGGACTACCGGGTTACAGAAAGCAGCGTCTTTGGAGAAGTACTTTCGGGTGTTGAAGAGAGCCTGATCAATACTTTTGAAAAAGTTTTAGGGCTGCAGCGGGCAGATCTTGAAGAAAAAAGGACCTTTAAGGAACTGGGGATCGGATCAATCAACGCCGTTGAACTGCTGGAGGCAATTAACAATAAGTTTGATTTGAGTCTTCCTACCAGTATTATATTTGAGTGTGCCAATTTGGAAGGGTTGGCAAGCTATATAGCGGAAATTGTGCAGCAAAGCCGTAAGCAGCAGAAGGCTCCTGCGGTCCAAACGGCTCGAAGGGAGCCGGAGGGGAATACCGGGAGGACTGTGGAGGATTATGCAAAAAAATTACCGGAGCATTCTGATAAAGGGGCGTATGAGGCCTTAGACCCGAAGAACTGCAGAGTAAATGAACCGGATGATATTGCCGTTATCGGGCTTTCCTGCCGATGTGCCGGAGCGGATGGACAAGACGCGTTCTGGGATATTGTAAGCCAAGGAAAGAATTGTACCCGAGAAATCACTGACAAAAGCTGGCTTGAATACTTCAGAGCAAACTCCTCTACTTCGGTTCCAGGCCGTTATGGGGCGATGGATGATATTGAATTCTTTGACCCGATGTTTTTTAATATTTCCGCTGTAGAAGCCGGCTCGATGGATGTTCAGCAGCGCATTCTTCTGGAAGAGTGTTACAGGGCGCTGGAGGATTCGGGATATACGCCTTCTCAGCTGCGTGGACAGGCGGTGGGAACTTATATGGGAACTATGGGGCAATCGTCTATGGCCCCTGACTTTTCCCACTATGCCATGCTGGGCTACGACTCCAGTATTATGGCAGCACGGATAGCATACTATCTGGATTTGAAGGGACCAGCCCTTGCGATAAATACAGCCTGCTCATCTTCCCTCGTAGCTATTAATATAGCTTGCCAGCAATTAAGGAACATGGATATAGATCTCGCAATCTCAGGAGGAATCTCAGTATACACTCATCCCGGAGCTTTTATATCCATGCACAACGCTAAAATGCTTTCCCCTACTGGAGAATGCCGTCCTTTTGACAACAGTGCCAACGGCATCATCGTTGGAGATGGTGTTGGAGTCGTTATTCTTAAGAGACATAAAGAAGCTGTGAGGGATAATGACAACATATATGGGGTTATAAAGGGCATTGGAATAAACCAGGATGGGCAAACCTCAGGGATTACTGCTCCCAGTTTCCTGTCTCAAAGCCAGTTGCAGGAATCTGTATATAGAAGGAACGGGATACACGTTGAGGATATTCAATATATAGAGGCCCACGGTACCGCAACAAAATTGGGTGATCCTGTAGAGATTCATGCGCTGACCAGCACGTTCAACAAATTCACGGCTGAGAAGAGGTTTTGTGCAATCGGTTCGGTGAAGGCTAACATAGGACATACCACGGCAGCGGCTGGTGTATTGAGCTTGATCAAGGTTTTATTAAGCCTGAAATATAAACAGATACCGCCATCCATCAACTTCAGCAAGGAGAATGAGCATATTGATTTTGACAACAGTCCTGTTTACGTAAATACGGCTCTCAAGGAGTGGATGCCAAATTCCAAGGGAACCCGTTTGGCTGCAGTTAGTGCCTTTGGCTTTAGCGGCACGAATGCCCATGTTGTTGTTGAAGACTATCCTGAAAGAGGTATATCACCGGATAATAGGAGAGATGAACCGGTATCGGGGTTATTGGTCCTTTCTGCTCAAAAGGAGGAAGGATTGCAGACGTATGCTAAAAAAGTGGCTGACTATATGAAGACTAATAGGGATATTCCGTTAGCCGACATATTGTACACCCTTCAGGTGGGGCGTGAAGGCATGACCTGCCGGTTGGCCCTGCTAGCCGGGAGTAAGGAAATGTTGATCAGCCAGTTGGAGCAGTTTGCTCAAAGTGGCACTCTGAAAGCCGACAATATATACACTGGAAAAACCGGTAAAAAGGATGGTATCAACATAAGCGATACTGAAGAAGGGAGAGAGTTTATTCAAAATCTTGTCCGGAACAGGAAATTGAAAAAACTGGCCGAACTCTGGGTAAACGGCAACCAGATTGATTGGGCGGCGTTGCATGAAAACAGCCGGGCCAAGCGTTTGGGAGGGCTGCCTACTTATCCGTTTGCAAAAGAGAGCTACAGTCTACCAGGTATACCGTCAACACATACGCGTATCAGGGGTAAAGGACTGAAGCAGCGGGAAAATGCAGGGCATATGGCACATGCTTATACCGAAACTATGCTGCAAAGTATCCCTGATGATTCGCTTGAGCCATTTGAATTGATGACTTTTAAAGAAGTATGGCAGGAAGATGCACTGCCTGTATCCGTACAGGCGGAATTCAAAACCCTTGTTTGTTTTATTTCCGACAGGGAGAAACAGCAGGAAGCTGCTGAAACGGTAAAAGCCATCAATAAAAACGCAGAAGTGGTTTTCGTCTCACAAGGTGCAGGCTGTGAAAAACATTCCAAGCATGCCTACAGCATTTCCCGTACTGATGAAAGTGCCTATAAATCAGTGTTTGAAAGCATAAGGAAAGACTACGGAGAGGCGGATGCCATTTTATACCTGTGGACACTTGAGGATCCAAGCTGTATTGACGATTATGCTTGTATGGTCTACATGCTGCAAGCTGCTGCGGCTTCGAAAATAAAGCCCAGATGGATCATAGCGGCGGCACAATATGACACTGGGCTGAACGGTTGCTATCCCGAGTCCTGGATTGGATTTGAGCGTTCCTATGGGTTAGTGCAGCCAAATACACAGGTGGCTGTGGTATTGCAGGAGGATGGGGTAAATAACACAGGCATAAAAGAATGGATTCAGCGGCTTTTGGCGGAGATGCAGACTCAAAAGCTCCGGAGCACCATGTACAGAAATGGAAAAAGGCATGTATGCCAGATACAGCCTGTCCAGACAGAGCCTGGCGAAAGCGTATTGAAGCCGGGAGGCACATACTTGATCACAGGGGGCTGCGGAGCACTTGGAATGCTGTTTGCAGATCATCTTGCCAAGTCATCTCCGATGAATTTGATACTGGTTGGACGGTCTCCTGACAGTGCAGAAAAACAATCCAAAATAAAATTACTGGAAGCCATAGGCAGCCAGGTACTATATATTCAGGCTGATGTTTGTGACAGGAGCAGCATGGAAAAGGCGTTAACCTTGGCAAAAGAGCGTTTTGGAAAAATCAATGGGGTTATTCATACTGCCGGCCTTAAGAGCAATCAGAACATCTTTGCAAAGAAGATGGAGGACTTCCAGAAGGTATTGAACCCCAAAGTCAAAGGGACATTGGTACTGGACGAAATACTTCAGCAGGAGAAGCTTGATTTTGTTTGCTATTTTTCGTCTTCCTCTGCTGTCATGGGTGACTTCGGTTCTTGTGACTATGCTGTTGCCAACCGCTTTCAGATGGCTTATGCCAACTATCGAAGCCGTCGGCGCCCGGGCCGGACCTTTGTAATCAATTGGCCTTTATGGAAAAATGGTGGTATGGGCTTCGAAGACGGAGAGAACAGCAAAATATATCTGAAATCCAGCGGCCAGCGTTTATTGGAAAATGAGGAGGGGTTTGCAGTCTTTGACAGGGTCCTGTCTCAAAGTGATACGCAGCATCTTGTTTTAGTGGGGCAGCCCAGCAGAATACGGCGCTTTTTGGGCCTTGTTCCTGAGGCTGAGGCCGCACTGGCAAGGGATGCCGTCACCCCCCAGAATAAAAAAAGGCGGGTGGAAATGAATGGATTCAGTATGGAGAAGTCTATGGAATTGGATTTGAAAGAAATGGTTGCTAAAATCCTCAAAATCTCTAAAGACAAACTGGACATGGAGAAAAACCTGGCGGATTTCGGGTTTGACTCTATCAGTTTAGCGGATTTTGCAAGCCTGCTAACCAGTTACTATGGCTTTGAAATAGTTCCCGGCGTGTTTTACGGACACTCCACCCTTGAAAAATTGGTTCAATATTTCTTGACCGAACATAATGAAGCCATCCGGGAATTATACAGTGAAAATGAATGGGTACAAGACACTCCTCAAAAGGTACAAGCTCCGGCAGCCACAGCGGAAGTGGAACACCCTAAGAAAAGGAGATTTACGGAAAAGAGAGCTTTTCAGAGTGCAGCTGAGCCCATTGCGGTTATCGGAATGAGCGGACGTTTTCCCAGTGCCGACAATGTTGAGGAACTGTGGGAAAAAATAAAAAGCGGCAAGGAATGTATCTCGGAAATTCCTGCAGACCGTTGGAATTGGGAGGAATTTTGCAAAGACTTCACTGATGAACTCGTAGAAGTAAGGTGCAACCGGGGGGGATTTGTCTCCGGTATAGACCGGTTTGATCCATTGTTTTTCAATATATCCCCAAAGGAAGCAGAGGCAATGGATCCAAAACAAAGGTTGTTTTTGGAGGAAGCATGGCATACCCTGGAGGATGCCGGATACATGGGGGAGAGGATCAAAGGAAAGTCATGCGGGGTGTATGTGGGTGTGGAAGAGAGTGAGTACGGATACTTGTCCGGCAGGAGCGGATCTATTAACAGCAACCAAAATGCTACATTGTCAGCCCGTATCGCATACACTTTGGATTTACGCGGCCCAAACCTGGCATTAACAGCAGCATGCTCTTCCGGCCTTGTGGCTATACATCAGGCATGCCAGGCGTTACGCCAGGGCGAATGCGAGATGGTGCTGGCAGGCGGCGTTAGTTTGATGATATCGCCGGCAGTATATGTCGGGCTGAGCAAAGCGGATATGCTTTCTCCGGATGGTGAGAGCTATGTGTTTGATCGGCGTGCAAACGGGTTGGTCCCGGGTGAAGCGGCAGCTGCAGTTTTACTCAAACCTTTGTCGAAGGCAATAGCAGATAAAGATTATATTTATGGATGCATTAAAGCAAGCGGAGTGAACTACAGTGGAAAGACCAACGGCATCACAGCGCCCAGCCCTGTAGCACAGGCAGAGTTACTTGAGGACACATATAAAAAGTACAATATCCAACCGGAGAATATCCAGTTCGTATTGGCACATAGTGTTGGGTCTAAATTAGGAGATTGTATTGAAGTTCAGGCTCTTACAAGTGCATTTAGAAAGTATACCCATCAAAAGCAATATTGTGCCATAGGCTCGCTTAAACCGCTGATAGGGCACACTTTTGCCGCATCCGGTGTAGTAAGCTTGATTGGTATGCTAATGGCAATGAAGAATAAAGCCATTCCTGCTTTACATAATTATGAGTCAAATAATGAATATATCAACTTTCTGGAGAGTCCATTCACCGTCAATAAAGAAAACATGGAGTGGACCGTGAAAAACGGCCAACCAAGGCTAGGCGTTATCAGTACCACCGGAATAAGCGGAACCAATGCCCATGCTGTCATTGAGGAATATACCTGTTCTTTTAGTGAAGCGGATAATACTCAAGCTGCAGCTTCACCTCAGATTGTTGTTTTTTCGGCTAGAAACCAGGATCGGCTGCAGGCTGTCGTACAACGGGTTTGTGAATTTGTTGAACGCCGGCAGGAAATTTCCTTGTCTGATCTGGCTTACACTCTACAGGTAGGCCGGGAGCCAATGGAACAGAGAATGGCAATGCTTGCAAGCAGCCGTGACGAGATGATCCGAGGAATGAGGGAATATCTTAGCTCTTGTAAGGAGGGCGAAGCATCCATCCCAATATTTACGGGTAATCTGACAGGAGGCAGTACGGGAGTCAGGAGCATTCTTTTCGGAAAACTGGAGGGAATTATGCTTCAAGCTCTTCTATCAGAAAAGGACATGGAGAAAATCGCACTATTCTGGACTCAAGGGGGAAGGATACCTTGGGAGCTTCTGCATGAGGGGGAAAAGGTCCAAAGGATACCCATACCTGCATACCCATTTGAGAAGCGCAGGTGTTGGGTAGAGTCAAAAGCGCAGCGGAGAGCTGCCCCTGAACAGAGTAAGCAGGCTGATGATGCTGCCGCCGGAGGTTTTTCCGGAGCTGTAAGTGACTCTTTAAGCAGCCGGATAACCGGTATCATATCCGGTATTTTGGGATTGGTACCCGGGGAATTGAATCTGGACATGCCGTTGGAACGCTATGGTATTGATTCTATTATCCAAATGCAGTTGATTCAACAACTGCAGGCTAAAATAGATGCATCGGTCAATCCGGCTATGTTACGGGAATCCAGAACAATACAGGATATTATTAATGCTTTGCAGAAAAATATATGCGAAGGGATGCTCCAGGAACAGCATAAAGGAATCTGCTTACCAACCGGCAGGCCTGATTTCCCAGAACTCATCCACCTAAACCGGAGTACGGTAGGGCGGCCTGTGTTCTGGTTCCATCCGATGCAAGGCGGGGTAGAGGTATATCAGGCAATTTCGGGCAAAATCGGGCGGCCTTTCTTTGGAATCCAGGCACGGGGCTGGATGTCGGAGGTATATCCTATATGCGGACTTCATGCCATGGCCTCATACTATCTTCAGATTATCCGGTCGGTACAGCCGGAGGGACCGTATGATGTAGGAGGGTTCTCATTAGGAGGAGTCATTGCATATGAAGTCACGCGCCAATTGCAGGTGTTAGGACAGACTGTTAACACTATCACGATGCTGGACTCGATATACACTCCAAAAGCGTATGGCAGCGATGAAACGGCTGGCACGAGGCCGGATTTGAAAACACCGGCGCTGCAAGCGGTCAATATGGCGCTGTTCAGCCTGCATAAGCCGCAAAAAGTGTCGGAGGTACTTATTCACCGGGATGATCTGAACACTTATGAGGAGGATGATGTATTCATAAACCAGCTAATAGCCCTTGCCCAAAAACGCGGATTGTCCAAAACCGAATCCCAACTGCAAAAGCTGATCGCCAGCAGTGCAAAAATCCAGCAATGCTATCAAGGTGCAAGCTTTCATGTTTTACCGCTGGATGAACCGCAGGCAGTAACCTGTTATTATTTCCGTAACAAGAGCGGAGTGTTCCTTGGTGAATTGGAGCCTTACTTTACGATTGAAAAAAGTAGCACTAATCTGGAGGGTGTAAGGTACTGGGAACAGTGGGAAAAGCAGATTCCCGCCTTTCATATGACAGATGTTGATTCCTCAAACCATATGATGATCCTTTCCGAGCCTCAAGCTTTAAGCACAATTGTTGAATTTTGTGAAAATTTGTATGCCGAAAAGGAAATATCTACATAGTTACTAAAGTATGGAGTGGTAGGGAGCGCTTTTTAAAAATTTCATTTTTTATACTGATTATAATTTACATATAGCAATAAATTAATTAAAATATATAAAGTGGAAATATTTACTTAAATTAGGTTTTATTAGAACATTGAAAGAGGTGCTTTATGCTATCAAGTATTGAAATTCAAAAGATTCTTCCTCACAGGTATCCATTTTTACTGATTGACAGGATCATTGAGGTCGAACCCGGTAAAAGAGCTGTTGGGATCAAAAATGTAACATCAAACGAACCTTTCTTTGTAGGCCATTTTCCCGGAAATCCCATAATGCCGGGAGTCTTGATCGTAGAGGCGTTAGCGCAGACGGCTTGCGTTGCCGGATTGCTAATGGAAGAAAATAAGGGGAAGCTGGGAGTATTTACAGGTATGGACGGCATTAAAATCCGAAGGCAGGTAGTACCCGGGGATACATTAAAGCTGGAAGTTGAGTTTCTTGTTTTCAAAATGGGAATGGGAAAGGCTAAGATTAAGGCTTCAGTGGAGAACCAGGTAGCCGTAGAAGGTGAAATAAAGTTTGCAATGGTAGAACCGAAAAAGGCTGATTGATGCAGATGATATGGAACAGAGCAAACCAATGGGACGGAATGGGGCGTAGGGGGTAATGTTTGGTGAAGAAGGGGAGCATAGGGTTTGAATACTGGCATGGATATCGGCTACTATGAATATCAACTAAAAACGTTTTGCAACAACTTTTCCAACTATAATTACATAGCAATTGATAGAGAAACTAAAACTGCATTGATTGTTGAAAATCAAAAGTCCATATTTGATTTCAAATAAAATGACTATGTACTACAGGAGGTGTTATGAATAAATCTAGAGTATTTATGTTTTCAGGACAGGGCTCACAGTATTACAATATGGGAAGGAACCTATACCTTTCCAACCCTGTTTTCCACAGGTGGATGGAAAAGCTGGATAACATTTTTGCCAGTTTGACAGGGAAGTCGGTCATTAAGATACTATATGATGGAAACAGGCAGAAAAGTGAACCGTTTGACAATATCCTGTACACTCATCCTGCCATTTTTATGCTAGAATATTCCCTGGCACAGGTATTACTGGAAAGGGGAATTTACCCTGACTATGTCTTGGGTGCCAGTTTGGGTGAATATACAGCTTGTGCTGTTGCAGGCGTTATAAGCTGTGAGTATGCCGTCCGATGTCTTGTCACACAGGCGAAAATGCTGGAATCACACTGCCTGAAGGGTGGTATGCTGGCAATAATAAATGATTACAGGCTTTATGATGACATGCCTGTGCTGTCAAAGAATTCCGAACTGGTTTCTGTCAACTACCACTCCCATTTTATAGTTTCAGGCAGTATAAACAATCTTAAAGAGATTGAGGAATATTTAAAAGTTGAAAGGATTTTATTTCAGCGGTTGCCCGTCTCATTTGCCTTTCACTCCCGCTTAATTGACCCGATCGCTTCAGTATATAACTGCTTCTTAAAGTCAATAACCCTCAAAAGTCCGGAAGTAAACTTTATTTCAAGTCTTACCGGCGATAAAAATATTGCCTTTGACAGCAGCTATTTTTGGGATGTTGTCAGAAAACCTATAAATTTCAGAAGTGCTGTAAGAAATCTGAGGAATGAACAGGAATATGTTTTTATTGATTTAGGACCCTCGGGCACTCTTGTCAATTTTGTTAAGTACAATCTTGACAATGAAAACCAAGCAAGTATCTTTCCAATCATTACACCATTTAATAATGAAACAAGGAATCTGGAGAGGTTATACGAAAGCTTCATATAATTCCGTAAGAGAAAGGGGAGTAGAAAATATGATTGCTTATGTTTTTCCGGGACAGGGCTCCCAGGCTAAAGGCATGGGTCAAGGCCTGTTTGATGAATTTAGCGAACTGACTGCACAGGCTGATAAAATACTGGGGTATTCTATCAAGAGGCTGTGTATTGAGGACCCCGGCGACCAGTTGGGGCAAACCGAATTCACTCAGCCTGCGCTGTATGTAGTAAATGCTTTGAGCTATCTGAAGAAGAAAAAAGAACTTGGAAAGAAACCGGATTATGTGGCAGGGCATAGCCTTGGAGAATACAATGCGCTGTTTGTTTCCGGGGTGTTTGACTTTGAAACAGGACTAAAGCTGGTTAAAAAACGGGGTGAATTGATGAGCCTGGCTACAGGGGGAGGAATGGCTGCTGTTTTAGGCTTGGGAGAAGAAATGGTTCATGAGGTAATTGCATATAACAATTTACAGGGCCTGGATGTAGCCAATTTCAACACGCCGACCCAGATTATCATCTCAGGAGCAAAAGATTTGATTCAACGTGCAAAACCGGTATTTGAATCTGCCGGAGCTAGGTCATACGTTACCTTAAAGGTTAGCGGAGCGTTCCACTCCAGGTATATGCAGCACGCAAAAGAAAGCTTCGAAGAATATATTGAACAATATGAATTTTCTAAGATACAAATACCGATTATTTCAAATGTTAAAGCCAGACCTTACAGCCAGAAGGAAATAAAGAAAATATTAGCTGAACAAATAACAAGCTCTGTCAAATGGACAGAGAGTATAAGGTATTTGATGGGAAAAGGGGTAGAGGAAATAATTCAAGTTGGGCCTGGAAATGTGCTAACCGGCCTTGTCAGAACGATACAGAGAGAAGCGATCCCGTTAACTGTAGCAGACAATGAAATGGAAGAGGATGAACCGGAATGGCAAATGGCTCCAGATATCCTTATAAAGGACGCTCATGAAGCTTTGGACAAGACTTTAAATTTGACCAGCAGAACTGAAGCCGGAGAAATGCACACGATAACCAGGATTACTGCACATTCTTTGGGCAGCAGCGAATTTAAAAAAGATTACGGCATTAAGTATGCTTATGTAACAGGGTCAATGTATAGGGGGATATCTTCAAAGGAAATGGTGGTAAAAGTTGGAAAGGCAGGTTTAATGGGGTTTTATGGATCAGGGGGAGTGGAAATGGATGTACTGGAGGAGACTATACAGTATATCCAGAGAGAGCTGAGCAAAGGGGAAGCCTATGGTATAAACCTTATTCATACCCCAAACAAGCCGGAGATAGAAGAGAAAATCGTTGATTTGTTCATAAAGTATAATGTTAGAAATGTTGAGGCATCTGCATTTATGAGCATGACACCTGCTTTGGTAAGGTACAGGCTGAAAGGCTTATCGCGGGATGGAGAGGGAAGGGTTGTATCTAAAAATAGGGTTATTGCCAAGGTATCTAGGCCGGAGGTGGCTGAAGCTTTCCTGAGCCCGGCGCCTGAATTTATCATGAATAAATTGCTGGTAGAAAATAAGATTACAAGTGATGAAATTCAAATGGCGATGAAAATTCCGATGGCCGATGACCTGTGTGTTGAGGCGGATTCAGGCGGACATACGGACCATGGGGTAGCTTATGCATTAATGCCGGCAATGTTCAAATTAAGAGACGAAATGATGCGCAAGTATAAATACGGCAAGCAGATAAGAGTAGGCGCTGCTGGGGGAATAGGCACTCCTGCTGCTGCTGCTGCGGCGTTTATGTTGGGGGCGGATTTCATCGTAACGGGATCTATAAACCAAAGTACTATTGAAGCCGGCACAAGCGATGCTGTAAAGGATTTGCTCCAGCAGATAAATGTTCAAGATACTGAGTATGCTTCGGCAGGGGATATGTTCGAAATCGGGGCTAAGGTTCAGGTGCTGAAAAAAGGAGTTTTTTTTCCAGCCAGGGCTAATAAGCTGTATGACCTGTTCCGGCAATACAATTCAATAGATGAAATTGACAGCAAAGTAAGGCGGAATTTAGAGGAAAAGTATTTTAAGAAAAGCCTGGAAAATGTTTATGAGGAAATAAAGGCACGCCACTCACCTGAGGAAATTGATAAGGCGGAAAAAACACCGAAGCACAAAATGGCACTGATATTTAAATGGTATTTCAACTATTCTAGCAGGCTTGCATTAAGTGGAGATCAAAACAATAGGGTGGACTATCAGATACACTGTGGACCTGCCCTTGGTGCTTTTAACCAGTGGGTTAAAGGTACACCGCTTGAAAATTGGAGAAACAGGCATGTGGACGAGATAGGAATTAAGTTGATGCTGGAGACTGCGCAGTATCTTAATGAACGGTTTAAGGCCATGGCGTAATACTGCCTGTAAAACATACGGGAAGGACGTACAGGGACAGATGAAATTTTTTTTAAAAAGAAAATGGAACCCGGTTGCTAAAACATCAAAAAATGATGTGGTTGTAACCGGGACAGGAATATTGAGCTCTATTGGGTGCAATACGGAAGAATTTAGCCAGTCGTTGAAGCTGGGGAAATGCGGAGTGGATTTCCTTCAGGATTCTTATGGAAATGATATACCCGTCAGGATTGGAGCATATATTCGGGACTTTAACTTTGTAGAGTTTTTAAAACGTTGTGCTTTTGTGAAAGAAGAACTTAGGAATAGGGCAAGTTCGTGCGCAAGGCGTTCGCCTTACCCATTGCAAGCCTCTGTATTGGCTGTACTGGAAGCATGGGGTAAAGCTGGGCTTGATGTCCGGCCTGTTTCAAATGAATACAAAGGGATCGTGATTTCGGGCAGCAACCTTTCACAAAACTTTTCGTACTCCATGTATAAAAAGTTTCAAAGCACACCCGAATATTTGCTGCCTAGCTATGCGCTGCATTTTATGGATACAGACCACGTAGGGACGCTGAGCGAGATATTCGGAATACAGGGTGAAGGCTTCAATGTCGGTGGAGCGTCAGCCAGTGGAAACGTGGCTATTATAAAGGCAATGCAGTTGATCCGCCATAAAATGGTTGATGTATGCCTGGTGGTGGGAACGCTTGCCGACTTATCGCCAGTAGAGCTTATGAGTTTCTATAGTATTGGTGCTTTAGGCGGGAAAAGTTTTGCCGGGGAGCCTGCAAAAGCGTGCCGTCCTTTTGATATGAAGCATGAAGGCTTTATATACGGGCAGGCTTCAGCATGCCTTGTGCTTGAATCGCGCCAGTCGGCTGAAAGACGGGGTGTCAAGCCTATTGCTGAATTGCTTTCGGGAGCGTTTGTGCTTGATGGCAATAGAACTTCCGAGCCTAGTGAAGATGGAGAGGTAAGAGCTATGGAACTTGCGCTGGCAAAGTCAGGCATTTCTGTAGGAGAGGTAGATTACATCAATGCCCATGGTACATCTACCCCTAGAGGTGATTTGACTGAAATAAAGGCAATCAAGCGGGTTTTTAATGAGAGGCACCGGGATATATGGATTAATTCTACTAAAAGCCTGACCGGACATTGCCTGTATTCCGCCGGGGTAGTAGAAGCTGTAGCGGCTATAATGCAGATGAAAGAAGGCTTTATCCACCCAAATCTGAACCTTGAGAACCCGGTTGACGAGCAATGTAAATTCAGTAGAGGAACGGCATTTGACGCCGATATAAAAATCTCTTTGAGCAACTCGTTTGGTTTTGGCGGCATTAATTCCAGTATTGTTTTGAAAAGGGAAGAATAAAGAAGAAAATTGGCTTGGGGGTAAGAGGTAGTGTGAAATAATTGTTTCTCTTATGGTTATAGACCCTATTCGAAGGAGAATGTCTACTTGGCATTGTCTTATATGAACTGACTTTACAGGATGGTATATTTATAGAGGAGAGGAGATACTGTTTAAGAAGGTTTAAAGAAATATAAAAACAAATAAAGGAGGTACCGAGCTCATGCCATTTCTGTCATGATGTTTTTGTGCAAAATGCAGGGCATGGGCATAATTATGATAAATCTGTATTGGATGCTTCATTACCTGCAATTTTATTATACTCTCATAGAGGCTATATAAAACCATTTTATATAATAAACTGAATATTCAAAATAGTGCTTTTTTAGTATACGAAGTAATGGAAAAAGAGCTGCAATAAAGATTCTAGATATGAATGGATGAAATTGGAAATTAAGTAATGCAGATAACGAAAAAGTTAACTCCGATACAATTTTTTTCTATCATCAAAATAATGACGTAATTTGGGCTGAATAATATGGCGGAAATATTATAAAAGGAAATATTTTAGGAAATGTAAATACGGATTTTATATTGGATTTGTTTATCATTAAATTAATTAAAATTCAAGCTTTTATATTTTATAAATCAATTTAAAGGCATTTCTATTTTTAGAGCTGTCTTTTTTGCATATAAGAACAAATAGAAGCTGAGACACAAAAATATATAAATATTGCCAATTATATTCATTATTATGGATAAAATTGGCAATATTAAAAATATCAAGTTTAAACAGAATGATAATCTGTAATCCATATTAAAGTTAAATTGCTATATATCACTTACTTGATACTTTCATAGAATGTAATTGAAACACCATTTCCACCCATGCCTGGATTGGAGCTTAAGTACAACTTCTGGTTTAAGTATGAATATTTACTGTCTGCTCTAACCTCAAATATAGGTACTAGAGAACCAAATTGTCCAGCATTTCGAACAATAATGATTTCTCCGTCATTAGTTTCCCAAAGATATTTAGCATCAATTGTCATTGGATTGGATAGGTTCTGATAATCAGCACCAGCTGATATAATCTTAGCTGTTAAATTTCCAGTTACAGTACCACCAGTTATAGGAATAACATTTCTGTTTCTACCATTTTTAGTTGCTCCAACTGATTGACTTCCTCCTAAGGCAACTTGCTCTGTTATAAACACATTGCCATTTCTTTCATTGGATGCTATTCTATAGTCCCATGGCTGATATGGCATATCAGTAGGTTTGGTTACATTTACTGAATTTGCTACGTCTGCAGTATAGTTAACATTTGATACGTCATAAACACTTATTTTTATTGTGTTAGATGCTGAGTCTACAACACGTCTGCCAACAAATTTACCAGAGTTGAGCCAGTTACATGAGCTTGAGTTTGGAGCTTCAAAGTCGAATACAATTCTCACATCATTTTGATTTAAACCTGTCCCAGCACTTCTTAGGTATATGTAACTTCCGTCATTCGATCTAAGCATTAATATTTGCTCAATTTCTGTTACACCATTTGAAAGCTCTAACTGGAAGTCAAGTCCTCCAGACATTACAGAACCATTAAATTTAGAAGAGCTTATTGTGCCATTTTGTATTACATAAGCTTTTCTCTGTCCATATTGAGTTTTTCCTAGATTATAGCTATTTTGAAGCTTCATGATAGTTTCAAAAACAAGTACACCTTTTTCAGGCTTTGGTATTCCGTTAGACATTCCACATGCCCATGAATTATGTGGAACTAGAATCTTGTCACTTGAATCAGGAGTGGTTTGATCAGCAGGGAAAACTGTAATCAAACCAAGGAGGTATTTTTTCATTGCTGCGAAATCGAGAGCATCTGTCGAACCGTCACCAGTAACATCTGAAGCTTGCATGTTTGGTAAAGTAGTTTCTTTCCCTAAGAGATAAGATTTCATTAATGCTAAATCTACTGCGTCAATTGCATTATCCATATTAACATCCCCATATTTACTATTAGAAGCCATTGCTACTGTTTGGATGGTTGAAGGTGCACCTACATACGTTGTCTCTGACATATTAGCCACAGCCAATGTATCTGTTGTCTCTGACATATTAGCCACAGCCAATGTATCTGTTGTCATTAACGATACAACAATAGCACTAATCATTATCATTGGTAAAAATACTTTTCTTACTGGAAATTTGACTTTGTAAATATAAATCCCTCCTCGTATTTTAAGTCATAGCTTTTTACCTTTTCTAGAGGTTGAGCTATGCTTTTAAAAATATTTGCTCAAAAAGCACTAAGTCACAATAATGAGGTTATTGAGCATATTATCATTATATAATATATCTGAAAAAAATAAAGGAATTATTACAAGTTATAACTATATTATAGATTTAAGGTAAATAATTATATTTTTTTAACTAAGCTAGCTGTTCCAGCACATGTTAATTTATCAAATTACTCTCTTTGTTTATACACGATTGTATGACCATATTCAATTGCACTCATAATAGTTTTTTCATACAGATATGAATCCTAATTTTATTATTGTAATATAATAAATATCCTAAAGAGCATTTGAATTAAATTTTATTTTATTGACACATTGTAAAAAACTTCATATAATATATATGAACGATTAAGCATATGTTCAGATACATGACTTTGATAAAGACTTCGTTAAAAGTAAAAAATATGTTTAAATGCATGATTTTGAGGAAGTCTGCATTGAAAGTAAAAATATGTTTAAGTGCACTGAGAATCACATTTCTATAGAAAATAGAGAATAGAATTAAAAATATGCTTATAAAAAAGCAAACATACTGAGAAAAGAGATTTTCAATTGAGTATTAAATTTTAAAAGTCGGTGTGGGAGGTAAAATGTTTACTATGATTAAAAAACAGATTATTTTAGAGGGGCTAAACTGTGCTAACTGCGCAGCCAAAATCGAAGAAAAAGTAACACAAATGGAGAATGTAAAAGCTGCTTCAATAAACTTCATGTCAAAAATACTTACAATTGAAATTGAGCATATAGAAAAATTTGATGATACTTTAAAGGAAGTAGAAACAATAGTCTCAAAGATAGAGCCAGATGTTATTGTAAAAGAAAAAATTATAGGACAAAAGGTTAAAGAACAAAAAGATATAGAACAAATGCCAATAGAGCAAATTAATAAAGTGCAAAAGCCTAATGAGCAGAGGAAATTAAAGATAAAGGCATATGGTGAAAATAATATTAAAAAATTTGTTTGTTTTGGAATAAGCGTTGTGCTGTTCTGCACTGCTATCATCTTAGAAACATCCTTTTGGATTGAATTTACATTATTTTTTATTAGTTATTTATTTGTTGGCTTAGATGTTTTGATAAAAGCTGTTAAAAACATTATAAGGGGGCAGGTATTTGACGAGAACTTTTTGATGGCAGTTGCTACTATAGGTGCCTTTGCTATCAAAGAATTTCCAGAGGGTGTAGCAGTTATGCTTTTTTATCAAATAGGTGAATTTTTCCAAGATTACGCTGTTGACCGCTCGAGACAATCAATTACAGCATTGATGGATATAAGACCTGATTTCGCTAATATAAAAGTTGGTAGTGAAATAATTAAAGTATCTCCTGAGGAAGTGGAAATTGGAAGTATTATTATTGTTAAACCAGGAGAGAAAATCCCGCTCGATGGAAATGTTCTTGATGGAAAGTCAATGGTTGATACTTCGGCTCTAACAGGAGAGTCAGTTCCAAGAGAAATTGAAGAGGGAAAAGAAGCTTTGGCTGGATTTATTAATCAAAGCGGTGTTTTGACAATTGAAGTTACTAGGAAATTTGGGGAAACTACTGTGTCAAAAATTCTTGACCTTGTTCAAAATGCCAGCAATAAAAAGGCTACAACTGAGAACTTTATTACAAAATTTGCAAAGTACTATACACCAATTGTGGTTTTTTCAGCGATAATACTAGCTTTTTTACCTCCATTGATTCTTCAAAACGCTACTTTTGGGGAATGGATTCACAGAGCATTAGTATTTTTAGTTGTGTCATGTCCCTGTGCGCTAGTTGTATCAATACCGTTAAGCTATTTTGGTGGTATAGGTGGAGCTTCAAGGAATGGTATACTTGTTAAGGGAAGTAATTATCTTGAAGCTCTGAATAATGTAGACACAATTATTTTTGATAAGACCGGAACTTTAACAAAAGGAACCTTCGATGTTACAAAAATCAATGCTGTCGGAAAAATTAATGAACAGGAACTTCTAAAAATTGCTGCTTTAACAGAGTCCTATTCAAACCATCCAATTGCATTGTCAATAATGAGAGCGTATGGTAAGCCGATAAATAAAGCTTCTATAGAAAAATATGATGAAGTATCAGGATATGGAATTAATGCAGTAATTGAAAATAAAAAGGTTTCTGTTGGTAATATAAGGTTAATGAAGAAAGAGAATATTAAAGTAGATGACATTCATTCAGTAGGAACAGTTGTGTATATTGCAGTTGATGGAGATTATGCTGGGAATATAGTGATTTCTGATGAAATTAAGCAAGACTCAAAGGTTGCTATTTCAGAGCTTAAAAAAATTGGAATTGAGAATATTGCTATGTTAACAGGGGATAATGATTCTGTTGGTAGAACAATTGCAGATAGCATTGGAATAGAAAAAGTATATACGGAACTACTACCTGACCAAAAGGTAGAAAAATTGGAATTAGAATTAGCGCAAAAATCAAAAAATGGTAAGGTTGTTTTTGTTGGAGATGGAATAAATGATGCTCCAGTATTAGCAAGAGCCGATGTTGGTATTGCAATGGGCGGTTTGGGTTCTGATGCTGCAATTGAGGCTGCTGACGTTATATTAATGACTGATGAACCTTTGAAAATTGTTTCAGCCATTAAAATTGCAAAAAAAACTAGACGCATAGTATGGCAGAATATAGTATTTGCATTAGGCATAAAATTTTTAGTGTTAGTTCTTGGAACATTTGGAATAGCAACTATGTGGGAGGCTGTATTTGCTGATGTGGGAGTTGCTTTAATAGCAATACTAAATGCGATGAGAACGATGAAAATAGATAAACAACTATTTATATATACAGGAAAGTATTGACGTTTAGTTAGTAGCCTTTCGGTTAAAAATATGAATATAAGAACTATTTCTAAGAATGATTGAATGATGAAAGCTAGTATGATATAGTTGAGATGTAAATGTTGTCGATAATACGCTTTTTGGGGTGGAATAGTGAAAAAATATACATTGCACGATGTTAGAGATGTCAAGAATTTGAAGGAATTATTAAATCAAAGTGCTAGCCTTTTTGGGGACAAGCCTGCTTTTAATATAAAGAATGAAAATGGTGACTTTAAGGATATTAACTATTCTCAGTTTAAGGATGATGTTGATTCTTTTGGAACACAATTGCTTAATCTTGGGCTAAAGGACAAATGTATAGCTGTCATCAGTGAGAATAGATATGAGTGGTGTGTGACATATCTTGCAACCGTTGGTGGCACAGGAGTAATAGTTCCGATAGACAGAGAGCTCCCAGATAATGAAATAGAAAATATATTGAATCGTTGTAATGCAGATGCTATTGTTTATTCTCAAAAGTATAATGAACGTATGAAAAACTTATTTAAGAAATCTTGTTCTATTAAATATTATATAAATATGGATGCTGATCAAGACAAAGAATTCTGTTTGTCCTTTAGCCAACTTTTGAATAAAGGCAGGGATATGGTGGAACGTGGGAACAGAGATTTTATAGAAGCACAAATTGACAATAATTCGCTTGCAGCTTTACTCTTTACTTCTGGAACAACCGGGCTTGCAAAAGGAGTAATGCTAAGCAATAAAAATATATGTTCAAATATAGTTGCAATTTGTTCTACTGTCCTGGTAGATACCAATGACCACTCTTTGTCAATTTTACCTTTGCACCACACCTATGAATGTACAATCGGTTTTCTGTTGTTTATATACTCAGGGGCAACCATATCATTTAACGAGGGATTAAAGCATATAGCCAAAAACTTTAAAGAAGTAAGACCTACAGTTTTGATAGCTGTACCATTAATTGTAGAAAATCTGTATAAAAAGATATGGATGCAGGCGGGGAAAACAAAGTTTGGAAAGCTAAAACTGAGATTAGCACTTTTTATAACAACTTTTTTAAATTGTGTATTTCATATTGATATCCGCAAAACGGTATTTAAGCAGATACATGAGAGTGTTGGAGGAAGACTGAGACTGATTATAACGGGTGCGGCTGCGATAGACCCAGAAATATCTAAAGGTTTCAGGAAAATGGGAGTCAGAGTTTTACAGGGATATGGATTAACAGAGTGTTCTCCATTGGTTACAGGTAATAGCGACTTCATTTGTAAAGATAATAGTGTTGGTAAGGTTTTGCCAGGTGCTGAGGTTAAAATTGACAGGCCTGATGAAAATGGCATAGGTGAAATATTGACTAAGGGTCAGAATGTAATGCTAGGCTATTACAAAGATGTAGTTTCTACAGGCAAAAGTATTATTGATGGTTGGTTTCATACTGGAGATTTAGGTAAAATTGATAAAGCCGGATACGTATATATTACTGGCAGAATCAAGAACATAATTATTATTAAAAATGGAAAAAATGTATATCCAGAGGAACTAGAAGCATCAATAAATAAAAACCCATGTGTTCAAGAATCAATTGTTTCTGGTGATTTAGATGAATCTACTGGTGAAATGCATATTCATGCACATATATTACCCAATTTGGATTATATAAAGGATAAGTTTAAAGGTGCAAATTTATCAAAGGATGAGCTATCGAAGCTATTTAGCGATATTATTAAAAATATAAATAAGGAATTACCTTTATACAGACGTATACGAAAATTTACTTTGCGAGACAATGAGTTTATAAAGACCACTACTCAGAAAATTAAGAGATATGGACAGAAGGATACAAAAATACAAATATAGTTAATTACTCTAATTAATAGTTAATTACTCCAATTATTATAATTATTATAATTGTATTAAAGGCAATATAAAAAACTAAAATTTTGATGGCTGCCTATAATTGGCGGCCTTTTGACTAACATAAGCAATATGTCAACTAGCGATATTATTTGACTTTTGGTTATTGTAACTTGAAGTGCAAATATTATTATATTGAATTATAATACATATATTTTTACAAGCTTTATGGAGAAAATAAACTTATAGGAAGTGCTAAAAGGTTGTGATAATTATTGTACACAAAAAGAGATTTACTACGTCTATTCATTCCTGTATTTATAGAACAGCTTCTTTCTACTGCAATTGGTGTGGTAAATACTATGATGGTAAGTGGAGTAGGAGCTTATGCAGTTTCAGGTGTTGGAATTGTTGACTCGATAAACGTTGTAGCAATGAATTTATTTATGGCAGTTTCAACAGGCGCTACTGTAGTAATATCGCAGCATTTAGGTGCTGGTCAAAACAAAGAGGCTTCTAAGACAGCAGCACAGTCAATTGCAGCGGTTGTATTGCTATCAACCCTTACAGGCTTGGGACTTTATTTGTTTGGTCAGCCAATAATAAACTCTTTATTTGGGAATGCAGAGCAAATTGTTAAATCTGCGGCTAAAACATATTTAGTATGTTCTGCTGTTTCATATCCTTTTTTAGGTCTATTTAATGCGTTTACAGGTATTTTAAGAGCAAATAATAACTTTAGAGCATCTATGACTGCAGCCGTTGCTTCAAATATTATTAATGTTGCAGTTGGAGCGGTATGCATCTTCTATTTAGAATTGGGTGTACTTGGAGCAGGAATTGGCATGATTTCTGCTAGAGTTTTAGGGGCACTAATATTAATTCAGCCGTTATTTACCGATAGCAAAATGGGAATTTCAGGTGAGTCATATAAAATCACATCCAAGATATTAAAACCCGTTTTATATATAGGAGTTCCAGCAGGATTAGACAGTATTGTTTTTAACGGTGGAAAACTATTGGTTCAAACATTTATTACATCTTTAGGTACAGCAGCACTTGCAGCAAATACCATTGCTGGTTCTGTTAACTCTCTAATTAATATACCTGGAAATGCTGTTACAATTGTATCTGTATCTGTAATAGGATACTATGCTGGGGCTGGATTACGGGATGACTTGAGAAAGATGATAAAGAGATTGACGCTTTATGCAATGGGACTGCTAAGTGTGGTGTCATTAGTGTTTTTCCCATTTATACAAAGCTTTATAGGACTTTATCAGCCCACAGAGGATGTTTTAAAAATGGCACTACATGTAACATATTTAACTTTAGTATGTATACCTCTATTCTGGCCAGCTGGATTTGTTGTTCCTGCATGTTTACGAAGTACGGGGGATTCTGTTTTTATCACAATAGTATCTATATCAAGCATGTGGCTTATAAGAGTTCTCTGCGGGTATATACTTATGAAATATACAAGCCTGGGACTTATGGGAATATGGATTGCTTGGTGCTTTGACTGGGTAACACGAGGGGTACCATACTGTATAAGAACATTCTCACGTAAATATGAGAAGTATTTGCCAAAGGTTGAAACATAATTTGCACAATGGGAAATATTAACACTTGTTTGATAAGCACTGTATATGAAATGTCTCATAATATTAGGCAATATTTATGAAATCTTTATCTATTCAGTTGCTACTCTTAAAGTGGGACTCAAAATATTATAACAAATTAGTGTAAAAAGGCTACTGCATATAAACTAACCACACAATACTATTATGTTTGACCATTAGTATAATATTGTGGTTTAAAAATTATTATGCAGTAGCCAAGTTTAATTTTTTCACACTTTTATTAATATTAAGGATTTGCTATTAAGTAATTTCTTATTGTATCCAATTCTCCAGGTAAAAATGTTGTTCTTACATTAACGTTTGAATACTCAGATAATTTATCCAAGAATAAGTCAAACTTTGCTACCTTTGTTGACGGATTTATACCAGAATTATTGAAGTAGTTGAATGTGTTTTGGAATGGTGTCCATCCAACTAAGTTTTTAATTCTGAGGAAGCAGTAGGTAGCACCATCACCACCATATGTACCTTGTGCTATAGTATTGTCATAGCATTCGTCAGAGATTGATCTATACATGTTTTCAATCTGTGCACCATAGTAGAATGTGTTGTCATTTCCTTTTACCTTACCATAAAGAGATTCAAGAACATAACACATTTTGGTGTTAGCCCAGAATTCTGCATCCCAATTCCAACCATCAGAATCAAAATCATGTCCTATTTCGTGAAGAATTCCAAAAGACCAATTATCGTCAGTATTAATGCTAGTTATTTCGTCAGCAACATACGGTGCATTCCATTGGATAGGATTACCGGCAATAGCCCACCAGCCTGAGTATATATGAGAAGACATTATGTTGATTTTTGAACCGTTAAAAGGAGTTGAACCTACCAGATTTGCATATGCTTGGTAAGCGTCATCCAAGTGCTCTATCCATCGCAAGTCGTTAGTTTCTGTGAAACCTGCCCACTGGTCAGGAGTTAAATGTAAATTGATAAACTCACCGCTTCGTTGTTCAAGTTCACTTATAGTCAAATTATCAAAGTATGCTTTACCTTTCATACAGCTGTTCCAGAATCCAAGTCTGCATGAGATGGTGACACTTCCGCTGGCAGGCGCCATAAATTCAAGATGCATTGGCTTCCAACCAAAGGTTCCAGTGGAATTTGCAGATTCACTTGCAGTCCATTCACCGAATATGCAAATATTGGCACCTTGATCGCCGTTATCATTAGGGTCGGCAATGATATTTTCACCTTTTACATAAGCTGTTAAAGAATATGCTTTACCAGGGGTAAGCTGTACGGTTTGAATCCATCTTGCATCATTATAATCTGTTGAATTTATACTAATACATTTACTGCCACTTAAGCCAGAGGTAGGTTCCCACGAATATGTAGTTCTTCCGTCATTAGTAAAACTATCTGTTGTCCAATCCAAAGGTGCGTTATTAGAACCTGTTTCAAAATCTTCCGTCTCTTCTAGCGTCACTTTATCAAAGTACGCTTTTCCCTTCATTAAACTGCTATAAAATCCTAATCTGCATCCTATTTGTACAGTTCCGCTCGCTGGTGCGACGAAAGTTAGGTCTATTTTCTTCCAACCGAAGGTACCTGTGGAATTTACACTGCTACTAGATTCCCAACCGCCCATTATGCAGATGTTTGCTCCTATATCTGCACCTTGGTCTGCTATTATGTTTTCACCTTTTACATAAGCGCTCAAGTTATATGTTCTACCTGGTGTAACCTGTATTGTTTGAATACATCTAGCATCGTTATAATCAGTCGAATTTATAATTATACAGCTGCTACCACCAATTCCGGAAGTACCATTCCAGGTATATGTGGTCCTGTCATCATTAGAGTACATATCAGATGTCCAGTTATCAGGTTGAAAATTTGAGCCTTCTTCAAAATCCCCATTTTGTAAGTTTGCTACTGCTGCATTTACGGTGTTTGTTCCTATAACTGTATTAAATACGGTAAAGTTTACTGGTGCTGCTTGGAATATCATAATTAATGATAAAAGAAAGCAAAAAGCTTTTAATTTTATGTTCCCTTTCATTTCAAATGCCTCCATCTTCTTGAGTAATAAAATAAATTAAATAAATTAGTGTGAAAAAACAATACAATTATATGAATGATTAGAGTATGTGTCAAATAATGCAATATAATACAAATTAAAGAAAAATAGATATATATCTAGCATTATGTAAGTAAACCCCAAATACTACTGAATTGTAGAAAAGTTAAAATGCTAAAAAAATAAATATTCATAAAAGATTGATTAAAATTATTCAATATGGTACACTTATTAGCGAAAAAATACACACGCATTTATCAGTTTGTTAGAGTGTCAGCATAGGCTGATTAAGCTCAAAAAAACATTTTGAGTTTACAATGATGCGGAGGTATTAACTTTAACGGAGGTGTTTTTAATATGGCAGTTATTTCAATGAAACAACTTTTGGAGGCAGGTGTTCACTTCGGTCACCAGACTAGAAGATGGAATCCTAAGATGGCAGAATATATCTTTACAGAGCGTAATGGTATATACATCATAGACCTTCAGAAAACAGTAAAGAAAGTTGACGATGCATACTTCTTTATTAGAGAAGTGGCAATGGCTGGACAGGATGTTCTTTTTGTAGGAACAAAGAAGCAAGCTCAGGATTCTATAAAAGAAGAAGCTGAGAGAAGTGGACAATTCTTCGTAAACAACAGATGGTTAGGTGGAATGTTAACAAACTTCAAAACCATTCGTAAGAGAATTGACAGATTAAATCTGTTAAATTCAATGGAATCTGACGGAACTTTTGATGTTCTTCCTAAGAAGGAAGTTATCAAATTGAAAAAAGAAATGGAAGATCTTGAGAAGAATCTTGGTGGTATCAAGAACTTAAAGAAGATTCCTGGAGCAATGTTCGTTGTTGACCCACGTAAAGAAAGAAATGCAATTCTTGAAGCAAAGAAGCTAGGTATTCCGGTTGTAGCTATCGTTGATACAAACTGTGATCCTGATGAAGTAGATTTTGTTATCCCAGGTAACGATGATGCAATAAGAGCTGTAAAGCTAATTGCTGCTAAAATGGCTGATGCTATTATAGAAGGTCGTCAAGGCGAACAACTTAATACAGGAGCTGCTGAAGTTGCTGTTGAAGAGAATGTAGAAGTAGTTGCTGAATAATTAGCGAAATAAAACAATGCTAGTTAGCAAGTCAATAGTGCTTATTTAATAGGATATTACTAAATTGCACTTTGATGTTGCAATTTAGTAGTATACTTGTGTAAAAATATAAAATTTAATAATGTATCTTATTTAATTGAATTAATAAGATAATATACGGTTTGGAGGACTAATAATGATTACTGCTGAAATGGTAAGGCAGCTCCGCGAAAGAACCGGAGCAGGAATGATGGATTGTAAAAAGGCTCTTACAGAGACTAATGGTGATGAAGAAAAGGCAATCGAGCTATTAAGAGAAAGAGGAATAGCTAAAGCAGCTAAAAAGGCTGGAAGAGTCGCTGCAGAAGGTTTGGTAGAAGCATATATACATGGTGGCGGAAGAATTGGTGTTCTAGTTGAAGTAAATATTGAAACAGACTTTGCAGCAAAGAATGAAGAATTTAAAACATTTGTTAAGGATGTTGCAATGCAGATAGCTGCTAGCAACCCTGAATATGTTAGCAGAGAACAAGTACCAGCTGCAATTATAGAAAATGAAAAAGAAATATTGAGAGTTCAAGCTAGAAACGAAGGAAAGCCAGAAAAAATCATTGAAAAGATGGTTGAAGGCAGAATAGAGAAATTCTATACAGAAAAATGTTTGTTAGATCAGGCATTTATCAAAGATCCTGATGTAACTGTTGACCAATTATTAAAAGAAAAGATAGCTCACATTGGTGAAAATATTTCTATAAGAAGATTCGCTAGATTTGAAAGAGGCGAAGGTATCGAAAAGAAAGAAGAGAACTTTGCTGATGAAGTTATGAAACAAATAAATGGTTAAGTAATTTTAGGGGGAACATATTATTGTATGTTCCCCTTATTAAGGTCTTTTTTAAATTAATAAAATACCGTATTGTATATTTTTTGAATGGAGGATAGTAATGTCTGAATTAAAATATAAGAGGATACTGTTAAAAATCAGTGGGGAAGCATTATCTGGAGAAAAAGGCAATGGTATTGATACTGAAACTATTAATGAGATATGTGATAGAATTAGTAACATCTATAATTTAGGTGTTGAAGTGGCTATCGTTGTTGGTGGAGGCAATTTCTGGAGAGGTAGAAGCGGTGTAGGTATGGATAGAACTACAGCAGATCATAT
Source organism: Bacillota bacterium (assembly GCA_023444055.1). Taxonomy (GTDB): domain Bacteria; phylum Bacillota; class Clostridia; order Acetivibrionales; family DSM-1351; genus Ruminiclostridium. The sequence goes on from JAEZRV010000027.1 coordinate 30,823, forward strand.
GGGTATGCTTGCTACTGTAATTAACTCACTTGGTTTACAAGATGCATTAGAATCCAGAGGAATACCTGTAAGAGTTCAAACCGCCATTGAAATGAGGCAAATTGCTGAGCCATATGTTAGAAGAAAAGCTGTTAGACATTTAGAGAAAAAAAGAATAGTTATATTTGCATGTGGAATGGGAAATCCATATTTTTCAACAGATACTGCAGCAGCACAAAGAGCAGCTGAAATTGATGCAGAGGCTATATTAATGGCTAAGAATGTAGATGGAATTTATGATTGTGATCCATCAAAAAATCCTAATGCTGTGAAATTTGATAGGTTAAGCTATCAAGAGTATCTAAATAAAGGACTTACTGCAATTGATTTAACAGCAGCTTCATTCTGCAAAGACAATTCCATCCCAATGCTAGTATTTGGATTAGATAATCCTGATAATATTATAAAAGCAGTTAAAGGTGAAGAAATTGGGACTACAATATATTGAAATCATTCGGAAATAATTGTATGATATAGGTATAAATTTTAGGAGGAGCTTTTTAATGGATAAGGAACTTTTCAAACCTATAGAAGAGAAAATGAACAAGACTATAAATGTATTAAAGGATAATCTTGCTGGAATTAGAGCAGGAAGAGCAAATCCAGCTATATTAGACAAAATTACTATTGATTACTATGGCACACCTACTCCAATTAATCAGGTTGCATCTGTATCAGTACCAGAGGCCAGAGTCATTGTAATACAACCTTGGGAAGCAAAGTTGCTTAAGGATATCGAAAAAGAAATTCAAAAATCAGATATTGGTATTAATCCAAATAATGATGGTAAAATTATAAGACTTGTATTCCCAGCACTCACTGAAGAGAGACGTAAAGACTTATCTAAGTCAGTAAAAAAGGAAGGCGAAGACTCAAAAGTTGCTATTAGATCAATCAGAAGAGACTCTATTGAAGCTATGAAAGCTAAGAAAAAGAATAGCGAAATCACTGAAGACGATTTGAAGGATGCAGAAAAGGATATTCAAACATTAACTGATAAATTCATTGCAGATATAGATCGTATAGTTGCAACTAAAGAAAAGGAAATTATGGAGGTATAACCATTTGAGCTATGCTAGAGCTGATGGATATATAGAAGGTAGCATAAGTGAAGATGCTACTTTTGAAGCTGATTTAGCTAATCTTGTTGGTTTAACCCTTGGAGATGTTCTAAAAATAGTACAGGAAAAAGGTTATAGTGTTGAGAATATTTCTATTACAGCACCACCTAGGTTGGATATATCGGAGTATGACAAATCATTTAGAGTACTCAGAGTTCAACCCTTAGAAGGTAAAAGATTAACTATACTTGTATGTAAACCCCTCTAAATGAGGGGTTGTTTTAGATGTGTAAGTAAATTTGTAAAATTTGCACTTTTGCTAACATCAAAAATTGGGATTAACATAAAGAGAATTGGATATAGCTATAAAATACATATTAATTGTAAAAGTTGGTCTGGAGGTTAGTATGGGGTTTTTTCATAGACGTTTCACTCAAAATAAGACGAGTGAAAACTTTAAGGTAGTTCCTAATCATATAGCTATAATACCTGATGGAAATGGGCGTTGGGCAAGAAAAAGAGGATTGCCAAGAACTTTAGGTCATAGAGAAGGCTCTATGAATATAAAAAAAATAGTCATATATTGTTCTAAAATTAACGTTAAATATTTGACTTTTTATGCATTCTCAACCGAAAATTGGAGGAGACCTAAAGTCGAGGTAGATGCCTTAATGAATTTGTTGCTGGAGTTTTTATCTAATGCCGAAAAAGAGCTTGATGGTAGCAATGTTCGAATTAGGGTGATTGGTGATATTGCTGGTTTACCAGAAGAGCTACAGAAAGAGATTCATAGAGTAGAAAAATTTACTGCCATCAATGATGGCCTATGCCTGAATATAGCACTGAATTATGGTTCTAGGGTAGAGATGATACATGCTGTTAAAGAGATTTCTAAAAGAGTTAAAGAAAATAAGTTATCAATTAATGATATAGATGAAAGTCAATTTGAAAGCTGCCTATATACAGCAGGAATTCCAGATCCTGACCTTCTTATTAGGACTAGTGGAGAGCAGAGAATCAGTAACTACCTGTTATGGCAATGTGCATATACTGAATTATGGTTTACAGATGCATTATGGCCAGATATAAATGAGGGTCACATTGCAGAGGCAATAAAGGCTTATGAGAAAAGAAATAGAAGATATGGTGGATTAAGCTAGCTAAAAAATGCGAAGCTTACATTTCGTGTGTTCATTGTTCTCTTCACATATCAAAAAGCTACCAGTAGCTTTTTGCGGATTTGAGCAATCAAGCAATAACCATACACTTTTTAATTACTATTTGTGCCGAATGTGGTATCAGCAAAATAGAGATTAGCTTGAAAAATACGAAAATAAAGTTTGTACGAACATAGTGCGTTTTCGAGTCACAAAAACCACAAGTGGGTTTTGATGGTGTGTTTTGAAATGGAGCTGTCAAAAAGGAGGGGAGCCTCTGCAAGCTGCTTTTTGTGGATTTGGGCAATCAAGCAATAGCTTACATTCGTGCATTCGTGGAGGATATAATGCTAAAAACTAGAGTAATAAGTGCATTAGTAGGACTTGCCCTACTTATTGCTGTTTTATATCTTGGATCTGTAACACTTGGAATAGCCGTTAGTTTAATTGCTGCTATTGGACTATATGAATTTTATAATTCTGTATCAAATATAAAAGATATTCATCCAATAAGAACAGTAGGATATTTGTCAATTATTCCGCTATTGATTTTGGGAATTAAAGAAACTGGCTGGTTTAATATTGATTTGAATATTTTGACTGGAATATCTGTATGTATAATTATTTTTGCATGTACGACATTTATTGTGTTGAAGCATAAGAAGTATAATATATTAGATGCAGCCATAACAGTCTTTGGAATAGTTTATGTACCATTTCTTATGAGTTTTTTGATTTTAATCAGAAACATGAATTATGGCAATATTCTTATTTGGCTGATATTTATTGGAGCATGGGGAACTGATACTATGGCTTATACCTTTGGACGTCTATTTGGCAAAAGAAAAATTATACCTGAGATAAGTCCAAAGAAAACATTGGCAGGTGCAATTGGTGGAATACTTGGCTGTGTTGCCTTAATGCTTGTATTTGGTGCTTTATGTAATAATTATTCTAATCTTAGTCTTTCATATGTTGTATTAACAATTTTAGGATTTTGTTGTGGTATCATATCTCAGATTGGAGATTGGTGCGCATCAGCAATAAAAAGATATGTTAATATAAAGGATTATGGAAATATTATGCCAGGGCATGGTGGAGTATTAGATAGATTTGACAGTATTTTATTTGTAGCTCCAGTGGTATATTATGTTTTGATATTGTTTAAATAGTATTACTATTTAAAATAACCGCCTATGTGGTGCACTGCATAAGCATGGACTCATAGTATTTAATGATTTATGTTGATATTAAAAATGTTATTTCACATTTTAATACTGATTAGTATAAATAGACAATACTGACACAAAAAAGCAGTAGTATTAAAAATTAATAGTTAGTTAATATGTAGTTAATATTTTGTTGATAAATTTTAAAGTGGATTTTCTAGTTCACACTTGTAAAGGATAATCAAATAATGCTACTGAAAATACATATGTAGCTATGAAAGTGTTTTTAGAAAATTGGAGGTTAAATGACAAAAGTAATTTCTATTATTGGATCTACAGGCTCAATTGGTGTGCAAACGCTAGATGTAGCAAAAAACCTTGGGATAAAAGTTGAGGCTTTATCAGCTAATTCAAATATAGATCTACTAGAAAAACAGATTCATGAATTCTTACCATCTGTCGTATCAGTAGGTAATTCAGAATTGGCAAAAGAGCTTGAGTCCAGACTTGACGGCATGAATGTTGAGGTTCTATTTGGTGTTGATGGGATGAAACGTGTTGTAGAGCTGGAAAATGTGGATACTGTTGTTACATCGGTTGTAGGAACGGCTGGACTTATTCCGACAATGCATGCAATTAGAAACAGAAAAAATATAGCTCTTGCCAATAAGGAGACTCTTGTAACGGCTGGAAAGCTTGTCATTGAAGAAGCTAAAAGGCATAATGTTAATATATTTCCTGTTGATAGTGAACATTCCGCTATATTTCAATGTTTAATGGGTAATGATGATAAACAGGTAGAGAAAATTATAATTACCGCATCAGGAGGTCCTTTTAGAGGAAAAAAAATAAGTGAGCTAGAGAATATTCAGCCTGCTCAAGCATTGAAGCATCCTAATTGGAGTATGGGAAACAAAATAACAATTGATTCTGCTACTCTTATGAACAAGGGTTTAGAAGTGATTGAAGCAAAATGGTTGTTTGATAAGGGGCTTGATAAAATTCAAGTTTTGGTACATCCTCAGAGTATCATTCATTCAATGGTTGAATATGTTGATGGTTCTATAATAGCTCAATTAGGCTCACCTGATATGAGAACACCAATTCAGCTAGCTTTATCATATCCTAATAGATGCAGCAATAGTTTTCCAAAACTGGATTTCTTAAAATGTTCTCAACTAACATTTGAAGAACCAGATACAAAGACATTCAGGTGTTTACAGTTGGCGTATGATGCAATATCAGCTGGAGGGACAATGGCTGCCGCAATGAATGCTGCAAATGAGATAGCTGTTGCTGCATTCTTAAACAATAAAATATCTTTTACTGATATACCAAATACTATTGAAAGAATAATGCAGAAGCACAATGTGAATATGTGCCCAAGCTTAGAGGATATAATAGAAGTAGATAGGTGGGCAAGGGAGTTAGCAACAGGACTGACAAACTAATTTGTTAAAAGATGTTTAATCGACGTAAATTCTATATTTGGAGGTTATTATGAGTATTGTACTGGCTATTTTGGTTTTAAGCTTTTTAATAATAATACATGAGCTTGGACACTTTCTTGTGGCAAAGGCATTTAAGGTAAAAGTAAACGAATTTTCTCTATTTATGGGTCCAAAACTTTTTAGCTTCCAAAAGGGAGAGACAACTTATTCTTTAAGGCTGATACCTTTAGGCGGATATGTTAAAATGGAGGGTGAAGAAGAGGAATCAGATGACGAAAGAGCTTACAACAAAAAACCTGTAGGTGTTAGAGCGGCAATAATTGCAGCAGGACCTATTATGAATATACTTATTGCTCTTGTTATTGCATTTATAATAATGGCACAGTCTGGGTTTAATACTATGCAGGTAAAGAAAGTATTGCCTGACTCAGTAGCTGATAAAGCAGGCATTAAGGTGGGAGATGTACTTGAAAAATATAATGACAAAACCCTATTCCTTCCTGCTGATTTAGAAATTTTTGCATACCCATTAACTAATGAAGATGTAGATTTACAGTTTGATAGAAATGGTGAGACACAGAATATCACAGTAACTCCTAATAGGGAGCAGGATGGATATATGTTGGGCTTTTCACCTAAAAATACAAAAAACATTGACAGTACTGAATCTACTGTTGTTACTGCGGTTACTGCTAAATCTCCTGCAGATGTGGCTGGTCTAAAAAAGGGAGATAAAATAATTAAGCTCAATGGAATAGATGTAAAAACAAGAAGAGATTATTCTAAGATTGTAGATGAAGCTGGAAAAGATAAAATTACAATAACTGTAGATAGAAACGGAAAAGTGCAGGAATTAACACCTGTAAAGCCGGTGGCAAGAAAAACATCTGAATGGAAGGCTATTGGCCTGGAGTTTGATTATTCGAAGGGCGGTTTTACCAATACATTAAAGGCATCAATTGATTACACTATTTCAACTTCAAGGTCAATTTATTATTCATTAGGATGGCTTATCACTGGAACAGTTCCTGTTAGTGAAGTAAGTGGACCTGTAGGTATAACCAGTGTTATTAGTGATGTTGTTCAGCTAAGCCCTTCTCTAACGGATAAAGTAATTAATTTGTTATCATTTACTGCTATGATAAGTATTAATTTAGGTTTAGTTAATTTAATACCATTCCCAGCTTTAGATGGAAGTAAGCTACTTTTACTACTAATAGAAAAAATAAGGAGAAAACCATTAAATCCAGAAAAGGAAGCAATGATTACAATGGTAGGCTTCGTGATATTAATTGCGTTAATGATTTATGTTACCTTTAATGATATTTTGAAATTAATATAATTCCAGATTGCATTGGAAATAATAAAAATCGTGGTTTAGGAAGAAGGTATAATTACCTGTGGAGCAGTATATAAAAAGAAAACAGACTAAAAAAGTACAAGTAGGAGACATCTCTATTGGCGGAGATGCTCCTATCTCAGTTCAATCAATGACAAATACGGATACAAGAGATGTTAAAGCTACCGTTGCTCAGATAAAGCGGTTAGAGGATGCTGGCTGCGATATCATAAGAGTGGCAGTTCCTGATACCGAAGCTGCTAGTGCAGTTAGAGGAATAAAAAAAGCTACAAAAATACCTCTTGTTGCAGATATACATTTTGATTACAGATTAGCATTAGAATGTATCAAAAATGGCGTTGACAAAATACGACTTAACCCAGGAAATATTGGTGGGCAAGATAGAGTAAAAATAGTTGCTGATATGGCAAAAGAGAGACAAATACCCATAAGAATTGGGGTTAATTCTGGCTCTGTTGAGAAGAGTATTATAGAAAAATATAATGGTGTTACTCCTGAAGGAATGGTTGAAAGTGCACTTGCTCATGCGGCAATGCTTGAAAATGTTAACTTTGAAGATATAATTATATCAATAAAAGCATCCAGCGTTCCAATGACCATTGCTGCTTACAAACTTCTCTCACAAAAAAGCCCTTATCCAATACATATTGGAGTAACTGAAGCTGGTACAATCTATAAAGGAACTATTAAGTCTTCTATTGGTATAGGCTGTCTTTTGTCTGATGGGATAGGAGATACTCTTAGAGTATCTCTAACAGGTGATCCGGTAGAAGAGGTTAGAGTAGGTAAACAAATTCTAAAATCATTAGGAATAATTACTAGCGGTATAGAAGTAGTATCTTGTCCCACATGTGGCAGGACAAGAATAGACTTAATAGGCATTGCAAACATGATTGAACCTGTCTTGGATAAGATTGATAAAAATATTAAAGTTGCAATTATGGGATGTGAAGTTAATGGACCTGGAGAAGCTAAGGATGCTGATATAGGTATAGCAGGTGGTAATAATGAAGCGTTGCTGTTCAAAAAGGGTAAGATAATTAGAAAAATTCCTCAAGATAAAATAGTTGAGGAATTAGTTAAAGAAATTAGTGATATTTAAATTTTTACTTTTAACTGGAAGTTATTTTTTAAAAACGATAATAAATTGTTGATAATTAGAAATAATAATGATATAATACATAAGGATAGAGGTTTAATAGACTTTACTGCCAAGAGTGGGAATACCCACTCTTTGTTGTTATTTATCCAAAGTATATTGCTATTAACTAAGGGCACTTAAAGTGCCTAAGTTTTTGCGTAATAATATTTTGTCAATTAAATTTATAAAGCTATGCGTAAAAATATAGCTTGAGCAGGACTGAGACTCTAGCTCATGGAGGCAGAACGAATATGAAAATTAACATACAGCAAGAGATTACAAAACTTGCGGAACCAATAGTTGATGACTTGAATTATGAATTGGTTGATGTAGAATTTGTTAAGGAAGGTGCAAATTGGTACTTAAGGATTTACATCGATAAACCAGGCGGAATAGGTATAGATGATTGTCAAGCTGTTAGTGAAAGAATTAGTGATATTTTAGATAAAAAAGATCCTATTGAACAAAGCTATTATTTGGAAGTTTCATCACCTGGCTTGGAAAGACCGTTAAAAACAGAGAGAGACTTTATAAAATATAAGGGAGAATTAGTTGAACTCAAAGTTTTTCAGCCTATAGATGGTAAAAAATTATTTGAAGGTGAGTTAGTTGGTTTGGTAGATGATAAGATTGTTATAAATCAAGACGGGAATACTATTGAGTTTGAGAAAAATAAAGTTGCCATTGTAAAAAGGGCTGTTAAATTTTAATAATTGATTCTTATTGGAGGTTAGCAAAATGAGCGCTGAGTTAATGTTAGCACTTGAGCAGTTAGAAAAGGAAAAAGGAATAAAAAAGGATATAATAGTAGAGGCAATAGAGGTCGCTCTAATATCTGCATACAAAAAAAACTTTGGTTCATCAATGAACGTAAATGTAAATATAGATAGAGAAACTGGAGATGTTAAAGTATACGGGCTTAGAAAGATTGCAGAGGTACCTGATATAGAGGCAATGGATATTTCCATTGAAGATGCTGCAAAAATTAATCCTTCACTAGGCGTAGGTGATTATGTTGAGATGGAGGTTACTCCAAGAAGCTTCGGCAGAATAGCTGCCCAGACTGCAAAACAAGTAGTCGTTCAAAAACTTAGAGAAGCTGAGCGCGGAATTATTTATGATGAGTTCTATAATAAGGAATGTGATATAGTAACAGGTATTGTTCAGAGAATTGAGAAAAGAAATGTAATCGTTGACCTTGGTAAAACAGAGGCAGTCCTTGCAACAACTGAACAAACACCAGGTGAAGAATACAAGTTTAATGAGAGAATTAAGACTTATATTGTTGAAGTTAAGAAGACAACAAAGGGTCCTCAGATTATGATTTCTAGAACCCATCCAGGATTGGTTAAGAGACTTTTTGAATTAGAGGTTCCTGAAATCCATGATGGTACTGTTGAGATAAAGAGTATATCGAGAGAAGCAGGTTCAAGAACAAAGATTGCAGTATACTCAAGGGATGAAAATGTAGATCCTGTTGGAGCTTGTGTTGGACAACGAGGAACTAGAGTTCAAGCTATTGTAGATGAGCTCAGAGGTGAGAAAATTGACATTATTAAATGGAGTAACGACATAAAGGACTATATTTCAAGTAGTTTAAGTCCTGCAAAGGTTGTGAGAGTTGATGTTGATGAAGAGCAGAAGTCAGCAAAAGTTGTAGTACCTGATTATCAGCTTTCACTTGCAATTGGCAAAGAAGGACAAAATGCAAGACTTGCAGCAAAACTTACAGGTTGGAAAATTGACATAAAGAGTGAATCTCAGTTAAGGCAAGCTATTGAAAAACAGCTTTTTGACGACAACATGGGAATAGGATACATGGATTATACCGATGACAATCAAAGTGATGAAAGCAATCAGGATGAATATATTTCTGATTAATCAAAATTTGAAAATATTATTATGGAAGGTGTGGATTGATGAAGCAAAAAAAGATACCATTGCGTATGTGTCTGGGGTGTAAAGAAATGAAACCTAAGAAAGACTTAATACGCGTGGTTAAAAATAATGAGGGAGAAATCAACATTGATCTCATTGGTAAAAAGCCTGGAAGAGGTGCTTATATCTGCAAAAGTGTAGAATGCCTCGAGCAAGCCATAAAAGCAAAAAGGCTTGAAAAGGCTTTTGAGACTACAATTGATGTGGAGATATATAACAACTTAAAAAACCAATTGGAGGGAGATAATGGATAGGGTTTATTCCTTATTAGGACTTGCAAAAAAAGCTGGTCAGCTGGTATCTGGTGATGAGACAGTAGAAAGAAATATAAAGTCAGGTAAAGCTGTTCTTGTTATTGTAGCAAGAGATGCTTCAGAAAACACGAAGGACAAATTTAAAAGTATGTGTAACTTCCGAGATGTTTGCTATAGAGAATATGGTGAAAAGATTGAGCTTGGCAGATATACTGGGAAAGAAATACGAGCCGTTATTTCTATTTTATCTAAGGACTTTAAAAATGGCCTTCTTAAATTAATAGATAATCAAATAAATGAATACGGGGGTGAAGGTATTGGAAAAAGCTAGAATATACGAGCTTGCAAAAGAACTTAATACTACTAGTAAAAGGTTAATAGAAAAGCTTGCTGAGATAGATATTAATGTTAAAAATCATATGAGCCTTCTTGAACCTCATGAATTAAATGCACTTTATAAACATATAGGTGTTATTAAGCATGATGACAAGAAGATTGATGAAGATAAGAAAGTAGTTCATGATAATACCCATGTAGCGGAAAAGAAAAAAGATGTTAAAAAGGATTCAAAGAGTGCTCCAAGAATTATCCGTACAACTGAGATAATCCTTGACAGCAAAACGGAAGTAAGTAATGCTGAACCAGCAAGTGATTATCCTAAGAAAAGTACAAAAAATGCTTCAAAGCAAAACTATAAAAATGAATATGTAAAGACAGACTCTAATAGTTCTGGACTACGGCCTGGCTTTGTACATGAAATTAAGCCAGAACCAAAGAACAAGCATGGAGATAAGAATAAAAAAGTAGTTGAAACCCCAAGCATTACTGCAAAAACACCTCAGTCGGGGCAAGATAATAATACAAGTAATAAAGAAAATATAAAAATTGAGGATGCTATTAAAGAGGGTAAAACTGTGGCAGATAATACTATTCAAAAGGAAGCAGATGTTGTGAAAAACAATGAGCTAACTGATACAGCTAAGTCAAATACAAAAGATACTGTACATGAAAGTAAAGAAAGTAAAAAAATTGAAAAGGGTGATTCTGCAACAGTGTTAACCCAGGATAAGGTTCAAATTAGTGGTGATAAAGAGATAAAAAAGGCTGAGGATAAATTAGTAGATAATAAAGCTACTGTGGGAAATAGTGCACAAGTGCAAAGTGCTGATGCACAAAGGACTGATAAACCACAGGGTCAATATAATAATCAGAGAAGCGACAGGCCTCAAGGTCAATATAATAACCAAAGGTCAGATAGACCACAGGGTCAATATAATGGACAGAGAAGCGATAGACCACA
>JAEZRV010000048.1 GCA_023444055.1 Bacillota bacterium
AGTAGAAACAAAAGTAAATGGAACATTAATCACCACTACAGAATATGCATATGACTACAATGGAAACCAGCTGACTACAACAGTAAATGGAGCAATAACAGTAAATGAATACGATTGTTGGAATCAGTTGATAACAACCATGACAAACACAGGAACAACAATAAACGCATACAACGGAGAAGGTTACAGAGTTTCAAAAACAGTAAACGGCACATTGACAAGATATTTGTATGAAGGCGACAAGGTAGTTTTAGAGTTAGACAACTCAGGAAATGAGACAGCTAGAAACGTGTATGGAAGCAACCTGATAATGAGGGAAGCAATCAGGCCTGACAACTCAAACATATTTGACACCTACTTCTATCTGTACAATGGACATGCTGACGTAACAGCACTGCTAAAACCAGATGGAAATATAGCTGCAACCTACTACTATGATGCTTTTGGTAACATAACCGCAACAGGCAGTGCCAACAACAGCATAACCTTCGCAGGCTACCAGTATGATAAGGAAACCGGCTTATACTACTTGAACGCAAGAATGTACGACCCAAAGACAGCAAGATTTTTGCAGGAAGATACATACACTGGAGACAGGAACGATCCGTTGAGTTTGAACCTATACACCTACTGCCACAATGAACCGTTGATGTACTATGATCCAGATGGACATCACTGGAAATATTTATGGATTGATGATTTAATTAATAAGTTTGCAGGTAGTCATATTGGTGAAGACAGTACAGAAAGAACATTAATAACGCCTGAAGCATATGGTATCGAAAATAGTCTGCAACACCTGAAAAAAGAAGCAGTAAAAAGAGGAGATAAAAAATTAATTAAAGTTTGTGACAAAAAAATTAATGATTTATACAAGTATGGTAGTGTAGAAACAATTGTTGAAACCCACCTAAAATATGCTGCTCCTGCGGTTGCTGTGCCATTAGCAGTATCAGCTGCAATAGTTGCTCCAGAGGCTTTAGCGGTTTCAATGCCATTATTAACGAAAGTTTCTACAACCCCTATAGGAAATTATGTGCTAAACAACGGTGATAAACTAATAAACAAAGGCAATACTGTAATGTGGGGAGTTCAAACAGGTAGTGATATAGCAACTGGTAACTTCAATTCAGTACCTATGGATATGTTGGGCACTTTTGAATCATTTATGTTTGGAAAGCAATTCAGTACTGCTAATGGTGCACCTCTGTGGAGTAAGAATACAAAACAACAATATATAGGGAAAAATGCAGTACAAAAGGGATATCTGAATGCAATACAAGGTGTTAATAGGGGAACAGAAGTTTCTGAGGTTGGAAGTGCCACTGAAAAGATGTATAGTGTAAGAGGTGCACAAGTAACTGAATCCCAGTTCGCAAATCTTAGGAAAAAAGCTGTGTATCAAGCATGGGAAAATGAAAAGCAGTTAGTACGATCAACAGGTAAAGGAACCAGAGAATGGACTGCAGAAGAAATGCAGGAATTATTATCAGCTAAACCAGGAAGAGGTGTTACTGGTTATGAAGGACAACATATGAAATCAGCAGAAGCATATCCTGATTTTGTTGATGTCCCAGATAATATCCAATTTTTAAAGGGCAGACAAATGCCAGTTAATGAACATATTAACGCTCATGGAGGTAATTATCAGAATCCTACTAATTGGTATTACGATCCACTATCAGGAAATGCAATTGATTTTGGTGATATTGTTCCTTGGAAACCATTTGAGATACGTGGGGGCAAAGTAATTCAGAGATAAATAAACAGGAGGCTTATTAGATGAGTGAAAGACAAATTCCTAGTATATTAAAACCCTTTTTCATTGAAATAGATAAATATGCAGATGGAGTTCATGAACTTAATGATGGCTCAAATGAATTAAGCATAACTGCTTTAGAAAAGGAGATGAATGTAAGATTACCGAGCTTATATAAAGATTTCCTAAAAGCTTGCAACGGCGGTGACTTGTTTTCAGGTGGGACAATACTTGGAAAAGTTTATGAACCATCTGAAGGTTCTATGAAACATGGGGTGTTTTACTTAAATAGGGGAAATAGACCTGAACACAAATGGCCCGGGATGCCTTCATACTATTTTACTATTGCAGATACCAATTATGGTGACATCATATGCATTAACTTAAATAGTAGTGATGGACAAGATTGCGAAATTATTCAGTGGAGTCATGAATCAGGCAAAGTATCAAGAAGCTGGAGCGGTTTACTTGAATGGCTTAAAGAGGAATTGAGTCAAGGTGCAATGATGTTTGACTACGATGGGAACCTAAAGGATTAATATCATAAAATATAGGATAGGTGTAACAGCCTACCCTTTTGTTTTATAAAGATTAATAGCAGACGCTCTGTAAGCGCTTGATTTTAATGCGCCTTGTTCCAAAAAACGGTAATGGAAATGCTCGACTTGTATTCGATGGAAATGAAAAGTGTACAACCAATACCTACAATGAGCAAAACAAGGTAATATCATCAAGTAAATCAGCATCAGGTATAACACACGAAACCACATACAACTATGATGCTAATGGAAACCAAATAACAGCAACCGATTGGCTTGGAAATACAACCACAGCAATGTACAGGAAAAATCCTATGACGCATTATAATGAGAGAAGCAATCAGGACAGACGGCTCAAACATATCTGACACCTACTTCTATCTGTACAACGGACATGCAGACGTAACGGCACTGCTAAAACCAGATGGAAATATAGTTGCAACCTACTATTATGATGCTTTTGGAAACATAACCGCAACAGGCAGTGCCAACAACAACATCACCTTTGCAGGCTACCAGTACGATGCTGAAACAGGTTTATACTACTTGAACGCAAGAATGTACGACCCAAAGACAGCAAGATTTTTGCAGGAAGATACGTATTTAGGCGATAGGAATGATTCGCTGAGTTTGAATTTGTATACGTATTGCCTGAACAACCCATTAGTGTATTATGATCCTACAGGACACAATGTTGTAAGTGATGATGAAGCGATGGAAATAACCGAAAAAATAAAAGCACATAATAGGAAAAAATACACTAACTTAATAGACAAGCATGAAGATTTATTTGAGATATTTGACGAATATACTGCTGACTATAAAAGTACCGAAGAATATGCGGAATACATGGATATGAAATCTGTTTCTGGTACTCTGTCTTCAATAAAGAGTGAAATTGCTTCAAAAGGATTTATAAGTTCAGATGATGGAATGAAACTACATCAAGGAATTTTGAGTTTTAATAACTCAGTATTTGAAGCAACGACTAGTGATAAGTATAGAACTGCAATGAGTTTATTTACCGATAAAGTGAATTCATCGAATCCATACGATGTTATAAATAATGGTAACATAATTTCGAAGTATAATTCATTTAGCTTTATTGAACGTATGGCTGAAGGATATGATACTAATGGTGCTCTAATAAAACTTGCAAAAATAGAAGCACTATCGGGAGAAGATGAAATTACATATGCCGATTATTATCTGATGACCACAGAGCAAACAAGAGCAGCTATGGATATGAGTACTTATAACATTGCTATGATTGCTATGGGGAAATTCTACTACGGAAATATAGGAAGTGGCAAAGGCAAAATAACTAGTAGTGATATTGAAGCCAGTCGACTTGATGCTTTGGAAGCAAGAGGCTATAATATAGTAACATTTGGAAAAAATACAGGAGGGAATACCTCTAAATATAGACTTAATACAGGATTTAAAGGGAGGTTTACTTTAAAGGGAACGTCGACTGAGGGGGCTGGTAATCTTGGTAGGTATGCAAAGAAACCGTTAAATCAATCAGACTTTATTGGTACACTTGATGAAAGTTTTGTTAACTTAAGTACATCAAAGAAAATAGATGCTGCTTTTGGCGAGATAGAAAGTGCATTTGGTAAGTCCTACTCAAACAAAATTAGTGAACTTTACAATTCATCATCACAAAACTTTATTAAGTCAGCTGATGACTTGGGAGTATTTAAACTAGACGTAAGAGGAAACCCAATTATTGAGATTAATAAGAACATTGGTAACTCTAAAGTTATGGCAAATACTATATTACACGAAGTAAGGCATTTAAGGCAGTACAATAAGCTAGGGATTAGTCCTAAAGGATGGAATGCACTCAGTGATGAGTTCGTAGAAAGGTTTGCAACATCAACAAACCTTTGGCAGGGAAAGAAAATGGGATTATCTCCAGAAGACTTAGGAATCTTCCAGAACTACTATAATGGATGGAGGGGAATTAAATGAGACTAGATATTAATTTACTAAATAGTAGATATAGTTCTACAGAAAAATCAATTCCTGTTGTGATAAAACTATCATCAGATGAAGAAGTAGAGATAGCAGAGAAGATTGATTTAAGGGAGATACTCCTTCTACAAGGGGAGGATGCTAAGGCTGGAACATATACTTCATGCCGATTAGGCTTACCCAGAGATACCTTTATAGTATCAAAGCAAAAACCACATTACATTGTCTATGACGTTTATGAAGATTGCAGGGACATAGATATTGAACCAGGGGAGTATGATATTTCTATAAAACTCAAGGCCTTTGTGAAAGTAGATGAGGATAATTTTGAGACAATTGAGCTAGGCGGAAAAAAAGCTATTACAATTGAATAGAAATATTCCACTATACGCTACAACAATTTACCCCTGTTGAGATAACAAAGCCAAGTATTTTTCATGCTGATAACGTTGATATTGTATGATAACAAACTAAATGAATCCCGCCTACCTTTAAAAGAGGGCGGCGGAGGCAACCAACTTTAAAATCAAGTCCTATTAAAGAGAGAATAGAGTACATATATACTACTACTCCCTTAGTAGGACTTTCTTTTTTGATAGTGATTGATAGAGACCAAGCCCCGCCGCCGATTTCAATTGTAGGTGGCGGGGCTTCGTCTGTGATTGTTGTTAAACACTCTCTAATACTAACCACTTGATAGTAATATAAGTGACATAGAATTGAATTATATGTCTATGGTAATAAAGGTGTATTGCCCCCCACCGAAGGGCGGGATTTGGTTAAAATAAGCGAATTGTAGTGTAAGGAAAATACATAAAATCTACTGGTGTAACCTATGAAAAAGTAAATCCGCAACAGTAAATATATCTTAATATCTATACATAAATTCAGCCTTGTTGTCTAAAATTTAGGATTCAGAATATAATTTCTGTGTCCTAAAAATTAGAACTCTGCGTCCTAAAATTTAGAACCCTGTGTCCTAAAATTTAGGCACGAATAAATACAAGAGAATAACTACAAGAAGAACAAAGACAAGATTACCGTTTTCGCTCCGCTCAACGGACACTTGAAGGGTTGAAATATTGATTCTTTGGCTCTATAACGCTACGACAGTCTCAAATAATTTCTCGCAGATAATATGTATCTACCTGAGACCGCCCCGCCTAACCGCCTTTTTCAAGGCACTGGGCGGGGTGCTTTCATTTAAAAATACTATCAAAATAATCAATATAGTTACCTCTGTAATAACCAATATCCTGTTGAAATACTTTCTGAAAAGGTCTATAACCTTGTTTACAAGTTCATTTAGTAAACAGATTAACCCGCCCCACTTGGGCGGCGTTACGAAAACTCAAATTATCGTTACAGGAGGTGAAAAAGCAATGGATAAAGCAGTTGGATATGTTCGTGTAAGTACTATGGGGCAAGTTAAAGACGGTTATTCTCTTTCCTATCAGACCGAGGAAATACAAAAGTATGTCGCCACCCACAACCTTGATTTAATAGGTATCTATGAAGACAAAGGGATAAGCGGGGCGAAGGTTGATGAAGATGATTTAACTATAGCAAGAGAAGGACTACAGGAAATGCTATCAGCGGTAAGGTGGCAGGAAGCAAAGTATGTAATTGTACTTAATACCTCCCGCCTTTGGCGTTCAGATTTAGTTAAAGTACTTATTCATAGGGAACTAAAGCGGAATAACGCTGAAATACGGTCTATAGAGCAATCTAACTACAGCATTTATACTAAAGACCCCACTGACATATTAGTAAACGGTATGCTTGAACTTCTAGACCAGTATCAACGACTAGAAATAGCTTTAAAACTTGGTAGGGGCAGAAAGAAGAAAGCCCAACAAGGCGGTTATGCAGGTGGGCGGGTTGCCTTTGGATACTCTGCTAAGAAGTCACAGAAGGCTTTAGAAGTAAATGAAGAACAGGCTAACACTGTAAGGAGGGTGTTTGAAATCAAACAGAGGAATCCCGCCCTCTCACTATCACAGATAGCTTCTATAATCAATCTAGAAGGCTTTAAAACTACACAAGATAAAGAGTTTACCAAGGTTCAAATCAAGCGTATTCTTGACCGTAAAGACTTCTATAGTGGTATCTATCACTACGGACAAATAGAAGCCAAAGGGGAGCATATTGCAATTATCTAAAATGCAATAACAGGAGGTTTTAACATGCAAGTAAGACTATTGACAGTATACAGCACAACAGTAAATAATTCCGAAGTGCCGCAAATACGAATACAGGGAAAATGGCTTGAAAGGCTGGGATTCAAGCCTAATGTGAAAATAATCGTTGAAGAAAAATATGGACAGCTATTGCTCAGAATAGTACAAATCTGTGAAGTAGGGAGAGAAGGAACATAAATAACAGGTATTACGCTCTTGAAATTTCCGCAATTCATATGTCAATACGTATAAGTTGTTAGAGGTACTTACATACAAGTAAAGAATGGATATGCTTTTAGTCCCCTTGCGGGTCTCTTTAAGAGACTAACGCTCAATAGCTGAGGTTGCAACTATTCTTTACAGGATTAGAAAGGGTGGTCTTATGAACCATTATAAACTCAATTACTCCTATGTCGGTGTTGATACCCACAAGGAGTTCCATGTTGCTGTAGTTATTAACTTCTTCAATGAAAAACTGGGGGAAGTTAAGTTTGATAACAAGCCCGCCACCTTTGGTGCAATGCTTGGTAAAGTTAAAAAGTTAAGCGGAGAATTAACTCCTGTATTCGCTCTTGAAGATGTGGGCGGCTATGGAAGGAGTTTAGCTGTATACCTTACGGAGAAGAAGGAAACTGTTAAGGCTGTTAATCCTGCTCTTGCTAATGACAGAAGAAAGAGTACGCCAACCTATAAGAAGGATGATAGCTTTGACGCTCTAACGGTAGCAAAGGTCTTGAAAGAAGACTTTGACGAACTTCCTACAGCTAATCCAACGGATATTTACTGGGCGTTAGCCCAATTGGTAGGACGGCGGGATTCACTTGTAAAGAATACCGTCATCATACAGAACCAATTACACGATATGTTGAAACATCACTATCCTTCATATAGGAAGTTCTTTACAGAGATAGATTCACAGACAGCCTTAGCATTTTGGGAAGAATATCCCGCCCCACATTGCTTGGAAGGTGTTACTCTAGAACAGTTTACGGTATTCTTGAATAAAGCAAGTCATAATATATGTTCTACAAAGAAGGCACAGGCGATTTTAGAACTGGTGGCGGCTGATGGTAATACTCAACGAGAATATCAAGCTACAAGAGATACTATAGTAAAGAGTATAGTTAAACAGATTAAGTTCAACAAGCAGGAGATAGCAGATACAGAGAAGGAAATGGTAGCTATACTGGCTGAAATGGGTTACAAACTTGAATCTATGCCTGGGATTAGTACCGTTACCGCCGCCAACCTTATAGCAGAGATAGGGGACATTAAAAGATTTCCTAATGCTGATAAGTTAGCGAGATTTGCTTCTATTGCTCCTGTAAAATATAGTTCGGCGGGGAAGGGAAATGACCAGAAGGCTAAACAAGGTAACAGAACATTACACGGTATATTCTACTTTCTAGCAGTACAACAGGTACAGACACATCCTAAGACAAAGAAACCACGAAATCAAGCCTTCTATGACTACTATCAGAAGAAGCAGAAGGAAGGTAAATCAAAGCCACAGGCTCTAACATGTGTAATGAGAAGGTTATGCACTATCATATATAGCATGATGAAGTACAAGACAGAATATGTTATGCCTGTTATTCCCAATGAGGAAGCAGTATGATAGAATAAAATTGTCCTCTGTATTGATAATGCCCCATGGTGGGGCAATTATTTTAGGTGGAGTATTTTCAATGCAGATGGAATATGCGAATCTATATAATATAGCACAAGAGAAATTTAACGAAATTAGGATGTGTTAAAATGCTTGATTGGACTGAAAGTACAACGATTAAGATCATTGCATTATATAAATACAAAGGTATTGAGTTTGATACTATCTTTACTACAATTTTTAATATAATTAAGAAAGGGATTGGTGTAGACCCTGTGCAGTGGATTGAAGAGATGAGGAAAAATAGAATAAAGGGATTAAATGCCGCACAAAAAGCGGCTTTCAACAGTTTGCCTTTACTGTTTTGGATTTGTGAAGAAAATAAATTAAAATCTTCCTTTAATCAAGCACTAGACCATGTATTAATAACTGAAGGAATAGATATTGCTAGTGTACAGATGGATTTGTACTATGAATATTTGAATCCAAGTGATGAAATGAAAAAAGAGAAGTATTTGGCACAAGGGTATAAAAGAAAAAGATAAATCTGTATTGAAAATGCCCCACAGTGGGGCTTATATTTTGGGTGGAGTATTTTCAATGCAGAGGGGACTAGTAGGCTTGAATACTTGAGAGGTAAATATGGAACCCTAACTCCTAATGAGATTAACCAACGTATTAATTTAAGAGGGGCTGTAGCTGACGAGTATGCTAGATTGAAAGCTCAAGGATTAAGTAAAAATGATATGGGTCCAGCACTCGCAGGTGTTTTCGACAAAAAGACAGGACAGTATTTCTTTGGTTTGAATGCAAGAGGTCCTGAGATTCCAAGTAACCTTTCAACTGAAATGGCTACAAGATTTAATGATATGCCAGTTGATGTTATAAACAGTTATGTTAAGACTAAAGGGGCAGGCTCACATGCTGAAATATATGCATTAAATGAAGCATGGTTAGCACGTCCTGGCGCAGCTCCATCTGACTTCATGATGTATGTAATAAATGCAGGTGGTAAAGCACCTACAAGGGGAATGCTTATTCCACGTTGCCCACATTGTGAATATTTAACAAGTGGAGTAAAATATATACCTGAGGTGATGAAGTATGGCAAAAAATAACCGTATTGAAGAAGATATGCTAGAGTTTGATGATGATGTTAAATGTTATAATGGGGTTCCATTTACTGGTATAGGATTTGAAAAATATCCAAATGGTAATTTGAAAAGTGAAACTCCTTATGAAGATGGGTTCCAGAGTGGAACCAGTAGGGAGTGGTATTCAACAGGACAGACTATGTGTGAACTAGAGTGGAAAAAAGGTGCTAGATTCTCTAAGAGAAAGTGTTGGTATCAAAATGGCGTAGTAAAGTCAGTTTCAAATTACGAATGGGGTATAGAACTTAATTATAAGGAGTATAATGAGAAGGGTGAATTAGTTACGGATAGAGAACTCGACCCTAATTCACCTGATTCGCAGTATGCAGTTCTACTAAAGTTTAGGCAAGTCTATGGAGAGCAAGAATGATATTTTGCTAAAGCTTTACGAACAGCTTGGTCAGCTCGGCGTGTAGTCTCTGGTAAGCGAAAGTTAGGGGATAGTTTTAAAACCCAATTACAGGCTGTTTGAAGAGAAATGCGATGCCCTATAGAAACATAGACAGGTTTGATATTATCTTGGGTTCTCAACACATTACCAATAGTTTCTTTGTTATCAATTAGGGGCGCATAGTCGCCCCTTTTTATTCCTATTTCTGCTGTTTCACCAATTAATCTTGCTTTGCCGCAACCAATGGTAGGCACATCAAAAAGCACGCCTAAGTGACAAGATAGTCCGGCGCGTCTTGGGTGAGCAAGCCCATGCCCATCGCAGATAATAACGTCTGGAGTGATACTTAATTGCTGTAATGCTTTTGCTATGGGGGGAAGTTCTCTAAATGAGAACAAGCCAGGGATATAGGGGAATTGAACAGTATCTTCAGCAATTTCAGTTTCAACAACTTCAAGGGAGTTTACATCTAATATTACTACTGCTGAAAATAGTTTATCACTATGCTTGTCATAAGCAACATCAACACCTCCAACATATCTAATATCATTTAACATATCTTCTTTTATAACTTTTCTGGCAATGTCTGATTGAAGAACTAAGGCTTCTTTTTCACTCAGGTTCCATGGATGTATAAAATTAGGTGTCATAAGCTTGTCATCTCCTTAATTAACTATATTATATCATAAAGGAGTAAAAGTGAGCTGCTATGGATTATATTGAAGGTAATTGTACTTTAGAACAGGCCGTTAGTAATATGGAGCAAAAAGTTATTTTATATCTAAATGAATAAGCTAGTTTTTTGAAATAATGACCTTTTTCTTTGTTTCTACTGTCACATTTTTTTAATTTGAATAACCAAGCATAAAAATATATAATAAATATAGGTATAATTACTCAGTATATATTTCTAAAACTTGGAGCTGATTTGATGAAGAAATTGAAAGAAGCACTTTCAATTGTACTTAGCGTTGCATCAATATTTGGGGCCTCTTTACCTGCATATGCACCAAATAATATAATTGAAGAGGTTATTGCTACATATGTGCCTATTAATGAGTTAGACAAAAATGCTACGTATGTTGCATTAGGTGATTCTATTACAACAGGATATGGTCTAGAAAATTTCAACAGTAATGATATTAAAAATAAATCAAGTGCAAAAAGTTTTGCTAATAAATTAAGCGCTAAATTAGGTAAAGAAGCTGTAAACTTGGGTGTAGATGGAATGGATTCAACTAGACTTTTACAAATGATTTCCAATCCTGCAACAGAAGAACAGGAAGCTACAGTAGCTCAAATAGAGAAGGCGGGAGTTATAACTATTTCTATAGGTGGAAATGACGTTTTTCTTGCATTAGCAGGGGTTATGAATGAAGAACTTGGGAATGGCAAAAATCTTTTTAATGCTAGCAAACAGGATATTCTAAAAGTAACAATGGAGCTGCTTTTTAATAAAAGTGCTAAAGAGAATTTAAACAATAAAGTAATTGCAGCTACAAAAATGTTTATTGGAGACCCTGAATATAATAAAGATGGGAACTTTTCTAATATAATAAGCACAATAAAAGAGTTAAATACTGATGCTCGAATTGTAGTACAAACAGTTTATAATCCATATGATTTACAGATTACAGACTTTTGTAATTCGGCAGTAGAGTCTATAAATGCAAAGATAATTAATGACTCTGAAAATGGTAATAATTACTTAGTAGCTGATGTATATTCAGCTTTTGCAAAGGCTAAATCAGGTACGATACTTGTGAATTCTGATACGGGAAAGACCTTTGATCCACATCCGACTGCAAAAGGGCACGAGGTTATTTATACAGTAATTGCTTCTGCTTTGCAAAATAATACATTACCATATAAAATAAAAACTGCTATTGTAAATGGAAAATTGACGGATAGTGTCTATCAAGGAGAACTGCTTTTGACTGTAACACCAAATAAAGACTACAAAGTGCCAAAAAGTATTTCAGTTACAATTGGAAGCGGTGCTAAAGTAATTCTTGATGTAAACAGCAATGGCATGGCATCAATGCCAATAGCTGATGTTGGGTCAGATATTATGGTTAGTGGGATTTGTGTTAATTGACGATAACTGATTACTCTTCCATCGTCCATGACATCTAGGAGGCTTCAGTATATTCAAAAGTATTGGCTTTAGAATAATCCGAATTATCGTCTTTAGACTAAAACCAAAGTATCAGCTATGACATAATATAAATCATTAGATTTACTTAATTTAAAGCATTTGGTTTTAGTATAATCACAAATATGGTTTTGGCCTAAAACCAAAGTATCAGGGCTTTAGCAAATTATTATTGACTAAGAAAGGGAAAGAATGAGATTATTTTTTGCAATTGAGTTTAAAGAGGAATTAAAAGAATTTTTATTTAACATACAACAAGATGTTAGAGAGCACTGTATGGGAGGTAATTTTACTTCAAAAGATAATTTTCACTTGACATTACGATTTATTGGTGAGCAAAGCCCTAGTCAAGCAGAGCAATTGATAGCTGTGCTTAAAGATACTGCTATTAGCTTTAAAAATAGTATTAATAGCTTTAAAGATAGTGAATTAAAGTTAACGAAAAAACTACAGCCTATGCAAGACGGAGGCTCTCCAGAGTTTGAGATAGGGGTTAATACGTTTGGGTTTCAATTAAGGTTAAATAAGATTGGCAAATTTGATAGGGGAAATAAAAAAATTATATGGGTTGGGCTAAAGAGAAGCCGAGAGCTTGAAAATTTATATAATAAACTTGAAAATACTCTGTTAAATTATGGGTATAGCAAAGAAGATAGAGGCTTCAATCCACATATAACATTGGCAAGAGAAGTTAAAATAGAGGATTTTGAGCAGGTGGTAAATAAAATAGAGATTAATACTTTACCAATCAATGTCAATGCTATTTCACTTATGGAGAGTAAACGAATTGATAACAAGCTATGTTATGTTCCTTTAATGAGAGCTGAATTTTAACTTGTTATTAGCCATTAGATTATAAAATAATAAATAAGTTCCAAATATAAATGGAGAAGCGCGAGATAAGACATTTTATCACGTGCTTTTTTGTTAGTAACTTAATTTTCTAACTCAATTTTCCAAGCTCAAAATTGAAGAGGTTCAAACTTATTAATGAAAAATTCCATATTGATTGACAAGTGTATAGCTTAGCGAATTTCTGTTATTCAAACTTATAATATGGAAAAATGCATAGTATATGATAGAATGAAGTAATTTTGGTGTAATAACCCAAAATTTTTAAAAAATTTTGTTATTTTGTAAAGAAACAACTTGAAAACAAGTTAATAGTAACGTAAGATTAATAGTGTAGGTACAAAATGTACCTAATGTAATATTATAACAAAATATAAGTTATCGTAGTGGTTATTTTACATATCATTGTATAAAAATAATATAATTTATAAAGGAGATTATTATGGACACAAATATTAAAAAACGAGGAAAGAAATTATTTATTACTAATAAATTTTTAATTCTTAGAAGATTGAAAATAATGACCAGATTAATTGCATCCTTTATTTTATTATTAGTTGCTGCATTATTGATTACTGGTATATCCTCATACAACTCATCAACCGAAACAATAGATGATAAAGTAAAAAGATACTCATTGCAGGTCATGGATCAAACAAGCGTTATATTAGAAAATAAAAGTACTAGAATGAAAGCATATTTTAATGACATTGGTTTGGATCGAAATATTCAAAATGCAATTTTAAAGTACGATTTAGGTAGCGCTTATGATCAATATGAGCAAGAACAAATTATTCAACAATATCTAAATACAAAGTTTATAGATGATGAAGTAGAGTATTGTGCTCTATTATATGGTGACGATTTTTCTAAAATTAAATTTTTCAATTGTGGACAAGAAGAACTTAATCCTGAAAAGATATCCAAAGCAGATGTTAAAGGTTTACAATGGTCATATATGGATTTCGTACTAAATGGTAAACCAGTAAGATACTATGGTGCTTTACAGAACATAAAAGGTATTAATAGTGGAGGGGTTATCGCTAAAATGGTATTAATTCCAAAACAAAATTATCTTTCTAGTGGATTTAATAATCTGGATATTGGAAAGTATTCAGATACAGATGAAGCATTTCCGATATTTGTGGTAAATGGTGACGGAACAATATTAGCATCAAGAAATGAAAAAAGCTATCCTGTTGATTCATCAAATGATAATTCAAAACTTATAAATAATGAAATCAAAAAGGTAATAGAAGATAAAGTTAAGGAAATTGAAAAGCTTAAAAATAAAAAAACACTTACGACATCAGAAAAAACAAAACTTGCGAATTTAGAAGAAAGACTAGATAAAAGCCGTAAATCTGGCAATCTAGATATTAAAGTAGGTGGTGTTGATAGCCTTGTTACATATTCTCAAATAGGGGATAAAGATTGGTATATTTTATCTGTTATTCCGTACAAATATTTAAATAGTGCTGCAAATGAATTACGGACCAAGATTATTTTTATTGGATTTATTTGCATAATATTTGCATTCTTGCTATGTATAATTATTGCTCAAAGTGTTTCGAAGCCTTTGAAAAAGCTTGCTTTAACTATGAAAAATGCAAAAAGCGGTGATTTGACAGAAAAGGTATTAGATGAAGGTAAAGATGAAATTGCAGAAGTTTGTAATAACTATAATGATATGATTTCGAATATAAGTTCTCTTATTTTAAAAGTAAGAGAATCTTCGCAGTATGTATTTGCTTCTGCCAATACTATATCAACAGCTTCAGAATCAACATTTACTATTTCTGAACAAATTGCTCAATCAATTGAAGAAATGTCTATGGGTTCTACAAATCAAGCTTCAGAAATAAATGGCAGTGTTATGGACATAAATAATCTGTCAGAAGGTATAACATTAGTTGAAGAAAACGTATCACATGTAATATCAATTGCCAACAATATAAGTGGATTAAATTCAACTGCATCTAATACTATTAATGAGCTAAATATAAAATCTGCTCAAGTAAGTGATACAACGAATAAAGTCTATTCAAACATAAATGATTTGAGCAGCAGTATGAAGGAAATTCAAAAGATACTAAAGATGCAAAATACTATTTCGGAACAGACAAATCTTCTGGCGCTAAATGCATCAATTGAGGCTGCTCGTGCCGGTGATGCTGGAAAGGGATTTGCTGTAGTTGCAAGTGAAGTTAGTAAGTTGGCTGACAAATCAAAAGAGTTTAACAGTATTATAAATAATATTATTGCATCTATAGGAAATAAAACCGATGATACTGTTGGAGAGGTGCTTAAGTCAAATGAGGTAGTTAAAGAGCAGATAAATGCAGTTAAGGATACAGAAAAATTGTTTGAAACAATGTTTGCATCAATGGAAAATGTGTTGGCTAATATTAAGATGACTGAAAAATCAGTGTCAGACATAATGAAGTCAAAAAATAATGTAACCGAATCAATGGGAAATATATCAGCAGTTGCACAAGAATCAGCTGCTGTAACACAACAGATTTCTGCTAGTACGCAAGAACAAATAACTTCGTCTAATGAATTATTTAACCAAGCGAAAGACTTGAAAGAGCTAGCTGAAGCTTTGAACGTGGAGATAACAAAATTTAGAATTTAGACTTTTAAACGAAATAAAAGTAAATTACTCAAACTTCGCAGTTGAATACTCTACTTTGAAAAATCCTCTAAAATGATTATAAAAATCTTTAGAGGATTTTGTATTCTCAACAATTGTATTGACTTTAGTTAAATGATACAATAAATAATGCTTCTTAAGTGTAATACACGTTTGAAAACAACAGTTGTTAGCCCAATAAAGGAGGATAAGTCCATACAGGTATATAAATTGAATTCTATTATTCTGTATAATCGGGTATGGATACATATTATGAATAAAAAAATTGTTAAAACAATTTGCATGGTCGCAGTTTTTGTTTTTTTTACGTCAAATACATATGCCGCAAGTAATATAACATTAGAAATTGATGGTAAGCGGGTAGAAAACTCGGTAAAAGTGATAGATGGGAAAAAGTACATATTATTAGATAGCTTAGCTAAAAACTTAGAAACAGTAGAAGTAAATAGCAATAGTCAATCTATCGGAATTTATTCTAATACCAATTCAATTACTAAAATAGTTTCAAAGGTTAGTCCATCTGTTGTTGGAATTATTGGAAAGCTGAAGGAAAGCAGTTCGGATTATAATGAGACTTCTGATAACATGATTTTTGGGACAGGTGTTATATACAGGAGTAATGGATACATAATAACAAATGCCCATGTTGTTAAAGATATGGATCGAATTGTGGTCGTATTATCAAATAGCAAAGCATACAAAGCCAGGCTTAAAGCGATAGATGAAAGCTTGGATTTAGCAGTTATTAAAATTGATAAGGGTGGTCTTCAGACGGCAACCTTTGGAAATATTTCAGATGTTGCAGTTGGACAGGATGTTATTGCTATTGGTACACCATTATCCTTTAGTTTAAGAAATTCAGCCACAAAAGGTATTATTAGTGGGATGAATAGGTCTGCTGATGGAGAATACAGATTTATTCAATCAGATGCAGCTATAAATGGAGGAAATAGTGGTGGCCCTTTGGTAAATATGAAAGGGGAAGTTATAGGGATTAATTCAGTAAAGCTAGTTGGTTTTGGAGTAGAAGGTCTTAATTTCTCTATTCCGATAGACACTGTAAAGTATGCTATCAAGCATTTTGAAAACTTTGGTAAAATACAAAGACCATATCTTGGTATTAGCTTTACAGATAGTATTACATCCCAATATGGTTTGCCTAGTACTAGCGAAGGAATTACTGTTAAAGATATTGAGGAGGGTTCACCCGCAGAGGAATATGATATTGAGGTTGATGATAAAATAGTTTCAATCAATGGAACGAGTGTTAATTCAGTTATTGATTATAATGAAGAAATGCTGAAGTACCTGCCAGGCAATAAAGCAACTTTCAAAATAATTCGGGACAAGAAGCAGCTCTATATTAATGTCATATTTGGTGAAAAGGAGCCTGACTATGAATAAGAAAAAAACGATTATAAGTATTTTCGTTGTAGTAGCTATTTTTACAGCTTGCTTTACAAGTACATATGCAGCAGATAATGACAAAATGATTATAGAGCTAAAGATAGGGAGCAATTTAGGCAAAGTAAATGGTAAAACATCTCAAGTTGAAAAGCCTTATGTGGTTAACAAGATAGTTATGGTTCCTTTATCATGGGTAACGACAGCCATCGGTGCTGAGGTAAATAAAAAAGATAACTCAAAGATAGAAATAATTTATGGGGATTTGGAGGCTGAGCTTTCAATTGGCAGTAAAAATTATACTGTTAGTTCTGAAACCCAAAAGCTTACAGCTACTCCCGTAATTAAGAATAACATAACAATGGTTCCTCTTGAATTTATAACAAAAAATTTCCCTGTAAGTGTGACCTGTGATATAAATAAGGGCAACATTAAAATTGTTTTAGAAGATGATGGAGCATTAAGCGACTTATCCTTTTTAACAGGAGGAATAAGCAGTAAAAAGCTTGGGAACAGCTTCTATGGTTGGAGTTTAAGTATTCCATCCGGTTCAAGAGTAGTATCTAACAATTATAAATCTAATACTGTCAATATAGTAAATGATAGCAGAAATTTGTATATCTATGTCAGTGTAAGTAATAAGGATGATATGACTTTGACAAAGTTATACGATTTAATTTCTGAAGATGATAGCAGTGTTAGTGAATCTAAACTGGATTTAAAAGCTGATATCCCTTATTTTGAATATGCAACAGAATCCGA
The DNA here is from genome assembly GCA_023444055.1 of Bacillota bacterium. Classification (GTDB taxonomy): domain Bacteria; phylum Bacillota; class Clostridia; order Acetivibrionales; family DSM-1351; genus Ruminiclostridium. Next base: position 17,442 of record JAEZRV010000048.1, read on the forward strand.
TTACGATGAGACTTGTCGTGTTAAAGTGTTTGAAAAGGGTGATTATTTTTATCATTTAACAATAATGTGTGATGATGAACTCGTAACTCCGGAAAAACTAATGGCGGACAAATTCTACGAAAATATAGTAAGCTCCTTTGATTTAAACTATAAAGGCAATGAAAAAAGTGTAGAGGATATATCAAAGGTTAAGGATGGAAAAGTCAGATTCTATAATTATGTAAGCTTAAACGAAACATCAAAATACTTAACATGGTCAATGGATATACCGGTAAAATGGGAAGATACATTATTATACGGTGATCCTTTGACAACAACAATAAACTTTGACAAAAAGTACTATATGAAAATAACCACTAATACTCTTGACGAAGGTGTAGATTTAAAACAATATGTTGATGAAATAAAGAACCGCTATGATAAGAATTTTAATCCGAAATTGTATTCGTTTATAGGCTTTGATTCCACTACTGTTGCAGGGATGGAGGCTGTTACTCTAAAATTCAATATAAAATTTGGAGAAAAGGTTTACTATGTTGAGGAACTATACTTTGTTAAGAATGGTTTTGTTTACGAGGTTTCATTCTATCTACCTGAAAAAGGGTATGAAGATTTAATAAAAGAAGCTATTAATATTATTGATAAAATGAATTTCAATGCTTTTAATAAACAAAATTTTTTGAGAGATCTTGAATTGTATAAAAGTAAAAACTTAGGAGTACGTGTGTCTAAACAGGATGACATTTGTAATTTTGTAAATAAAAAATACAATTGGACTGCAGACATTCCAGGCTATTGGATAAAAGATAGTTATGATGACTCTGTGTTTACTTTTAAAAACGATCAGACTGCTACTTCTATTGGAATAAGTGCCATCGAAAAGGATAGTGATTATGAAGCAAATTCTACTGAAAAATCGGAATTTGGAATGGATATGATAGAGTTATTGTATAAAGTAAAGCCTACAATAAGCGAAACAAATGAAAAGGGCTTGAAAATTAAAAATTATACATATAGAATGGAAAATGCAGATAGCGATTTGTATGGAACTATAGTATTTAAGGTCTTTGAAAAAAATAATACTATATACTGTTTTGAAAGTGAAATATATGATTTAGAAGCAACAGAAAAAGCAATAAATGAAATAGATAGCATTTGGAAATCCTTTAAGATAACTGAATAACTCAACTTTCAAATATATAGCGTTACTCTACAAATTGGCAGAATGCAAGGAACATCTTCCCTGATGCCCTAAGCCTTTAAACTATTAAATTTAAAATAAATATTAAAAACATATAGGTAAAAAATGAGAGAAAAAATACAACCATTGGCATATAGAATGTCACCAAGGACAATTGAAGACTTCGTTGGGCAAAACCATATCATTGATAAAGATAAAATGCTTTATAGAATGATAAAAGCAGATAGGATTACTTCGATTATTTTATATGGACCTCCGGGTACAGGCAAAACCTCTCTTGCCAGAATAATTGCAAATACTACCGAGTCCAGCTTTGAAAAGCTGAATGCTGTTACTTCTGGTGTTGCAGATATAAAGAGGATTGCGGCAGATACAAAAAATCCAATGCTAAACCCTAAAGGCAGAACAGTGCTTTTTATAGATGAGATTCATCGTTTTAATAAGTCTCAACAGGATGCGCTTCTCCCATTTGTAGAGGACGGGTCAATTGTTTTAATTGGTGCCACCACAGAGAATCCTTTTTTTGAGGTTAACAAGGCGTTAATATCAAGGTCTACGGTATTTATGCTGAAGCCTCTTGAAAAAAAGGATATTAAGAAACTTATAATGAATGCTATTAAAGACAAGGAAAGAGGTTTGGGAACATACAATATAAATATTTCTGAGGATGCACTTGATTATTTATGTGAGGTTTGCTCGGGAGATGCTAGAACGGCGCTTAACTCTATTGAGTTGGCTGTGCTTACATCTGAGCTTGATGAGAATGGGATTATAGACATTAACCTTCATACAATTGAGGAATGTGTTCAAAAGAAAGCAATTCGATTTGATAAAAACGGGGAAGAGCACTATGATAATATAAGTGCATTTATAAAATCAATGCGTGGAAGCAATCCTGATGCTACAGTATTTTACTTGGCAAGAGCCTTGTATGCAGGAGAAGATGTGGAGTTTTTAGCAAGGAGAATTATAATATGTGCATCAGAGGATGTTGGAATGGCTAATCCAACTGCTTTGCAGGTGGCGGTTGCGGCGGCACAGGCAGTAAAAATGATTGGAATGCCAGAAAGCAGAATAATTCTGTCTCATGCGGCAGTTACTGTGGCATGTAGTCCTAAATCAAATTCAGCATACGTTGCTATAAACAGAGCTTTATCAGATGTTGAAACAAAAAACACAGGAAGTGTGCCAATGCACCTAAGAAATGCTCCCGCAAAGGGTATGGAGCAGCTTGGATATGGGAAGGGCTATAAGTATGCTCATGACTATGAAAACAATATTGTGAAGCAAGAGTTTTTCCCTGACGAGATGATAGGTACTCTATATTACAATCCTACTGGAAATGGTTACGAGGCAAAAATAAAGACATGGTTAGAAAATTGGAGAGAAACTTGATAAACGAATCTTAAAGGACAGAAAAAATGTTGGACTTTTTGACATAAGTAAACCTATTTGCAAACAAAAGAAATGGAGAGATTTTTATGAGGAAAAGAATTTTAGCATGGATTATGTTAGTTGGTTTTGTACTTTTAATTGTAAACATGGTGACTGTTCAGATGTTTATGGGACCAAGCATTATGGTTTACGCAATAATAGTTGTCTGGTTCATATTAGGTAACAAGTCAACGCCTAATGGCAATGAGAAACCTATAAATAATAAAAAAGTTGATTAGAAGTACAACTGTTAGTTATTAGTGTATGTAGAGTGACTAGTATAGAATAATTATTGCATCTTCTTGAAATAATATCCCATTATGGTTATTTTAAAGAAGAGGTGGCAAATATGATAGTTGCAGTTCAATCAATGTTTTCCAGTATTGCAGAGAAGCTTAAACAAAGAGGCTATACAGTTGTTGATTTGTATAATTATTCTAAACCTATAGATGCAGTGGTTTATGAGGGGGATAGTTTTAATTTCTCAGCAATAACTGAAGAAAATACAAGTGCTTTTATTAATATGAATGGCAAATCAACTTATGGTGTATTTATTGTATGTTCAAATGGCAAGAGCATTGAAGAAATTGATTATATGCTAAAGACAAGGTGCTACAGTTCCTTTATTTGAATAAATGCGTTTACTCAATTTATACTAATTTGTATTTTATAATATGTCTTTTTTATATTTTAAATACAAATTAGTATTATTTAATGCTTGCATTATTAATTAAAATATGCTAACATTTGATTAAATCATAGTAAACTGATTGGAATTAAGGTGATTAAAATTTGAGGGTGTCAACAAAAGGTAAATACGGACTTAAAGCAGTTGTTGATTTAGCGATAAATTATGCTGATGGGCAAATATCTATAAAGAGTATTGCTCAAAGACAAGGTATTTCTGAAAATTATCTTGAGCAGCTTTTTGCATCGTTGAAAAAGTCTGGAATAGTTAAGAGTGTTAGGGGTGCTCAGGGAGGTTATATGCTTTCTAAACCTGCAGAAAGAATAACAGTAGGTGATGTGTTAAGATCGCTAGAAGGAGCACTTTGCCCTGCGGAATGTATTGATTTGGATTTCCCTACAGAATGTGAAAAAGTAGATACATGCGCAACGGCACCAGTTTGGGTTAAATTAAGAGACAAGATTAATGAGGTGGTTGATTCAATAACAATCGACGATCTTGTAAAGGATTACGAATTAAAAAATAAAAACGTTTCTACTTAGTCTGTTAATTGTTATTCAAAAGGGGTATAGTATTACAGGGTATAATAAATAAAATATAAAAAATTATGTAGCAACGCAAATTATCTACGTTGTTTGTACTAATAAAAGGAGTGTTTTTTATGGCAGACAGAATTATTTATTTGGATCATGCTGCAACCACATATGTTAAACCTGAAGTTTTTGACGCTATGAAGCCATATTTTTGTGAACATTTTGGTAATGCGTCTTCAATATATAGCATAGGTCGTGACAGTAAAAAGGCAGTTGAGGAAGCTCGTGAAAAGGTAGCAAAAGCAATAGGTGCTCAGCCAAAAGAGATATATTTTACAGGTTCAGGAAGTGAAGCTGACAACTGGGCATTAAAGGGTATTGCAGCTGCTAATAAACAAAAGGGTAATCATATTATTACTTCAGTAATTGAGCATCCAGCGATTTTAAATACATGTAAATATCTTGAAGGAGAAGGGTTTGAGGTTACATACCTTCCAGTTGATGAAGATGGTCTTGTATCCTTGGATGATGTGAGAAATTCTATTAAGGACAATACTATTTTAATAAGTATAATGTTTGCAAACAATGAGATTGGAACTATACAGCAAATTCAGGAAATTGGTGCAATTGCTCGTGAAAAGGGTGTATTATTTCATACTGATGCTGTACAGGCTGTAGGAAATATATTTATTGATGTTGAAAAGCTGAATGTTGACTTATTATCACTATCCGGTCATAAATTCTATGGACCTAAAGGTATAGGTGCTCTATATGTAAGAAAAGGTGTTAAGATTTCTTCGATGATACATGGTGGACAGCAGGAAAGAGGAAAGAGGGCAAGTACTGAGAATATTCCTAGTATAGTTGGTTTAGGTAAGGCAATTGAGCTTGCAACAGAGAATTTAGAAGAGTACAATAAAAAAATTATTGCTTTAAGAGAGAAACTAATTGAAGGTCTTATGGCAAAAGTTCCATACATTAGACTTAATGGCCATAGATCTCAAAGACTACCAGGCAATGTGAATATTTCTTTCCAATATATTGAGGGAGAGTCATTATTGCTTATGCTGGATATGAAGGGCGTATGTGGTTCAAGTGGCTCAGCATGTTCTTCAGGTTCATTAGATCCTTCTCATGTACTATTAGCTATTGGACTTCCTCATGAGATAGCACATGGCTCATTAAGATTGAGCTTTGGTGATGAGAATACAGATGAAGATGTGGAATATTTGCTAGAGGTAATTCCTAATATTGTATCAAAACTTAGAGATATGTCACCTCTTTATGAGGCAGTTAAAAATAAACAGAAGTAGTTGCATTACTATAGTTTTGCTCTATGATAGAAAATCTCTGAGAAGAGGTTTTCTACGGACTATTTACAAAATTTTGTGCCCAAAAGGGGCGTAGGAGGTATATATATGTATAGTGAAAAGGTTATGGATCATTTTACAAACCCGAGAAATGTTGGAGAAATTGAAGATGCAAATGGAGTAGGACAAGTTGGAAATGCTAAATGCGGCGATATTATGAAAATGTATTTAAAAATAGAAGACAATATCATTGTTGATGCTAAATTTAAAACTTTTGGCTGTGGTGCCGCTGTTGCTACAAGTAGTATGGCAACTGAACTTGTAATAGGAAAAACAGTTGAAGAAGCAATGAAAATAACTAACAAGGCTGTTGCAGAAGCACTTGATGGTTTGCCACCTCAAAAGATGCATTGCTCAAATCTTGCTGAGGAAGCAATTGCAGCAGCACTACAAGATTATAGAAGAAAAAATGGTGAGTTGCCAAGTGAAAATAGTGACTGCACAGGTTGTTGCAGTAGCTGTGGGCATAGTCATGGACGTGAAGAAGATTTTGATGAATAATAGTGAGATTATGGAATTAAAATTGTATTAATGTGTTGGGAGAAGTTTAATGAGCTCAAAAAAAGTAATGCTAGGTATGAGCGGCGGCGTAGATAGTTCTGTGGCTGCCGCCATTTTATTGCAGCAAGGTTATGAAGTAATAGGTGTAACCCTTCAGATATGGCAGGATATGGATGAGGAAAGGCAAAAGTCTGAGGGTGGTTGCTGCTCTCTATCTGCGGTAGACGATGCAAGAAGGGTTGCAAATAAGCTGGGTATACCATACTATGTACTTAATTTTAAAGATATTTTCAATAAAAGTGTTATTGATTATTTTAAGGAGGAGTATTTCAAGGGTCGTACTCCAAATCCTTGTATTGCTTGTAATAGGCATGTTAAATGGCAGGCAATGTTGGACAAGGCTGTTTCAATGGGAATAGATTATATTGCCACAGGGCACTATGCTAAAGTAATGCATGATGCTGATTCTAATAGATATGTACTTAAAAAATCAGTTACTGACAGAAAAGACCAGACTTATGCTCTTTACAACTTAACTCAGGAGCAGCTAAGCAGAACACTAATGCCTGTAGGCGATTATCCAAAAGAAAAAATAAGGGAAATGGCAAAGGAAATTGGGTTGTCTGTTGCTTCAAAACCAGATAGTCAAGAGATTTGTTTTATTCATGATAATGACTATGGAAAATTTCTCAGCGAAAATTGTGATAGGGAGATAGTACCTGGCAAATTTGTTGATACTAAAGGAAATGTTTTAGGTGATCACAAAGGGATTGTTCATTACACAGTTGGACAGAGGAAGGGGCTTGGAATCGCATTTGGCAAGCCTATGTTTGTGGTAGCGGTAGATGCAAAGACAAATACAGTTGTATTAGGCGATGACAGCGAAGTGTTTTCTAATGAACTTATAGCATCAGACCTGAACTTTATTTCCATAGATAAACCATTTGATGGCATGAGAGTTGGAGCAAAGATTAGGTACTCAGCAAAGGAATCGCCAGCGACATTACATGTACTTGATAATGACAGAATTAAGGTGGTTTTCGACGAACCGCAAAGAGCTATTACTCCAGGTCAAGCAGTTGTTTTTTATGATGATGATGTTGTTGTAGGCGGAGGAACGATTGATTAGTTTAAGATACTTTTATACTAACTCAAAGTTCGCAGATGAATATACTACTTAAAGACTAGCAATTATATTGGCAACAAACCATTGATAATTCTACCACATCAATAGATTTTTATGTGCTAAATTTGAGATGTTAAAAAAGTTTTTCGTTCAGCGACATATTTTTTTATGAGTTGTAAACAATAATATAGATCTTATTTCTAAATTAAAGGAGGAGTCTTAATGCGTGAAGGACTATTTCCTGCTGTTTTAGGTACTGCGGTCACAGCAACTGGTATGGCTATGCGAGGATATGACATGAAAAAACATGGCATGAATAAGCGTGATACAACAGTTGCAATTGGTGCTGGTATACTAGGATTTGGATTGGCACACGTAGTATTAGGTTCCATAGACTTGGTTCAGAAGTAGATTCATTGAGGCTGTTGCAAAAAATCTCTTATACTAATTTGCATTTAAAATGTGGAATCACATTTTAAATCGCCGCATTTGCGGCGATGGAGCGAAGCTCGCAAATGTTGTTCAATACTATGAGTCGCTGCACATGCAGCGCACTGCGTAAGCAGTGATTTAAAATATTGTTTCTTATATTTTATAAACGAAATAGTATTACTATATATAGTTTGGTATAAACCAAGCGAAAATATAGTTGTTAAGATGAATTTTGCGGCAGCCTTTAGTTATTATTCAACAAACAATGGATAAGTTTGAAAACCAATAGGTTTTTTATGTTGGAAAGTTGAATTATTTATCTGATTGTTAAAAAGACATAGTCATTACAGTTTTTCAAACAACGGTTTTCTTCCTTCAAAATGTGCTACATACTTGAAGCCTATTTCTTTTAAATATTGTGTAGCTTCAAAAAAGCTATGACCTATATGCTCTGTATAATGGGCATCTGAACCTATTGTAATTATTTCACCGCCTAATTCATAGTACCTGTTAAATATATCCATACCTGGTATTGTAGAATGTAAATCAGTCCTCAATCCAGAGGTGTTAAGCTCTATGCCTTTACCTTTTTGAATTGTTGCTTTTAATATTTCATCTAGAAGCTCAGCGTAGCCATTGTATCTTAATGGCTTATCCTCAAAATTGCCATATCTGGCTGCATACCCAATATGGCCAATGATATCATAGTTATCATATGAATTTATTGAGCTTAAGATTTCCTGTAAATAGCGTTCATAAGCTTGATGTTGGGTTTTACCTCTATAGTACTGACCATTGTATGGATCTAGATGATCTATTATATGAACAGAATTTATAATGAAGTCAAAAGGATATTTTGTAATTGTTTCATTAATTTCATCTAATACTTGAGGCTGATAACCCATTTCTATACCAATACGAATGTCCAGCTTCTCTTTCCAATTATTCTGTAGGTCTTTAAAATATTTAAAATACTGATCCAGGTTTATCAAAAAATTCTCATCATAATCAGGGTAATCATAATCTACATGATCAGTAAAAATCAGACCAGATAAACCCATTTCAACCGCTTTGTAGCAGGCCGAATTGGCTTCCATATCGGAATCACCTGAAAAATTTGAATGAATATGGCTATCATGCATTGTTTCTTTCTCCTTTGAAAAGTATAATAATATTAAAATTAATTATCATAATAGATATAATTATGTTAGTGCTGTATTCTTTGAAAAATACTATAATAAAGCTCATGGCTAATATTCTTTTAAAAAGTATTATAATAAAGCTCATGGTGCGTATTCTTTTTTATTAGCATCAGTAAAATAATAGTATCAATTTTTAGATGTTTAGTCAAAAATTTTAAGTTAATATTTTAAACTATTTTGGATTTTAACTATCTGGTTAAAATATAAAATCAGATAAAATTTATATAAGCATTTAAATATAAAATAAATTTTAAATTAGGTATCAAAATTTAAGTTAAAAGAAAGGATTAATAAGAATGAGTGAAGAAAAGTCGCATGCAGAAATGCTTAAGGAAAGTTTATCGTATGAGGTTAAAAATGCTTGGGAACAGAGTGATGATACTCAGATAAGAAAAGCCTTTGATTTATGTGAAAACTACAAGGAATATTTGGACAAGGGTAAAACGGAAAGAGAGTTTTCGACTTTAGTTGAAAAGGAATTAATTAAAGCAGGATATCAGAATTTGCAGGAATTATTTAAACAAAATAAAAAGTTAACAAAAGGTGATAAGGTTTACTTTGTTAACAAGAAGAAATCTGTTGCCTTTGCTATTATTGGAGAAAAGCCTTTGACAGATGGAATTAATATGGTAGGTGCTCATGTTGATGCTCCTAGAATCGATATAAAGCAAAATCCATTGTATGAGGATTCTGGTCTTGTATTGCTGAAAACCCATTATTATGGAGGTATTAAGAAATATCAGTGGGTTACAATTCCATTTTCACTTCACGGGGTTGTTATTAAGGCAGATGGAACAAGTGTTAATGTATGTATTGGTGAAGATGATCATGATCCTGTATTTACTATTACAGATTTACTCCCTCATCTTGCTCAAAACCAGATGCAGAAGAAGGCAACTGAAGTTATAAGCGGAGAAGGCTTAAATCTTTTATTAGGCTCAAGACCTTATAACGATAAAAAAGTTAAAGATAAAGTTAAATTAAACATATTAAAAATACTTAATGATAAATATGGTATTGTAGAAGAGGACTTTTTATCAGCTGAGCTTGAAGTGGTGCCTAGTTTCAAAGCTAGAGATATCGGATTTGACAGAAGTATGATAGGTGCATATGGACAGGATGACAGAGTATGTTCATTTACCTGCGTAAAGGCAATGCTAGATGCTAAGCCGTCAGCAAAGACAGCATTATGTATTTTAACTGACAAGGAAGAGATTGGCAGTATGGGTAATACTGGTGCTCAGTCAAACTTCTTAAAGAGTTTTATTTCAAAATTAATATATTTAACAAGTGAAAACTATTCTGATGTATTAATGAATCTCTGTTTAGAAAACTCTAGTATGCTGTCAGCAGATGTTAATTCCGGTTTTGACCCAAGCTATGCTGACGTTAATGACAAAATGAACGCTTCATTTTTAGGTAATGGAGTTGTTGTACAGAAATATACTGGTTCTAGAGGAAAATATGATGCTAGTGATGCAAATGCTGAGTATATGGGTATGATAAGAAAGTTGTTTAATGACAATAAAATTGTATGGCATACAGCCGAATTAGGAAAGGTAGATCAGGGCGGCGGCGGAACAATAGCACAGCATGTTGCAAACTTAGGCGTTGATGTTCTTGACTGTGGTGTACCTATACTTTCAATGCATTCTCCGATGGAAGTGACAAGTAAAATTGATGTTTATATGTGTTACAGTGCAATGAAGGTTTTCTTGGAAAGTAAATAGAAACTCAACTTACACACATAAAAAGTCTATCGGTGCTCAAACTCATCAATGGCTTGTTGCCAAATTAATTGCTTAAAATAGAACGATGAAAATAGAACAATCAGAAAAATGTACTTTAGTAAAATAATGGAATCAGAGTAATGGATAATTAGGAAAACAATTCATTAGGGAGAACGTATGATTTGGAATAAAAAACAATCAGGAGATAATACATGATACGATTCGGACCATCAGGAAATTCAGACAGTTTTTATGAGCAGGGCTATAAAAATTCATTTCAGATGCCAGGTTGGCTTGCTGCAATGGGGTTAAATGCATATGAATACTCATGTACTAAGGGTGTTAATATTAGCCAAAAAACGGCTGTTGAAATTGGAGCGGAGGCTAAAAGGAATGGTGTGTTTTTAAGCATTCATGCACCTTATTATATAAGTATGGCGAGTATCGAGCCAGATAAAAGAGAAAAATCAAAAAAATATATTCTCGATACCCTCGTAGTAGCTAGATGGATGGATGCTAAACGAATCGTCGTTCACTCCGGATCTTGCAGTAAGGTTGATAGAAGCTGGGCACTTGAATCTGCAAAACAAGTTCTAAAGGAAACTATAGCGTTGGCAGATGAGGCTGGTTTGGGCGATATTAGTATTTGTCCTGAGGTTTTGGGAAAGCATAATCAGCTGGGAACTTTGGAGGAAATATTGGATATGTGCCAAATAGATGAAAGGATCATTCCAACTATTGATTTTGGTCATATTCATGCCAGAGGTCTTGGAATACTAAATTCCGAGGAGGATTTTGAAAGAATTATTAATACAATTGAAAATTCCATTGGTATAGATAGAACAAAGCAGCTTCACTGCCATTTTAGCAAAATTGAATATACCAAAGGCGGTGAAAAGAGACACTGGAATTTTGAAGACAGTCAGTTTGGTCCGGATTTTGAACATTTAGCTCCAGTGCTGGTAAAGAAAAAAATGGAGCCAGTTATTATCTGTGAATCCAGAGGGAAAATGGCTGAAGATGCATTGGAAATGAAGGGGATTTTCGAGAGAGTAAAGAACATATTAGGAGTATGAGGAATATAGACAGTATAGAAAGGGCTAAAAGCATATGAAAAAAATTCTTGTAATAAATGGACCTAATCTGAATTTGTTAGGGGTTAGAGAAAAGAATGTTTACGGAAGTGAAACACTACTTGATATAGCTAAAGCAGTTAATGTTACATCTGAGGAGTTAGGGCTTGAGACTGATTTTATTCAATCAAACATTGAGGGAGAGATTATTGAGAAGCTGCACGCTGCTAGAGGAGTATATGACGTAATTATAATTAATGCGGCGGCTTATACTCATTACAGCATAGCCATCAGAGACGCAATAAAAGCAATAGAAATTCCGACTATTGAAATACATCTTTCTAATATACATAGCAGAGAAGAATTTAGACATAAATCTGTTATTGCACCTGTTTGTGTTGGACAAATTTGTGGCTTTGGGAAAATGAGTTATATTCTAGCGTTACATGCAGCGGCAGAGCTACAGGTATAAGCCTAATATAAAAAATTGAAACTCATGCAAGTAAATAATACATCATCTTGTACGGAATAGGTTATAGCTTATACAGCTATTATTTGTTTTAAATAAAAGGGCAGTAAATGATAATAGATAGAACTGACGGATTATTTGAACTAGATAATATGAACTAAATAATCGAACCCAAAATATGACGAATTGAAATTATAGGAGGCTGGAAAAATGTTTGACAGGGAAAATCTATCTAAGCGATTAAATATATTTAGAAATAAGATGAAGGACTTAAAAATTGACGGAGCACTTATAACAAAAAGAGAAAATTATATGTACTTGTCAGGCTTTTCAGGTAGTTCAGCAAACTTGCTAATAACCGAAAAGAAAGCATATTTGCTGACAGATTTCAGATATATTGAACAGTCTTCAAAGCAAGCACCGCTATTTGAAATAGTTCAGCATAAGCCTAATATATTGGATACAATTAGTGAAATAGTTAATTCAGAAAGCATTAATAAGCTGGGATTTGAAGAACAGAGTGTAACTTATTACGAATACAAAGAATATACCAATAAAATGAAAAATACTGATTTCTTTGGTATTGGCTCAATTGTTGATGACCAGAGAGCCATTAAGGATGAACAGGAAATAGAGATTATCAACAAAGCAGTACAAATAGCAGATGGCGCATTTACTCATGTTTTATCAATGATTAAGCCGGGAATTACTGAGCTAGATGTAGCAGCTGAACTAGAATATAAAATGAAAAAGCTTGGTGCATCAGGTGCATCTTTTGAGACAATTGTGGCATCAGGGTTACGCTCTTCAATGCCACATGGAATTGCATCTGAAAAGAAGTTAGAATTGGGCGATACAATAACAATGGACTTTGGTGCAATGTACAATCATTATTGCTCAGATATAACTAGGACTGTATTCTTGGGACAACCTAAAATGGAAATGGTAAACATTTATAACATAGTCTTAAATGCACAGCTAACTTCTGAAAAAGGTGCAAAGAGCGGACGGACAGGAAAAGAAGTTGATAAAATTGCAAGAGATATTATTTATCAGAATGGATATGAAGGTAAATTCGGGCATGGATTAGGGCATGGCGTTGGATTGGAGATTCATGAAAGTCCAAGACTCTCAATGGGCGGAGATAGAGAGCTAGAGAACAATATGGCTGTTACTATTGAGCCAGGAATATATGTAGAGGGTTTAGGCGGTGTCCGAATTGAAGATACGATCATTATTCAAGATAACAATCCAAGAGTATTGACAAAGTCAAAAAAGGATTTAATAATACTGTAATTACAGATGGCAATAATTGCATGATTATTGATTAATTATATTAGGAAAGATAAAAAAACATTAAAAAACGTATAATATTGAAAATTTTCCTTGCCTTAAAGCCAAATATAATTTAATATAAATTAAGATGCAAATAATGCTAAATGTTTTTTATGTTAGTAATTAATCATAAAATGTATATTTATTACGGAGGTATAGTATGATAGTAGCTGGTGATTTTAAAAATGGTGTAACGTTTGAATATGATAATAACATATTCCAAGTAGTGGAATTCCAACACGTTAAACCTGGAAAAGGAGCAGCTTTTGTAAGATGTAAGCTAAAAAATATAGTTACTGGTGCTACAGTTGAGAGAACATTTAACCCAACTGATAAAATGCCAAAAGCACATATTGAAAGAAAAGATATGCAGTACCTTTATAAAGATGAGGATCTTTACTATTTCATGGATGTTCAATCATATGAGCAGATTCCAATAAATAAAGAAACAATTGGTGATACACTTGCTCTTGTTAAGGAAAATGAAGTAGTTAGAATACTTTCACATAAAGGAAATGTTTTCGGTATCGAGCCACCTACATTTGTTGAGCTTGAAGTTACAGAGACAGATCCTGGTTTTAAGGGTGATACTACTACTGGAGCAAACAAGCCTGCTACAGTTGAAACTGGTTATGTTGTAAGAGTCCCATTATTTGTTAATATTGGGGATATTATAAGAATAGATACTAGAACAAATGAGTACATGGAAAGAGTAACAAAATAATAATATACCAGAGAAATGGTAACGAAGGAGGCAGGATTATGAGCTATATCAGTGAAAGAGTAGCTTTCATCAAAGGTTTGGCAGAGGGTATGAAAATGGACGATTCAACAAATGAGGGTAAATTGTTGAATGCTATCATTGATGTTTTGGAGGACATGTCTCTAGCAATTGATGATATTGAAGAAATCCAAGACGAAGTGTGCGAACAGGTTGATGGTATTGATGAAGACCTTGCTGAACTCGAAAAAGTTGTATATGACGAAGAAGACGAGTTAGATTTTGAAGAAATTGATTGCCCATACTGCGGTGAAACAATAGAAGTGGATTTAGACATGATTGATGAAGATGCTGAAACAATCGAGTGTCCACATTGCCATGAAAAGATTGAACTAGAATGGGATTGTGATTGTGATGATGACTGTGGCTGCGGCTGCGGACACGATGATGAAGAATAATCTATAAATTCTCAGATAAAAAAGCTGCTAACATCCTATGTTAGCAGCTTTTTTATTAATAAATACAGAATTCTTTATGCTAGGTGCGATTTGGGGAAATAATGCTATTACGTTTTTGAAATATAAAAAAGGATACTAAAAAAATATTTTTTATAATCGTTGTTTTAAATATATCTAAACTGTAAATATATTGTATAGAATAAAAATTTTTGGGGGTTAAATGATTTGAAAAAAGGGGTTTATATATTAATTTCAAAAATGCTAGTACTAATGATAATTCTAAATATGATGAATTATTTAGTTTTAGCTGAAGGACTTACTTATGGTAAGGATTTTACTATTGGAAATATATTGAGTGACTATCAGTATTTTGTTAGGGGGGATCTTACAGCTACCGCATCTGGACATGCTGTAGGTGCTGTCGCAGTAGGTGACACATTAGATACATCAAATACTATAGGTGATGGGCAAGTTGCTTCGTCATATGTCAAAAATATTAAAAATATTATTGACTTTTCTCAAGGTAGTTGGGTAACTTCATACTCTTCTACATATGCGGAATACAAAAATACTAATTTGTATTATGAGACAGTGGAAGCAACAGTGCCTTCATGGCTTTCTACCAAATTTACCTATAATACAGGATATATTGATTTTAATAATGCTTTTACTGCTCTGCAACGAGAGTCCAGTACTATGAGTGCAAACGGAAGCAATAGTTATTCTCTTGTGGAGGGAACACTAACAATTAATCTTAATTCTTTAGATAATACATATGTAACAATTCCATATGAAACAATTAAAAATGCATCTAGTATAGTAATTTCAGGTCTATCTTCTATACAGGATTTTGTTAATCATAGGTATGTAATTTCAATTCCAGGACTTAATACCGATAATTATACACTTTCGTTCTATAATATGCAGTTTTATGACGGATCGTCTTATAAAGCATTTAGTCAGATATTAAAGGGTCTAGATGGCAGTGTTAATGGAGCTCAGATTAATTTTGAAGGAATGAAGTTGATGTGGAATTTTCCAGATGCTACAGGGACTATAAGTGCTATGGGATTATCTGGTCATTTAATAGCGCCTATGGCAGATGTTTCAGTAAGTGGTGGAAACTTTGAAGGCGGAGTAATCGCAAAGAATTGTACTGCAGATGCAGAGGGGCATTACTTTACCTTCTATAAGCCAGGAACAACTCCTGAAATAGCGGCACCACCAGCAACAGCACCCGGAGCACCAACAGCAGTAACTGCTACAGCTGGCGATGGACAAGTTACAATAACATATACAGCACCAACCAGTGATGGAGGAAGTGAAGTAACAGGCTATAAAATACAAGTTTATGATGGTATAAATTTTGTAAAAACAGTTGATGTAGTAAAAGAAGAGACAACAGCGACAATAACAGGATTAACTAATGGAAAAGAGTATAGCTTTTATGTAGAAGCAACGAATTCAGTTGGAGATAGTGCTCCATCAAATATACTTACCGCAACGCCTGTAGCACCAGCACCACCAGCAACAGTACCCGAAGCGCCAACAGCAGTAACTGCTACAGCTGGTGATGGACAAGTTACAATAACATATACAGCACCGACAAATGATGGAGGAAGTGAAATAACAGGTTATAAAATACAAGTTTATGATGGTATAAATTTTGTAAAAACAGTTGATGTAGCTTCTACAGAAACAACAGCCACAATAACAGGATTAACTAACGAAAAAGAGTATAGCTTTAATGTAATAGCAACGAATTCAGTTGGAGACAGTACTCCTTCAAATATACTTACCACAACGCCTGTAGCACCAGCACCACCAGCAACAGCACCCGGAGCACCAACAGCAGTAACTGCTACAGCTGGCGATGGACAAGTTACAATAACATATACAGCACCAACCAGTGATGGAGGAAGTGAAGTAACAGGCTATAAAATA
>JAEZRV010000007.1 GCA_023444055.1 Bacillota bacterium
ATGGATTCCAAATTACCGTTAATGCGCTTGCTCTTTTTACCGCTGGAGCAGCTTCTACAATGAAGTGTTTTGTTGCGGGCACGATGATATTAACTGTAGCTGGCTTAGTCGCAATTGAGAATATCAAAGCAGGCGACAGAGTAATCTCGACAAATACTTATACTTTTGAAGTCGCCGAGAAGACGGTGCTTGAAACTTACATACGAGAAACAACAGAACTTGTTCATTTGACAATCAACGGCGACTTAATCAAGACAACCTATGAGCATCCGTTTTATGTTAAAGATGTTGGTTTCGTTAATGCTGGGGGACTGGAAGTTGGCAATGAGGTGCTTGATTCAAATGGCAACGTCTTAGTAGTTGAAAACAGAAAAGTTGAAATTACTGATGAACCAACTAAGGTTTACAACTTCCAAGTCGATGATTTCCACACTTATCATGTTGGCGATAATGGTGTATTGGTTCATAATGCAAATAACTATACTAACATAGATAGTAAAGCTTTCGAAAAAGAAATATGTAAAATGTCTTCTAATGAAAGAGTGGCAGCGGTTAAAACTAAAGCAAAAGAAATATGTGATGGAAAAGGATTTATTAAAGATAATAAGCTATCTAGGATAAATGGAAGAGATGTATATAGAGATAGTAAAACAGGAAATTTATATGCAGTTGATTCACAACATGGTAGATTTGAAATGTTAAATGCTAAAGGAAAACATCAAGGTGAAGTAAATTTTGAGTTTGAGGTAACAAAGCCAGCTGATAATTCAGGAAAACATAATCTTAAAACGAAGTAAAGGATGATGGGATATGGAAAAACTATTAAATGATTTAATAAAAAGAATATATATAAACAAGGATTACGAATATTTTAAGAATAGATGCAAGGAGAGTATAGAGTTTAATAAGGAATTTAATACAAAAGTTGACCAATATGTTAGAGATATAGCAGAAGAAAACATAGAAGGTTTTTCATCTCAAAGGTGGTACTTTAAATTTGATAGCTATAAAAATGGTCTATTTAAAGTATCATATCGTACATTATTACAAATATCCAAGATTAGCCCTATTTTTTATATACAACACGAATTTGAAGTAGAAAACTATGATAACAATAAGATGTGCCCTGTATTAGATGGATTTGGCACAGAGCCTTATATTAAAAATCAAGCTAATTTATATGAAATCATAAAAGGGTATTTGGAAGAAATAGGATATGCAGAAATAGATTATTCACAATTTAATGAGATAGTCCTCAATGTAGAGAATGATTTTACTAATATGATAGATGGAGAAAAGTATTCGGTGGAAGATTTAATTTTTAATGATATGCTGGATATTGGGGATAGTAGTAACTAAAGAAGCTAAAACTAGATACATTTTTGATTACAAGTTTTGAACAAATAGCAAACAAAAAACTATGCAAACAAAGTATTGAGAAATTTGAGTTCTCAAGTTCTGAATGCTACTTTGACATCATAGTGTATGACCCATTGGAGGATGAAGACGTATACATAGAAACATAGATTAATATGGGTACAATTACAAATAGTGAGGTAAGTGGTTAGGATAAAGGTTTTAGGTTTGCAATAAAGTTAGATTAATTTGATGAGTTTACAAATGGACTAAATATACCGGGTTCTGGTGGTGCCATCGGGCGTGCCTACTGTGATAAACTCTTCAAGTTTGAAAGAAAGTGGAAAGAGCTGTCACCTAACGAGGGGAAAAAGAATAGACTGATATGTAGCGTCCCTGTGTTGGAGGCCTTTTTCGCATGGGCAGAAAATGTAGTTACGAATCAGGATATCTGAAAAAAGCCACTAAATATACCTTAAACCATAAGAAGAACTTCACAAACTTTCTGCTTGACGGAAGGGTACCGTTATCTAATAATTTATCTGAGATAGCTGTGAAACCTGTGGCTATAACACGTAAGAACTCCCTGTTTTCTGACTCGCCACAAGGAGCAGAAGCATCGGCAATAGTATTTAGCATTATAAATACGGCTATAGCTAATAACCTTGATGCATATAAATATTTAGAATATATCTTCCGCAAACTGCCAAACATTGATTTTACATCAGATAATTCTGTACTGGATGAATATCTGCCATGGTCTAAAAATGTACAACTTGAGTGCGGAATTAATACAAGAGATAAAAAGGAGGAACCTTGCAGTGAGCCAGCCTAATATTGATTATGTAATGAACATGACTAAAGAATATCTCAGCGGCAAAATGAGTGTAACTGATTAACGTTTGGATTTTTCATATGAACTTGATCAGAGGTATAAAAAAATGCATCGAGAAGATGATGATTACTGCGAATTGATATATGAGTGTCTCTACGAAGAAGGAGTAGCCTTATACGACGACTTGTCAGATGTAGAATTCAAGAAATTGATACGAAAACAATATAACTACATAAAGAAAATTGCAAAAGAAGGATTCTGGTAAAAAGCAGCTCCACAGGTTTGATGTGGAGCTGTTACTTTAGGGTACGGTATGTGTTCCATCGCTTACAATTCTTGAGGATTGCTGGGATGTATATATAGAAGATATAAAAATGAATGAGCCGTGTACTTCTGTTAATTACTCTAGTGATCCAAAAAAGTATAAAGTTAACATAGTTATTATGGGAACAGGGGTTCAAGGGTATAAATCAGGCTGGGCATATGCGGGTATTGACAATGCCGGATACCCATACCTAATGTGTGATGCAGCCGCGATGACTTACAATCCTATAACGTGGGTAACTCCACATGAGTTGGGGCATGTAATGCAATTTGCCCAAGGAAATAACTGGTGGCAAAATAATGGATATTTAGGGCCTTGGTATGAGGCAGTTGCAAATTGGTTTAGAGAGCAATATCTTTACAGTTCAAAATATACTGCTAATACCAACTATGCAACAGATTTATCAGCTTATTATTTAAGACAGACTAATCTAATGGCTTGCAATGGACGTGCTTATTATGAGGCTTGGCCTATCCTTCAGTATTTAGAAGATAATCCGGAAAATTTTATAGGATATGGAAAAGGTTTTGTAGGAAAAATGCTTAATAACGGTTCGAAAACTGATACAATATATGATTTGATAGAAAATTTAAATAGTAATGCGAATCTTTCAGATACAATAGGATATTTTGCTAGCCATATGTCAACTATAGATTTTAAATATAAAAATAGATACAAAAACAAGTTTAATCAAATTAGTCAAAGAATAGAGAATGGACAACCTCAAATACTAATGTTTGAGCCTGGAACAGCAGAAGTTTTAGAAATACAATGTAACATTGTTCAATTTCATGATGAAGAAATATCAGGGTATCACGACTCATGTTTGGCTTCGGATTTTTTTGAGGACTGGATATCAAGCAATCCTGATGGGCTGGAAATTAATGAGTGTGCAGGATATAAAGTTATGCTTTTCTTAAGTGGCGAGGATACATTGCAAAATCTTGAAAAAAGTGACATGGATGTTTACTGGAGCATTTGTAGCCAGTTAATTCTTAAAACTAAGGATTTGCCCGAAGGAGCTCAAGTTAAAGGTATTGAATTTACTGAATAGGAACAAATATAGTTATCAACACTAATTCATCAGATTTTCAGACCCGGTAGACCAATAAAACGGTTGCCGGTTTTTTTTCTAAAAACAGTTATGTAGTTACAGTATAGTAACCGTCAAAGCAATCGACACCTACATATGAGGTCATTAAGATGTTAAACTGAGTCCAAGGAGGTAGGAATATATGGGTTCAGTTAAGCGAACCAATGAGGAATGGGTTAAATTGTTTGAACAGCAAAGCATGAGTGGTCAGACACTGAAAGCGTGGCGTGCAGAGATAGTAGGACTTTCTTTTTTAGAATGTATCAAGCTAATTTAATAATATGTGATTTAGTCACAGAAAGTATGATATCGATTAAGATATAATTTATTCAGATAGTAAATTATTGATGCAGGTAAAATTATTTTGCAGGTAACACAATTTAGATTTTAATCTTTTTTAGTGCATTATATATATAAAACTATAATGGAATTTAAAGAGGTTAGCTAATTACTTAAATAAGATATTTTAAAGAATGGGAGGTAATATATTATGAAAAATGGGATCTTAAATTTTTTTACTAATGATAAGAATACCAATAATGTACAAAACCAGCATAAAGATAAAGATTTGCAGGTTAATAAATCAAGATGCCCGCAAAATCATGCTTGTCCTTCAACTAAAGTATGTCCTGTAGGAGCACTTACACAAGAAGGTTATGCTGCCCCCACTGTGGATATGGATAAATGCATTAAGTGCGGTAAATGTGTAAAGTTCTGCCCAATGAGAGCTCTATCTTTTTAATAAATTGATAGATAAAAAAAACACAGGTTTTGGCTTTTGGCGTAAAAAGGAGGTTGTTATGATAAAATTTATGCTAGCCGCTATTATAGGTGGTATACTTGGATTTATTTATTACAAGTTTGTGGGATGTTCCAGCGGTACATGCCCTTTAACATCTAATCCTTTTATATCTACAATATACGGTTCTATTATTGGAGTTCTGTTTGCAAATGCAATATGAATTTTAGCCTACTGTGACTTAGTCACAGAAATAATTTGGAGTCTAAAGTAAAATATAATTAAGATAAATAAAGGAGTTGATTAATATGTCAGTTATTAAACTAACAAAAAATAATTTTGAAAATGAGGTTATGAAATCTAATAAGCCTGTGTTGATAGACTTCTGGGCACCTTGGTGTGGACCTTGCCGAATGGTTTCTCCAGTTATAGATGAAATTGCAGAAAATGCAAAAGATTTTAAAGTTGCTAAGGTAAATGTAGATGAGGAAGGTGAGCTTGCACAGGCTTTTAGGGTAATGAGTATTCCTACACTGGTTGTAGTAAAAGATGGTAAGGTTACTTCACAGACAGTGGGTGTTAAGCAAAAGGCACAAATTCTTCAAATGGTAAATAATTAGCTCATGATGGAAAACATCAACATGTATATAACAAACCTCCCTCTAAAATATTGATTGAACTTAGAAGTACAAAGCATATGACCCTCAAATAGATTCGCCTTAAGTGTAGAATCTGTTTGGAGGCATTTGCTTTTTTATTTTTTATTTATATTATTTCAATAAACTAGTTGCTGTATTGAAATTGATATAATGGGTATATTTTGTTACAATTACATAGTAATAAATGTGGTTTTCATTAAAAGATCAGAGGTGGGCACTATGCTAAATAAGGAAAACAAAATGTTTTTGCAGGACAATTTAACTTTTTGGAATAAGCTGAGCGATAGCGAAAGTTCTTTACTTCTGAATAACATTTCTGACCTTGTATTTAAAAAAGGTGAAAATGTTCACAGTGCTGATAATGACTGTATTGGGGTTATAATCGTAAAATCAGGAGAACTGAGGACATATATCCTGTCTGAAGAAGGTAAAGAAATTACCTTATATAGAATGAGCAAAGGGGAAGTATGTGTTCTTTCAGCCTCATGCCTTGTAAAGGATATAACATTTGATGTTTATATAGATGCAGAGGTTGATACAGAGGTTTTGCTAATAAACTCTTATACATTTTCTCAGTTGCAATCAAAGAATATTTATGTAGAAAATTTTATACTCCAAACAACAGTAAGCAGATTTTCAGATGTAATGTTTGCAATGCAGCAAATCCTATTTTTGAGCTTTGATAAAAGACTTGCATCATTTTTAATTGACGAAGCGGTGAAAAACAATTCTGACGATATAAAGCTTACTCAAGAGCAAATTGCAAAATATATAGGTACTGCGCGAGAGGTTGTAACCCGTATGCTAAAGCACTTCGAAAATGACGGTATAATCTCACTTTACAGGGGCGGCGTCGAAATTATTGATAAAAATAGCTTGAGAAAGATGCTGTAAATAATGTAAATAAAGTAAATAAATCCTAAGATACCGTAGTATTACCAATAATACTAGTTAGCGGTTAATAGCAACGTACACTGTCATGACAATCCAATTTCCAATCTGTCCACTTAGTTGAAGCCGATGTGGCTGCAATCCTTAAATTAGGAAGTATTGCATAAAGATTATTAGAAGTTGAAACAGCAAGCTTTCCTCTGAAGTTGCTTATTACAGGGAAGTCCATATCTATTCTAGTCCAGTTTCTATTTGTATCACGCCAGTAATTGGGAGAGATGTTTTAGATTTATTTTGGAACAAATCATTGATAAGTATTAACAGCAATAGACTTTTATGGAGGAAAATTGAGCATATATTGTAAAAATGGTAAATATATTACCAAATAATGTTGTTTTGTGGTAAAATATACATGTAGCGAAGTAAATAACTGCTTTAATTTCCAGATAAATTTGTTAGGTTTAATGCTGGAAATAGAAATTTAAACCTATCAAAATTAATGATAAGGAGAAAATTATGAAAAAAGTGAGATTTAGTAAATTGCTAAACAGAAAAATTTGCATGATTCTGGTATTAACTGTGCTCTTTACATTAACACAGAATGTTTTTGCAAGTGAAAGAGGTTGTCTTATCGACTTACCTGGACAAAATCCTAATCAGACGGTTAATATTCCAGACAATAATTTGCAGTCGGTTATCAGAGATATATTAGAAAAGCCATCCGGTGATATTATGCAGGATGATATGAAAATGATTTTGTCACTTAATGCACCTAATATGAATATCACAAGTTTAGAAGGACTTCAGCACTGTACTAATTTGACATGCTTAATGCTTAATAACAACAATATAAGCGACTTAAGTCCACTTCAAAATTTGACTAAACTCAATATTTTGAATTTATCAGGTAATTCTATAAACAATTATTCGCCAATATATTCATATTACAATAACCTCATAGTAAAAGATTTTCAGTATGTTGGGACACCAGCAAATTCAGAAATTAGGATTGACTTTTTAACTATTGGAGATTCAACAAATATGCAATGCGATTTTAATGCAGATGCAACAGCAGTATGGCACTGGGCTGATGGAACTACTACAGATGCCGTTTCTGGTTCGTCTGTGACCAAAAGTGGATTGGGAGTAGGAACACACCAAAATTATCTAACAATATCTGATTCAGCAGCATTAACGAGATTTGGTGCTGGCAATGCAGGACAAGGCAATCTTGTTTCTATAAATGGATTGCAGAACTGCCCCAATTTAGCAATACTGTTTGCATATCAAGAAGACTCTTTAACTTCAATAGGTGATACAAGTACTACAATGACAAGAGAATATCATCTTATGAATACAAGTTTAAGTGCTACTGAGTTGGATGGTATTTTTGCTGACGCAGTTGCATCTGGGGTGCAGAACGGTATATTATGGGCTGATAATTCTGGAACTTCTGTAAGCGATTCTGATAAGGCAACATTGCAGGCAAGAGGCTGGACTTTGAACATTCCTGCATGGACACCTCAGACACCAATAACACCAACGATTCCAACAACTTCGCCAGATGAAATTAGAATTGACTTTATAACAAACGGCAATACAACAAATATGCGTTGTGATTTTAATGCAGATGCAACAGCAGTATGGCATTGGGCTGATGGAACTACAATGTCTGCTATTTCCACTGCACCTGTTACAAAACAAGGATTGGGGACAGGAGCGCATCTTAATTACCTGACTATATCAAATGGCTTAGCATTAACGAGATTTGGTGCTGGTAATGCAAAATATGGAAATCTTGTATTTATAAGTGGCTTGCAGAACTGTCCGAATATGGAAATACTTTATGCATATCAAGAGAATTCCTTAACTTCAATAGGTAATGTAAGCTCAACAGCAATCAGAGAATATCACTTGGCGAACACCAGCATTGGTGCGGCTGAGTTGGATGGTATTTTTGCTGATGCAGTTGCCTCTGGAGTAAATAACGGTATATTATGGGCTGATAACTCTGGAACGGAAAGAAGCAATGATGAGAAATCGACATTGCAGGCAAGAGGCTGGACTTTGAATATTCCTGCTTGGGCACCTACAACACCTACTAATCCGACTAACCCAAATAATCCAACAACACCTACGATACCTTCAACCACAGATGGTGCCATAACATTTATTACAGAAGGCAGCAGTTTTTCTCCTGTTATACAGGTTTCAAGCAATGCACAGATTACATGGACTTTCGCCGATGGAACAACAAGTTCATCAAATACACCAGTAAAAGATTATGGCTCGGTTGGAACAAGAGCAACAACTCTTGTGGTTTCACCTTGGAGTGCTCTAACACGTATCAATATAGGTTATGATGCAGGTGATGCTGGCTCAAACGCAATTGAATTTGTACTAAATCAACATGTATCGGCTGTTTATAACTTAAATCTTGTAGCACCTTACTTGAGACAGTGGTGTTCATCGTATAATCAGCTTACTTCATTGGATTTCAGCAATTTTATACAGCTTGATACTATAGAATGCTTTTTAACTAGCAGCTTAAGAACAGTAAATTTGACTAATACACCTGAATTAAAGCGTATTTGCTTTGAGGATTGTGATTTGTTGGAGCTGGATGTATCACAGTGTCCTAAATTAGAAGATTTAAGAGGTGCTGTAAATCAGAATCCTACAATCGGGTTTGGTTCTGTAGGAGCTAATGTATGGCATATATGCATTCGAGATAATCCTCAATTTACAAATCGCTCTATGTTTCAGGATATGAGTCAATTCCCGAATATATCCGAGCTCTTTATATGGAATGATAATCAGTCTGGCAGCATTAGAATCCCGTCAAGTAGTATGGATAGGAGAATATCATTTCGTGCAAGTGGTAATTATTATACAAACCTTAATTTACAAGGGGCTTTGCAGCGTTCTAACAATATAGCAACAGTAGATTTTTCAAACAATCTTCTTACAAACGTTGATATATCAGGATGTGTACAAATTACTAACCTTAATCTTCAAAACAACCAACTAAGCCAAAGCGAGGTTGATGAAACCCTTGCTACGCTAGATAGTTTAGGAAGAAGCAGTAATAACATTCCAAGCTGGACAGAATTATACGTAAATATCAGTGGCGGTGGAAATCAACAGCCTTCACAGGCAGGGTATGCTTCGGCTATAAGTCTTTCAAACAAAGGCTGGACTGTAGTTTCCAATGATTGGACACTGTTGCCAGCTCCTCCTGCGGATACAGGTGAAGCTAGAATTGACTTTACAACCACTGGTGATTTAGCAAATATGCGCTGCGATTTTAACTCATCATCAACAGCAGTATGGCATTGGGCTGACGGAACTACCACAACTGCTGTATCTGGTTCATCTGCTACTAAAAGCGGATTGGGCGCTGGAACTCATCAGAATTATCTGACAATATCCAATGGTTCAGCATTAACGAGATTTGGTGCAGGCAGTTCCGGACAAGGGCATATTGCATCCATAAGCAGTTTGGTGAACTGTCCGAATTTGGAAATACTGTATCTATATCAGGAAGGTTCATTAACTTCAATTGGTGATACAAGCACCACAAAAGTTGATGAATATCACCTAATGAGCACAAATTTGAGTTCTGCCGAAATGGATATGATTTTTGCAAATGCAGTTACATCAGGAGTACAGGGTGGAATAATATGGGGGAATAATGCAGGAACTGCAGCAAGTGATCAAAATAAAACGACATTACTTGCTAGAGGCTGGACTATCTATTAAAAGTAGCCATGTATTATGGAGATAATTTTTTACTAAAGCCTTAGACGGTTAGATTACTCGCTAATGTATGTTTGGAAAAAAATATTTATATGAACTTATAAAGAACACGAGATTTTGCCCTTGCAGTTAAGATGACTGCAGGGGTATTTTTGTGAATTAAGGTATTCGACAAAATTGATGTTTATACTAATTTGCATTTAAAATGTGGAATCACATTTTAGATAGCCGCATTTGCGGCAATAAAGCGAAGCTCGCAAATGTTTTTTTTTATATTTTAAATACGAAATAGTATTATTAATTGTTATAGTGCTTCTTTGTACTTCCAGAATTATTGAATGGCTGAATAGCAACTATTTTTCGGCCTAGCAACAGGTTAACCATAACAATAAAAAGTTTACTATTTGGCGCAAAAGGGTAACTTTTTGGCGGTTAATTCATATATTATACTGTATTTAAATATAATGATCTGCAAAGCTAAATTGCATAAAAATCATGTTAGAGATAATTTTTTCAAAATTCAAGACATTCTGCATTTTGATTTTGCAAGCTGACTACACATATTTATTTATACACGTACACAAACATTGAGAAAGCATAATAAGTCTAAAAAACAAAATTATATCGTCTCAGTAAACTATCGTGCGAGGCTTTAATGCTGATTAACTTAGAAAATACCGAGCATCTTTACTATATGAAGGAGTGAAAGTTATGTCAAATAGTATTGTCTTTCAGAATAATGCTGAACAATTAAAAACTTCGATTTATGGATTTAATAGTACAAGTGGCACTTACAAACCACTTACTGTTAATGATGCAGGAGAATTATTGGTCAAAACAGGTACTTCTGTACTTGAAATAGGTACAATAAATAAAATAGACGTTTTAGGCACCGTCAACTATGTCGGTCTACTGGGAACTGTTAATAAGGTTGATGTTTTAGGCACTGTCGACTATGTCGGCTTATTGGGAACTGTTAATAAGGTTGATGTTTTAGGAACTGTTGACTATGTCAGCTTACTGGGAACCGTTAATAAGGTTGATGTTTTAGGAACTGTCGACTATGTCGGCTTACTAGGAACCGTTAATAAGGTTGATGTTTTAGGCACCGTCGACTATGTCGGTTTACTGGGAACTGTTAATAAGGTTGATGTTTTAGGAACTGTTGACTATGTCGGCTTATTGGGAACTGTTAATAAGGTTGATGTTTTAGGAACTGTTGACTATGTCGGCTTATTGGGAACCGTCAACAAAGTATCTCTGCTAGGAACATTATCAAATATAGTTGGTACAGTAAAGGTAAATTTAGTTGATAGAACCTTTACGACTATTACACAAACAATAACCGTAGCCTCTGCAACTACAACTTACAGTGATTTAATTAATATTTCGAAATATCAAGACACCTCCTGGTATTTTCTTAATTCGTCATCAACTAATAGAAGAGCCGTGACAGTGCAACTAGCTGTAACCCCTAGTACTGCTATAGGAACCTATCCTCGAACATTAATAATTGAATCGGCTACAGTAAATGAAAGTCCGAAGGTTATTACAAATGATTATTATTTAGAATATATTGCAGCACAAATTAGAAACACATCCTCTTATCAACAAAATATTGTTGCTGTTTTTAATGGAAGATACTAATAGTTTCAACAGTAAACTATTGATAAGCCTCTTGTAGCGATAGACTTTTTAGAAGAAAAGTTGAGTTAGCTTATTTATCCCTTAGAAACGAATTATAAAAGTTTCATTTGATAAATTATATAAGGCTTGTGCTGAGACAATTGCTTGGCACAAGCCAAAATATGCGTAATGGTGATTCTTTGGTTCTATTTTAATAGATAAGGAGCATATTATGAAGAATGAGATAAGTTTATGCATGATAGTGAAAAATGAAGAAAATAATCTTCAAAGATGTCTTGACAGTGTTAAAGATATTGTAGATGAAATAATTATAGTTGATACTGGCTCAACAGATAAAACAATATCTATAGCAGAAAGTTTTGGAGCTCAAGTATACAATTTTCTTTGGAAAAACAATTTTAGCGAAGCGAGAAATGAATCCCTAAAGTATGCTACAAAGGACTGGATACTTATTATGGATGCGGATGATGAATTTTGCAGTGAGGACAAAGAAGTTTTTAAACAACTAGTAAACAGCGATTTAGATGAAAACCTGCTTTGTTTTTTTGAAACATTAAATTATTGTGGTAGTTATGCTAATAGCAATAATATTAGTATAAATTTAAATCCTAGGTTATTTAAAAACAATTATTGTTATAAATATGAAGGTGAGGTACATAATCAGCTCATTAACTACGAAAACAAAACAAAAGATGTTTGTATTCCTATCAGAATTTATCATTATGGTTATTTAGATAGCAATATTAAAGGAAAAAATAAGAGAACAAGAAATATTTCCCTTCTGGAAGAACAGTTAAAAAAAGAACCAGATAATAAATATGCATATTTCAATTTAGGAAATGAGTATTTTGCTTTAAATGACATGAGCAAAGCATTGGATTACTATTATAAGTCTTATGAAAATTTTAATCCTAACGTAGGTTATGGATTTATTCTTATAATCAGAATGATGTTATCTAATTATTTTATAGGGTCATACAATAAAGCACTTGAATTTGCTGACTTAGGAATACAATACTATCCTAAATTTACTGATTTGTATTTTTTTAAAGGATCAATATATAAATCGATGGAGAGGCCTACCCTTGCAATAAAGGCATGGGAAAAATGTATTGAGCTGGGAGAGCCTCCATCTGAACTGAAACTTTTATATGGCACTGGCAGCTTCAAGGCTATGTATGAACTTGCTAATATTTATATGGAAATGAAGGATTATCATACCTCATATAGATATTTCAATGATACGATAAAGCTAAAACCTGATTTGATTATTTCCGTTTACAAAATTGCTCATATCCTTAAAGAGGAAAATGTACATATAGACGAGTTTAAAAAAATTTTGGAACTTTTTTTTGATGATACTGTAAAAGCATATTCAATAATTGCAGATATCTGTTATTCAGAAGGATATTATGAAACAGGATTAGAATATATAAACAAATGCGAAGAAAGCAATATTATTTCAGAGGATATTTTGCTATTAAAAGCTAAATGTCTGGTAAGGATCGGAGCCTTTGAACAGTGTATTAAGATGAATTTTATCCCCAATAATCAGTCTTATTATTTAACTTCTGCTATGTATAAGGTAATAAGTGCTATACTGCTGAATGAAAAGCTTTTGGTCTTTTATATAATAGATTGCATAAAAGAAAATTCATTGCAAGGCTACAGTAAGAAAACACTTGAAGTATGTAATCAGCTTTTAAACATGTTTTACGACAAAGCCACTCTGGTTTTATCTGAGGATGAAAGTGAAAAAGAATATACGGCTATCATATTCGAGATTTTAGAAATACTTCTCATAAATAAAAAATTTGATGAATTTTATACAGCAATTAATCTATTAAACTTAATAAGCGATAAATCTGTACTGCTTCAACTAGGTAAATTATATTATAAACATGGCTACATTGAAATGAGTAAGAAGGAAATTATTCGTTCAATTAAAGATTTTGAAATTTATGATAAGGAAGCCTTAAATATTTTAAAGAATTTATAATACTATCTCAGGGATTGGAACCTCTTTAAGCACACTGTTAATAGAAGCAAGCTTTTAGATAATACATAATAACTATTTTTCCGCTATAGTTTTTGTGTATGTAGCATTAAAAATGCGAAGTTTACATTTCGTCCATTCATCATTCTCTTCGCATAGCGAAGTTTACATCTTTTGCATTCATCGATCTCTTCGCATTATCAAAAAACTGCGAGCAGCTTTTTGTGGGATTGAGTAATCAAGCAATGACCATACACTTTTTTATTACTATTTGTGTCGCCGGCGGCATCGGCGAAATGGGGGGTTGATATGTTGCCGTCCTGTTGCAAAAAAGTCAAGCATATTGATTATGAAATAGCTCAAATTAATTCCTACAATAAGGATACTGCAACGTCACAATGTAGGTCTATGTTTGTTGGAGAATTTTATAGAGTATATGAATATAGAGTCTTAATTAAATTTAATTTTGATTCCTTACTTGAAAATATACAATTTCAAAGGGCAACTTTATCAATTAATATTATTTCAGGTTCTTTGCAATATTTTATCGCATATTCATTAATGAGTGATTGGGATATTAATTCGGTAAATTGGAATAATCAGCCCGAGATTAACTTTTCTGATATGATTTTTGGAAAGTCGGTGAATCACTGTACTCAATATTCTATTGACATAACAGATAAAGTAAGAACTTGGTGTAAATATCCAGAGAGCAATTATGGAATGGTACTTCTAGGTCATGATAAATGTGGTTCTAGTAATATCACAATTAATACTGATAAGAATGACACTGATAATTTATCACTATTTGTAGAACTGGCAGAGTGCCCCAAAGATATGCATGTAAAACCAAATTTTTTTGAGTTTTCAGAAAATATTTGTGTTACTCCAGATTCGGAATTTTTTACAACAGGAATAAATGTTTCACTAATGCAAAGAGTCTCATATTTTATAAAAAATAATAATAGTGCAAAAATAACCGTTGTAGCTGAAAATAGTCCCGATAATGTGAACTATTCAAAAGAAATTCAAATTGTTTATATTCCTCCAGGTTCAAGTAGTCTATTAGTGCCTATCAACTATAGTAAGTTTGTTAGGCTATCCATTACTATTCCTTTTGATGGGAGTGAATCCATTGTAAACACATGGTTAAATCTCCAACAATGACTGTTCTTAATACGCAAAAAATGTCATAAAATATTTAATTGTAATACTTGAAATTATATTATATAATTATTTTAAATATTATACAAATTTTGGTTTGGTTTTAGGAGAAGTACAGTGCAAAGTAAATATAATCAGCCTAAGTACTTAATGCTTATGGAATGTTTAAAAGAAGATATCTTAATGGGACGAATTATGCCCAGTGAACAGATACCTTCTGAGAATATTCTTGCTGAAAAGTATAGTTTAAGTAGGCATACTGTAAGAAAAGCTATATCAATGCTTGTAAATGAAGGGTATCTTTATACTGAGCATGGACGAGGAACATATTGTCTTAGTAGGAGTAGCAATAAGGTGAATTCAAAAAATATTGGAGTTGTTTTAACTTTTATTTCAGAATACATTTTCCCGAGGGTAATAAAAGGGATAGAGAAAGTACTATCAGATAACCAGTACAGTATTATTCTAAAAAATACAAGTAATATTTTAAATAATGAAACTCAATATTTTGAAGATATATTAAGTAAGGACATTGAAGGGTTGATTATTGAACCCACAAAGAGTGCTTTATTTTCGAATAATCTTAAATTTTATGAAGCCTTTGATAGACATCATATTCCTTATGTGTTTATGCATGGTTATTATCAAGAGCTAAAAGGTAAATCTAAAGTAGTATTAGATGATGCTGCGGGAATGTATTCTGTTGTAAAGTATCTTGCAGAATTAGGACATAAAAAGATTATTGGAATTTTTAAGGCAGATGATATTCAAGGCATTGACAGGCATAGGGGATATGCTAAAGCATTAACCGATACGGGATTGCCATATGATCCTGATAATGTTATATGGTATCATACTGAAGAACAAGATATAAAACCGTATGCCATAATTAAACAAATGATTGAAGATAAGAAATACATAGATGCAATTGCTTGTTATAATGATGAGATAGCTTTTAATATGTTTTCGATGCTACATAAACTAGGAGTAAAGGTGCCTGAAGATATATCAATTACAGGATATGATGATTCTTTTCTGTCTGAGAATGCTCCTGTAAAATTTACAAGTGTAAGTCATCCAAAGGAGTTACTTGGGGAAGAAGCAGCTAAAATCCTTTTACAATTGATTAAGGATAATGATTACCAGAATAATCCTATACAAAAAATAATAGTGCCTAAACTTATTATAAGAGACTCATGCATTAAAAGATAAGATTAAAGAGGTTGTGGTAAAATACATCTTAACAATTATATCTTGTACTTGATTTTTTAACCTATACTATATAATGTGATTAAGAGTTGTTTTACAATAGCCACTACCAGCAAAAGGAGGAATGTCTGTATTAATAAAGTATTTAATTTGCACACTTTATTAATTTCTAAATAAATCGAACTAATCAAAACGATATTTTTTATACATACTTGTATGCACAACCGTACAAGTGTGCATATATAAATAAAAAATTTATGAAAGGAGGATAAGTTGGGCTATCGCGCAATAGTATTTAAATATTATATTGTCTAGGTTAAAAAACAAAGAAAATATATTGCTGATGGTTAGAATATGCGGAAGCCCCATTTGAAAACAAAAAAATCAAATAAATAGTAGGGGGGATTTGCTAATGTCAATTACTGTTCAAAGCTTTCGCCCTATAGGATATCTTGAATAGGATATTTGGACATATCTCAATATGTTTTTAAGCTGGCTTTGAACGCGTTTGGTTTGATTTGTTTCTAAGTTGTAAAATGGCAAATTTTGAAAAGCAATTTATTGGTTGTCTTGAAGCAATAAATTGTAAAATCGCTGTAAAATGGAGATTCTTGAAAAGCAATTTATTGGTTGTTTTATATCAATAAATTGTAAAACGGTTGTAAAACGGCAATAACTTTAAAAACAAAAAATGGGGAGGTAATACTTAATGTTTAATAAAATTAAAAAAGTACTTGCGGCAGTTTTTGTTAGTAGTGCTATACTGCTTTCTTCAGCAACAGTTTGCTTTGCAGACTATCCAATATTCTCACAGCGTTATACAGCTGACCCAACTGGGCTTGAGTATAATGGAAGACTTTACTTATATTGTTCACATGATAATGATGGTCAAACAAATTATGTAATTTCAGAGATTACTTGCATATCAACTGATGATATGAAAAACTGGACTGACCACGGCGAAGTATTTGTTCCATCAAAGAATTGTAGTTGGGGATCCACTAAGTCATGGGCACCTCAAGCAGTTTATCGCAACGGTAAGTTCTATTTGTATTATGGTAATGGAGGTAGCGCTATAGGTGTTGCTGTAAGTGATAGCCCAACAGGTCCTTTTAAGGATGTAAGAACTAAACCATTAGTAGACTCCAACACTCCTGGTGTTATGCCTGCAACAAATATGTGGCTATTTGATCCAGGTGTATTTGTAGATGATGACGGACAAGCATATATGTACTTCGGAGGTAATGGAGAAAGTAATATAAGAGTTATTAAATTAGGCAATGATATGGTAAGTACTATTGGTTCTGCTTCAACAATGACTGCTCCTATCTTCTTTGAAGCTTCTTATATGCATAAGTACAAAGGAAAATATTATTTCACCTATTCAAGTAATTTCTCAAGGGGTGCAGCTACTATTGAATATATGATGAGTGATAAACCTACAACTGGTTTCCAACATAAGGGTACAGTATTAGCTAATCCACCTGATAATAGTGGTAACAATAACCATCATTCCATATTTACGTTCAAGGATAATTGGTATATTGCTTATCATAATAGATATGTTGCAACTCAAAACAAAGTAGACACTACATATCAAAGAAATGTATGTAT
The DNA here is from genome assembly GCA_023444055.1 of Bacillota bacterium. Classification (GTDB taxonomy): domain Bacteria; phylum Bacillota; class Clostridia; order Acetivibrionales; family DSM-1351; genus Ruminiclostridium. Next base: position 17,288 of record JAEZRV010000007.1, read on the forward strand.
AGACCGTCTGGAATATAACACTGATGGCACAATGAAGAAAGTTACCATCACAAAAGACGGTTTAACTCAGCTAAAAAACGTAGATCCTTATGTAAAGAATTCAGCAGTAACCATGGCTGAACAAGTTGGTATCGAAACTGAAGATTGCAGTGAAGGCGGTCGTGATTTAGCTAATATTGAAAATGGAGACTGGATTAGAGTAAGAGGTGTTGACTTCGGAGAAGGTGCAACTAGCTTTGAAGCTCAAGTAGCAAGTAATACTAGTGGAGGAAATATTGAGCTGCGTCTTGACAGCCCAACAGGAAAATTAGTAGGTACTTGTGCAGTAACAGGAACTGGTGGATGGCAAACTTGGGTAAATAAGACCTGTAATGTAAGTGGTGCAACTGGTGTACACGATCTATACCTCAAATTTACAGGTGGAAGTGGATTCCTATTCAATGTAAACACATGGCAGTTTAAAGGTGCAGCAGCTCCTAGCATCATTTATGGAGATGTAAATGGTGATAAAGTTGTTGATGCATTAGACTTTGCTACTCTAAAACAATATCTAATGGGCAGTATTACTACATTCCCAGCTGAAAATGGCAAATTAGCTGCAGATGTTAATAAAGATGGTAATGTTGATGCTATAGATTTTGCAAATGTTAAAAAATATTTACTGGGTGGTATTACTCTTCCAGTAGAATAATAGATTTAACTAGGAAAAAAGTTTAACGTAATTTTTTTTATTTCGTATGATTTCATAAGAGGCTGTTTCAAAACAACACTTAACCACTTATATATTATGGGTTGGAAACCGGTACAATATAAATGTTAGGATGTATTTTGTGACAGCCTCTTAAACGATCACCTCATTTTTCGCCTAATTTTCTGACTTTAAATTTCATGGGTTTTAATTTATATATTTGCCAATTAATGTTACATTATGGTAATATAATACTTGAATGACTATTGATATTAGCTGTAGAAACATAGCTTTTATTGCTATAAACAAGTAGTTGATTATAAAATATGAGAATTAATACAGAAAAGGTGGGAATTATGATTACATGCATAAGTAAAATTTGGGATGGAATAGTAAGAGCATTGAAAATAATTAATGTTTCAATCATATCAGTTATTGCAGTCTTTCTTTTAGGTATAATGCTTTTTGAGGTTGGCCAGGTTACTGATGCTATTATAGCTTTGGGTGAATTTGGAAAAATACATCATTTTATTATATTGGTTTTTGTGGGTTCTCTTTGGGCTTTTTTTATTTGGTATTGGGCACGAATTTTTTATTACATAGAGTATCAAAAGCAAATAAACCTGAGAGGTTATGAGAAAGTAATTGTAAAATATACGCCTAGAGTTTTGGGAGCACTTGCATTATTGATTATAGGTATTGCATTTTTAAAAATGTCACCTAAGTGCCAATCAAGTTATTCTATTAATCCACTATATGCAATTGGAATTACCTTTATAGTTTTAACTATTTTATTTATTATATTTGTGAGTTTTAGACGCAAAGTTTTCAAAATGATGTCAATTGAACAAATGAATGAAGTATTAAAGCCTGAAAAAAGAATAGTTCCAGTACGAAATCTGCATGCACGTACAAGAAGAGTACTTATGATTACCACAACAATCACAAGTATTTTTCTGCTTGTAATAACTATATTTCCAATTCATTCTACGATGTACATAGGGGATGGCGTTACAATATTAATAACTTGTTTCACAATTTGGATTCCGGTTTTATATTGGGTTCGTTACTACAGTTTGAAGTTGGGAGTTCCAATATATCTGTTTTTAACAATAATAATTATATTCTTCAGTTTCTATAACAGCAATAAAGATATAAGATTTGTTGATTCTTCAACAACAGATAACAGAAAGAGTTTAGGCGCTTATACTGAGGAATGGCTTGATGTAAATAGAAAAAATGCTACTTTCACAGAAGACGATAACAGAGTTCCAATGTTTATTGTTTTATCAGAGGGTGGAGGAATAAGGGCTTCTTATTGGAGTGCTCAGTTTTTAGCAAGAACTCAAAGAGATTGCCCTGATTTTAGAAATCATTTGTTCTGCATAAGCGGTGTTTCTGGGGGCAGTTTTGGGGCAACGGTATTTGATGGATTGCTTAAATATTATGACCAACATCCAAATGAGGCAATAGAGCTACAAAAAGGTGAAAGAAGCCCTATGCAATATAAAATTACCGACATAATAGGCAAAGACTTTCTTTCTCCCACAATTGCTTGCTTGTGTACAAGAGAAGTGCTTCAATTATTAATTCCAGTTCCGATACAGTCATTTGATTGTGCAAAAGTCTTTGAGAATACATGGGAGTATACTTGGAAGAATAATTTAAATGATGATTCTACATTTAGTGAACCTTTACTTTCTTTATTGAATAACAACTCACAATTGAATAACAACTCACAGAATAAAAAGTTGATTCCTCCATTATTTTTAAATACTACACAGGTGGAGAATGGTTATCCGGTAGCACTCAGTAACATTAAGATTATCGATGGTTTAAGTGAAGCAGATACTAGCAATAACCTTCACTTTCCAAGGGACTTTTATACAGACCTACTTGGCAATTCTTCGAATGATGTTCGTGTAAGTACAGCATCTCTTCTTTCGGCTCGTTTTCCTTATGTTTCACCTGCAGGAACTATGAAAGAAGAGGATAACGGTGTTATAAGCTTAGTAGATGGCGGATATTTCGATAATACAGGAGCTAATACAGCTTATGAAGTGTTATTTAATATTAAAAAGATATTTGAGAAAAAGAATAAATCTATTTATCGTACAGATATAAAGCCAGTAATTATTTATCTTAAAAACGGTCTTAGCCTACCTGATAGTGTAAGTGACAAAAAAACATTGATTGATCAGCTTGTTGCACCAATAGAAACTTCTCTGCAAATAAGAGATTCCAATACAAAGAATAATTTAGAGAAGTTGCGTGATTTTGTTAATTATTATAATGGTGAGCTTATTACATATTCACTGCCAAAACCAGAAGATGTATCAACCGATATTCCTTTGGGATGGGCTTTATCAAAAAGTGTACAACAAGAAATTGATGCTCGTGTGGAAGATATTAGTATTGAAGAAATAGAAAAATATTTAGGAGAAAAATAGATATTTTTAATAAACTAAAATGCTTAAAAAAAACTAAATACATAGTGTGACAACTGTTTGTCAAAAGCCAAATGAATTTAGACATACCTTTATTAAAAAGTAGAGGTATGTATTTTTTTGCATAGATTACAAATTTCAATATACATAGTATCCAAATCAACAAATATATAGTAAGTATAGAATAAAGTGCTACTCTTTATCTCTAATAATCTTTAAAGTAAAAAGAGATAATAATGTTATAAAATTTCACAACAAAAAAGAGGGAGAGAAGAGACAGTGAAAAAAATAGTAGCAACACTATTAGTAGCTTTTTTTGTCTTTTTAACAGCAACTACAGTTAATGCTCAGCATTATGTTAAGCAGGGTGATACATTTTATACGATAGCCAAAAAGTACAATATGAGTTTGGCAGATTTAATTTCATTAAATCCTCACATTGTGAACCCAAATAAGATACGTCCTGGTGATTACATCATAATTAGAACAAAAAATAAAAAACAAGAAGATTTGGTAGCGTATGCGCGCTCTCTACAATCTGTGACTGATTATGTATATGGTGGAAATACCCCCCCGTATTCAACTGATTGCAGTGGGTGGACACAACATATTTTTAAGAAGTTTGGGGTTAATTTGCCTAGAGTAAGCAAAGAGCAAGCCAGAACAGGTCTTCCTGTGACATTTCAACAGCTTAAAATTGGAGATTTAATGTTCTTTTCAACAAGAGCTGATAAAGTCATTACACATGTTGGCATCTATATGGGAAATGACTATTGGATTTCTAATTTAAATGCAGAAAAAGATGTTCAAATATTAAGTACGTGGGGCTCATGGAGCCAGAAATATTTCCTTTGGGGAGCTAGACAGGCTTTATAATACTAATTTGCATAAAAAAATATAAACGGTTGCTAACCGTTTATATTTTTTATGCAAATTAGTATAACATTAAAACTTTTGATATAAAAAAGAGCCAACCGCTTACTAAAGTGAAGCGACTGGCTCTTCATAATTAACTACTAATAAACTAGGTTCATCGATGTCAGAGTGTTTAAACTAAGGTTTATCAACTCCGGTGCCTTTAGCATCAGTATCTGCGTTTGACGGATTTTTCTTTGTTATTCCATTAGGTTTTTTGGTGTTTTTTGAGGGCGTTTTATCATCAGGTTCTTCCGAATTATCATTTGGAACAAATAATTCCGAAGGTGTTGAAATTCCATTTTTAGAATAAAAATACTGATTAACTACATCTTGAGAAGGCATAGATTCATTAGTATCTATATTAATAAAATTACCATTGTAAAGAAAGTACCATCCTCTGTTTATCAACTTATTTTCTCCGTCTAACCTAAAAGAATTAAAATTATCAGATTTGATATTTATTACTCCTGTGGCTAATTTAAGAGCATCAGTTAAGGTCATATTGGTAATAGTATTCTCAAATGCATAGTTAACTACAGAATTAAACTTTGAAAAGTTTTGAACATTAAGCTTTTGGTTAATAAAAGCCTTAATGAATGAAACTTGCATCTCTGTTCTTTTAGTGTCACTTCCATCGTAATATTTGCTCAATTCCTTTAACTCTTGATGAGTATATAGATGTTCATCAGCTTTCCTGAACCTGAGCAACTGCTCAACCTCTTCACCGTCTAAATGCTGATAACCCTTTTTTAAGTCAATATACAAATCCTGCGAAGGATCATTATACCTTAAATCAGCAGGGACATCGAAATCTACACCGCCTAACATATCTGTAATTCCTTTTATGCAAGAAATATTCAAATGTACATAATAGTTAATATTTATCCCTGTTAAATTGCTAACAACTTCTGAAGCATACATAGCACCTTCATGATTACGCCCACCGCCACCGTATGCAGAATTAATTTTTGGTACGTTACTGTGCTTTATTTTTAATTTTGTATCTCTAGGAATAGTAACAATACTTATTTGATTAGTAGAAGGGTTATAATTAGCAACTAACATAACATCAGTATTACCGCTTGACTTATCTCCAACAAGTACAAGAAAATTCATGGGTTCTTTGATGCCAGAGGAACTAAGACCATCTAACATACCATTAAGAGGAGTATTTCCACTATTTGGTTCCAAAGTATTTATATAAAACAAAAATATCGTTCCTAGAACAAAAAGGAAGATTCCAAGTACTATTGTAGTTATGTAAGTAAACTTTCTTGTATTCATATTATAAGACTCCATTGATAAATTATTTATATGCTTTTTATAAAACACATCATAGAATTATAACATAAAATAATTAGTACAAGAATACATTTTGCTATTTTTTATATAAATATTAAGAAAAGCTACATGTGTAACAAAACTTCTTCTAAAATCATATTATACCACAGAGGTTTTAAGCTCACTAAGGGGGGCATTGTGCTTGAATTATAAAGAGATAGATATTCTAAAAGGTGTTTTTTCAAATATGCTCAAAAATCAATATACGTTAAGGAGTATTGATCTTGGAATAGATGGTAAATTAATAGCTATTGGATATAACCCATATTGGACCAGTCAACTGGATTCAAAAATAGAAAAATTAGAGTTGAGTTTTTTAAATTCTAGAGGAATAATGGTTCCGCTGACATTAAAAAATGTTGTTAGCTTTGAACTATACCCTAAAGAAGGAAGAAGGAATAAAAAATATAGAATAAATTCTATTGAGTTAATGATTTTATCTCCCTATGTAAATCCAAGAAATCAAAAAGATATTTATGATAGGGTTAAATTTGAAGTAATTTATGAAGATTAAAAGTGAACACTTTTTTTACTCATTTGGGCTACTTTATTACCTATATAATTGAGGCTATCGAAAAGCAATTCTTAACCACATTATAGTTATAGAGTAAAAAACCAAATATAAGGTATAATTGTTAAGATGTACTTTGCTATAGCCCCATTAAAAAAACAATGAAATAAAGGACAAGCTATATCTAGCAGAAAAAAATATGAATTATCAGAAAATATTTGATATACATAAATGACGGAAATTATGATAATATAATTTAGAAGCTTAATGGTTTGCATTGAAGTTGAGAATATTGCGAGAGCATACATAAGAAATTGATATGGACAAACATTCAGTATAAAAGGATTATAAAATAAAAACTATTTAAAAAGTCACAATAAGCGGTTGTTGATTATCTTATTTTATCGTATTATAATTAAATATAGTGCTTTTAAGTAGTATGGACTTAATTATTATTCACATAAATATTGTAAAATAGTAGAACGGAGGAAAACAAATGCCAATTACTCAATTTTTATCGCATAATGCTGATAAGTACGGAAATGAAATATGTCTAACAGAGATAAATCTAGATCTCCAACAAAGTCATAATGTTATATGGCGTGAATTTGAACTTATTGAAAACAATCCAGCTGGTGAATACCGACGTGAAATGACTTGGCGTGTATTTGATGAGAAAGCTAATAGATTTGCGAATTTATTGCTAAAAAGAGGAATTAGAAAAGGTGATAAAGTAGCTATTCTTCTTATGAATTGTCTTGAATGGCTACCCATTTATTTTGGAATATTAAAGTCAGGTGCTATTGCAGTACCATTAAACTTTAGATATACAGCTGATGAAATAAAATATTGTTTAGGCTTATCAGATACTGTAGCACTTATTTTTGGGCCTGAATTTATTGGTCGAGTAGAAACTATTTATGACCAAATACCTGAAGTAAAAACACTATTTTTTGCAGGAGAAGGACGTCCTTCATTTGCAGAAAGTTATGACCGCCTTACTGCTAATTGTTCATCTGAAGATCCGATGATAGAAATTTCTGATGAGGATGACGGTGTTATTTATTTCTCATCTGGAACTACAGGGTTTCCAAAAGCAATACTACATACACACGGAAGTTTGATGTCCGCATGCTATACAGAACAAAAACATCATAGTCAGAATAGAGAAGACAATTTCTTATGTATTCCACCGCTTTACCACACAGGTGCTAAGATGCATTGGTTTGGTAGCTTACTGTCGGGAAGCAAGGCCGTATTACTCCGTGGAATTAAGCCAGAATGGATACTCAAAACAGTTTCTCAAGAGAAAATTTCTATTGTTTGGCTGTTGGTGCCTTGGGCACAGGATATATTGGATTCTATAGAGAGTGGAGAAGTGAAGCTAGAAGATTATGACCTTTCCCATTGGAGATTGATGCATATTGGTGCACAGCCGGTTCCACCAAGCTTAATTAATCGTTGGAAAAAGTATTTTCCACATCATCAATATGATACAAACTATGGATTAAGTGAATCTATTGGTCCTGGTTGTGTTCATTTGGGTACTGAAAACATCCATAAAGTAGGGGCTATAGGGGTACCTGGCTATCAATGGGAAGTAGAGATTGTCGATGAAAATAGAGTGCCTGTTTCACAAGGACAAGTTGGGGAATTAGCCGTAAAAGGTCCTGGTGTTATGAAATGCTATTATAATGATATAAAGGCGACAGAATCTGTACTCAAAGATGGATGGCTATTTACAGGCGATATGGCTATGATGGATGAGGAGGGATTTATCTATTTGGTTGATAGAAAAAAAGATGTTATTATAAGTGGCGGAGAAAATATATATCCAGTTCAGATCGAAGACTTTCTTCGTACAAACAATAAAATTAAGGATGTTGCTGTTATTGGTTTGCCTGAAAAGCGTTTAGGAGAAATAACAGCTGCTATTATAGAATTAAAACCTAGTTGTGAGTGTACTGAACAAGAAATCGAGTCCTTTTGTGCACCAATGCCGCGTTATAAACGTCCCAGAAAAATCATTTTTGATAAAATTCCACGTAATCCAACTGGAAAAATTGAAAAACCTCGCTTAAGAGAAAAATACGGTGCAGCAAGTTTAGTTGCAGTTCAAAATGAAATATAGATAAAAAAACAATAATTAGTGATAATGTTGTGCTAACGGAAAAGAATAATAAATACTGTGAGAAATTTTAATAATATAAACACAAATGTGATGGAGGAATTTAAATGAAAAAACTCATGCTTGGTAATGAAGCTGTAGCAAGAGGAGCTTACGAAGCTGGATGCACAGTAGCATCTGCTTATCCTGGAACACCTAGTACAGAGATTACGGAGACTATTGCTAAACAATATGATGAGATATATTCTGAGTGGGCACCAAATGAAAAGGTAGCAATGGAAGTGGCTATAGGAGCATCTTTTGGTGGAGCACGTGCCATATGTGCCATGAAACATGTTGGGCTCAATGTTGCAGCTGACCCACTATTTACTGTTTCATATACAGGCGTAAATGGTGGATTAGTAATAATGGTAGCTGACGATCCTGGAATGCATAGCTCACAAAATGAGCAAGATAGCAGAAATTATGCTAGAGCTTCAAAGGTTCCTATGCTAGAGCCTTCTAATAGTCAGGAGTGTAAAGATTACGTGAAAAAGGCATTTTCAATTAGTGAGCAATTTGACACTCCAGTAATTGTTCGCCTTTCAACTAGAGTAGCCCATTCTCAAAGTATTGTTGAATTGTATGATAAGGAAGATTATAAGCTCAAGGAATATATTAAAGATGCGGGCAAATATGTTATGATGCCAGCTATGGCTAGAAAAAGACATGTTGTTGTTGAAAAAAGAATGGCTGATTTGAAAGATTATTCTGATGTCAGTGATTTTAATAGGGTAGAAATGAATAGCAATGATATTGGTGTTATCACAAGTGGTGTCGCATATCAATACGTTAAGGAAGCTATGCCAAATGCATCTGTTTTAAAGATTGGCATGGTGTATCCAATACCTGAAAAGCTTATTACTGAATTTGCTGGAAAAGTAAAAACTCTTTATGTTGTTGAAGAGCTTGAACCATTCTTTGAAGATCAGATTAAAAAGATGGGTATAAAGGTTATTGGTAAGGAAAAGCTTCCCGTTATCGGTGAGCTAAGTAGCCAAATTATCGCTGAAAGACTTTTAGGTGAAACAGTTGAAAATATTGAGATATCAAATCAACCTGTACCAGTTAGACCTCCTGTAATGTGCCCTGGATGCCCTCATAGAGGTATGTTCTATGTTCTTAAGAAAATGAAATTGCATGTGAGCGGAGATATAGGCTGTTATACACTTGGAGCTTTGGCACCAAATGAGAGTATTGATACATGTGTTTGTATGGGTGCCAGCATTGGTGTTGCTCATGGTATGGAAAAGGCGCGTGGAGCAGAATTTGGAAAGAAAACAGTTGCTATTCTTGGTGATTCTACGTTTATACATTCTGGAATCACAGGTTTAATAGATGTTGTATATAATAAAGGTAATTCAACAGTACTTATACTTGATAATTCAATTACAGGTATGACAGGTCACCAACAAAATCCTACCACTGGCTTTACAATAAAAGGTGAACCTACTAAACAAGTTGACCTTGAATTAATCTGTAAGGCAGTTGGAATTAATAGAGTTACAGTTGTTGACCCATATGATATAAAAGAATTTGAAAGGGTAGTAAAAGCTGAGACTGAGGTTGATGAGCCTTCTGTAATTATTTCTCAAAGACCTTGTGCACTTCTTAAAAACGTTAAATATGAAGGTGCTCACAAGATAGATCAAGAAAAATGTAAGAAATGTAAAATGTGCATGAAGATAGGATGCCCGGCTATAGTTGATAAGGGTGAACATTTAGAAATAGATGCTGCACTTTGTGTTGGTTGCAAACTTTGTACAAAGATATGTAGCTTTGGTGCTATTAATAAGGCATAAAAGCTTGAAAACCTCGTTTGTACACACATGGTACATTTTCAAGCCTCAAAAACCACTTTGTGGTTTTTGCAAGTAATGATATGGTTGTGCGAACATGGTGCATTTTCGAGCCACAAAAACCACAAGTGGTTTTTGCAAGTAATGATATGGTTGTACTAACATGGTGCAATTTCGAGCCACAAAAACCACAAGTGGTTTTTGCAAGTAATGATATGGTTGTACTAACATGGTGCATTTTCGAGCCACAAAAACCACAAGTGGTTTTTGCAAGTAATGATTGGTTTGTGCGAACATGGTGCAATTTCGAGCCTCAAAACCACTTTGTGGTTTTTGCAAGTGTGGGTGGAACGCTATAAAAACTGGCGTACCTCCACGAAATGTTATTAAATTTTTATGCCGAAAGTCGGCGTGGGTGTGGAGGTTATTATGGAAAAATTAAATATACTAATTGTTGGAGTTGGTGGTCAAGGTACTCTTCTTGCTAGTAGAATATTAGGTAATGTTGCTTTAAAAATGAACTTTGATGTAAAGGTTTCAGAAGTTCATGGTATGTCTCAAAGAGGCGGAAGTGTTGTTACTTATGTTAAACTTGGTGAAAAGGTATATTCTCCATTAATTGAAAAGGGAGAAGCTGATATAATTCTGGCATTTGAGAAGCTAGAGGCACTAAGATGTATTGACCATTTAAGTAAAAATGGTAAAATGATAATAAATGAGCAACAAATAGATCCTATGCCAGTTATAATTGGTAAGGCAAAATATCCTGAAAATATTATTGAAACTCTTAAGGAGAATCATCAAATATATTCATTAGATGGACTTAAGATTGCTCTTGAATGTGGAAATATAAAGGCTGTCAATATTGTACTCATAGGAGTACTGGCTAAATTGACGGGTATAGATAAAGATATTTTTGTTGAGGCTATTCGTGAAGTAGTTCCTTCAAAATTTTTAGAATTAAATCTAAAAGCTTTTGATGAAGGATATAAGTATCATAAATAATACTTTGATAAAATACTTACTCAGCTTTACTAGCTGAAAATTGAGTAATTTGTATTAAAGTTTTAGTTAGTTTTAGTATTAAATTTTTAAGTCATTTTTGTTATTTGTAACATAAACTAAAACATAACAATGTTGGTTTCCCAACCTTGTGCTGCTTTTAGCCTATTGCTTTTGTGTGGGGCTCATAATATGTGGTAAACCCTAAAAGCCATTCCAAGGGGAATGTTGTGGCGAAATTTAAATATATAAAACATTCAATTCTTTTAGGGGGTTAGATTATGTCTTTTTGGAATGAAAAATATGAATGTATGTCCAGAGACGAAATGAGAAAAGTACAGTCAGAGAGGCTCATTAGAACAGTAAGCAGGGTATATAATAATGTACCAGCTTACAGAGAAAAGATGGATAAGAAAGGTGTTTTGCCAGGGGATATTAAATCGGTGGATGATTTAAAGCATTTACCTTTTACGTACAAGCAGGACTTAAGGGATACTTATCCTTTTGGATTGTTTGCAACTCCTATGAGTGAGATTGTTAGAATTCATGCATCATCTGGAACAACAGGAAAGAAAACAGTTGTAGGTTATACTAAAGAGGATCTTGAAGTATGGTCAGAGGTTATAGCTCGTCAATTTACAGGAGCTGGGCTTACGAGAGAATCATTCTTGCAGGTTTCCTACGGATATGGTTTGTTTACTGGTGGACTTGGTGCACATTATGGCGGTGAAAAGGTTGGAGCATCAGTTATTCCTACATCATCAGGAAATACAAAGCTTCAGCTATCATTAATGCAGGATTTTGGAACAACACATATTGCGTGTACACCTTCATATGCATTATACCTAGCTGAGGAGATGGAAGAACTTGGGGTTAAAAGAAGTGATTTAAAACTACAAGCAGGTATTTTTGGTGCTGAACCTTGGTCTGAGAGTATGAGAAAAGAAATTGAAGAAAGACTAAAAATAAAAGCATTTGATATATACGGTTTAAGCGAAGTTATTGGACCTGGAGTTGCGTGTGAGTGTGAATTGCAAAACGGTATGCATATACCAGAGGATCATTTTATACCTGAAATTATTGATCCTGAAACAGAGGAAGTTCTGCCAGCAGGTTCAAAGGGCGAAATAGTATTTACTACAGTAACAAAAGAAGGCTTGCCTTTAATTAGGTATAGAACAAAAGATTTGTCCTCATTAAACTACGAACGCTGTGAATGTGGCCGTACAGAGGTTAGAATGAGCAAAGTAACAGGCAGGACTGATGATATGCTCATAATTAGAGGGGTAAATGTATTCCCATCTCAGGTTGAAAGTGTTCTTCTATCAATTGGTGAGACTGCTCCTCATTATATGTTAGTAGTTGATAGAAAAGACAATTTAGATACATTAGAAATACAAGTTGAGATTTCACCAAGTCTATTCTCTGATGAAGTTAAAAAATTAGAGGATATAGAAAGAAAAATTACAAAAGAAGTTCAAAGCACATTAGGGATAGGTGCGAAAGTCAAACTGGTAGAGCCAAAATCTATTCAGCGTAGTGAAGGTAAAGCAAAGAGAGTAATAGATAAAAGAGTACTTTAAACTATATTTTATTTGATAAAATTTATAAAAATAATGGGGAGGCTATAATCATGCTTATACAACAGATTTCTGTTTTTTTGGAAAACAAATCAGGACGTTTGGCAGAAGTGACTAAGACATTAGCTGACAAGGATATAGATATATGTGCATTATCAATAGCTGATACTACGGATTTTGGTATTCTTAGACTCATTGTAAACAAACCTAAAGAAGCTGAAAAAATATTGAGTGAAAATGATTTCACTGTTAGCTGTACTGATGTAGTTGCGATTGCAATTGAGGATAAGCCCGGAGGACTGGCATATGTTCTGGAAATATTGCAAAGTAACTCTATTAGCATAGAGTATATGTATGCTTTTGTTGGCAAATTTGGTAATGAAGCTTTTGTAATCTTAAGGGTTGAAAATCCTGACAATGCTTTAAAAACTCTTAAAAATTGTGATGTTAAGGTCATTCCTAGTGACAAAATATATTGTAAGTAGATTGCATTGGGAATAAATGCTTTTCAGTCTCAACGTATGGCTTAAGCATATGCTATGATTAAATAAATTAAATTAATAACCCTTATAATTGATTTATACACAGGGGTATAGCTACATTCTTTAGTGGCTATATCCTTTTTTATTATATTAAATAAATTAATGTTTTAAATATTAGCATAAATATTTATGGTATAATTACAATAAAAGGTAATATGTACTAATATTCAACTTAAGGAGGACGAAAAATGAGGATTAAATGTTTTTTTTCTAGTTTTTTAATTGCGGTACTAATTCTTTTTGGGAGCATGACATTCATAGTAAATGCTGCTTCTAATGAAGAAGGTGTAGCAGAAAATGTAGTAGTTGATGTGAATGAAAATAACTACAAGATTGGTGACGTAAATTTAGATGGTACAGTTGATTCTCTTGATTTTGCTTTAATGAAAATGTATCTTCAAGGAGCAGTTGATTTATTTCCTTCTGAAAGCAAACCTACTGTTAGGTTAGATGATGTAAATTTTGATAATGAATTCGATTCTCTTGACCTAGCAACCATGAAAAAGTATCTTTTGGGCATGATAACCTGCTTTGAACCAGATTCGAGTTTATTTGAATTTAAAATCAAAACTTCTGCTGCAAATGAAGTTTACAAATTCCCAATAAAAAATGTAACAACAGCAACAAATGTTGTAGTACTCTGGGGAGATGGTACAATCAGCAAAGTAGCGAATTATTCTAATAGATCCCATAATTATTCAACAATAGGGACATATTCTATAAAAGTAATATCATTTTCTCAAATGCCAATTAGTTTCTATAATGATGAAAATTTAGTTGAGGTAGTAAAGCCTATACCGGACATAAACGCTACTGATTTTAATGATTGCTTTTGTGGTTGTATAAACCTAGTTTCAATCCCAGCAGGTCTATTCGAAAATAATGTTAATGTTACTAGTTTCGGTGGTTGCTTTCAATATTGCACTAAACTAACTTCAATCCCAAAAGAACTATTTAATAAAAATGTTAAAGCTACAGATTTTAATAATTGTTTTTATAGATGTGGAAGCTTGGTATCAATAACTGAAGGGCTATTTGATTACAATATTGATGCTACAAATTTTGCATTCTGTTTTAATTATTGCTCAAAACTTACAACGATACCAGCAGGATTGTTTAGGAACAATGTAAATGCTAGGAATTTTAACGGATGCTTTTTGGGGTGTTATAAATTAACAACAATACCAGAAGGATTATTTGATACAAACGTCAATGTTGATAATTTTAGGGGATGTTTTGCTGCCTGTGAACCCCTAACTCAAATACCAGCAGGTTTATTTGATAAAAATGTTAATGTTACTGATTTTTCAGGATGTTTTAATGATTGTAAACAATTGAGAGAAATACCAACTGACTTGTTTAATAAAAATGTGAAAGTTACCACTTTTGAATCATGTTTCGCTGGCTGCAAAAGTATAGTTCAAATACCAACAGGCTTATTTGATAACAATCTTTGTGTTAATGATTTTAGTGGATGTTTTTCTGGCTGTGAAAATATGACAGGTACAGCTCCTGCTTTATGGCTTCGTGCTACAATGCCTATTGGCAGCTCTTGCTTCTTGGCCTGCACTAAACTTTCTAATTATGAAGATATACCAATTGATTGGAAAGTAATAGAAGGACACATAGATTAATTATTTTCTAATATTGAAGTATTAATAAATTATTAACTATATGAGCTCATTGATTTCAGGCTTTAAAACTCAGCCGGAATCAAGGAGCTCAATTCATTTCATTTACACAATCATCTGCGTTAATTAAAAATAATACTTGATATATTCGTAATATATGGTATAATTCTACTGTTAGTCTAATGTAAGTCAGTTATCATTTCTAAGAAATTTTTATCCAATTAGTTTTTTAAATATATCTATGTATCAAATTTACACAATAACAACACGGATGTGCATTTTCTTGAATGAATGTTATAAACTAGGTATTTCCCTTTATTATTTTTGATTTTCTCCAGCCTTATGTCTAAAAGAAATAATTGTATGTAAATACCATCAAATCATTGCACCTTTCTTTACGCTTCGTCTACTTGTCTCTATTACAAAATAATATATAATGTTATAGTGTTATGAAATGTATATAGAAATGAGTAAGTATTTTATGGAATTTATATTACTATTTTTATTGTGTATTGATATAATGGTGAAGATGCATTTATTATTGTTTAGTAACACAGATTACAGGTTTAAAAAATATTAAATTTATATTTTGAAGAATAGTTAAAGCAAACAATTTTTAACAGGAGGACGAAGAAGCATGAAAGCAGAAATATTAGCAGTTGGAACAGAGCTTCTTATGGGACAGATTTCAAATACAAATGCACAATATATATCCTCAAAATTGCCAGATGTAGGTATAGGAGTCTACTATCACAGTGTTGTTGGAGATAATTCTGATAGATTGCAGAAAAACTTAAAATTGGCATTGGAAAGATGTGATGTTGTAATAACAACAGGAGGACTTGGTCCAACTCAGGACGACTTGACTAAAGAAACCATCGCTAAAGTATTTGGCAAAAAGCTTGTTTTACATGAGGAAAGTCTAAATTCCATCAAAGATTATTTCAGCAAAGTAGGAAGAAAGATGACTCAAAATAACGAAAAGCAAGCCTATATGCCTGAAGACTGTATAATACTCAAAAATAATAACGGAACAGCCCCAGGATGTATTATGGAAAATGGATCTAAGGTTGTTATTATGCTTCCGGGTCCACCATCTGAAATGAAGCCGATGTTCGACGAATCTGTAATGCCTTACTTCAAAAAGAAAAGTTTATACTTAATCGAATCAAAG
This sequence comes from Bacillota bacterium, assembly GCA_023444055.1. Taxonomy (GTDB): domain Bacteria; phylum Bacillota; class Clostridia; order Acetivibrionales; family DSM-1351; genus Ruminiclostridium. The sequence goes on from JAEZRV010000007.1 coordinate 33,088, forward strand.
TTTTTAAGAGTGTTTGGTATTGGAGAATCTGCGATGGAAACACTAATCATTGATTTGATTGATGGGCAGACTAATCCAACAATTGCAACATATGCAAAAGAAGGTGAGGTTACATTAAGAGTATCGGCAAAAGTAAAAGCAGGTGAAAATGCTGAAACAATTTTAAATCCAGTTTTAGATGAAATTAAGAAAAGAACTGGTGATTGTCTATATTCAGATACAGACCAAACTCTTGATGCTGTCTGTGCAAATCTTCTTTTAGATAAAAATATTACTATCGCTACTGCTGAATCATGCACTGGTGGTCTTGTTGCAGAAACACTAACAAATTATCCAGGAATATCGAAGTCCTTTATTGGCGGGGCAGTAACTTATGCAAATGAGGCGAAAGAAGAGATTCTTGGAGTGAAAGCACAAACTTTGGCAAAGTATGGTGCTGTTAGCCGTGAAACTGCTGCCGAAATGGCAGATGGAATAAGAAAAAGGTTGGATACAGATATCGGTATTTCCATTACAGGTATAGCTGGGCCGGGTGGTGGAACAATCGAAAAACCGGTTGGGTTGGTATATGTTGGACTTTCTTCAAAAGAGGGAACTATTACAAAAGAGCTTAGACTTTCTGGAAATAGAAACAGAATTCGTGCAGTCACATCTTTACATGCCTTTGACATGATTAGAAGACATATTATGGGGTTAGAGATTGATATTGGCGTACAAATATAGACAAACGAATAAGGGCTGCAAAGTGCAGTCAGGGGGTTAATGAATTGAATTCTAAAAATAAAAAACTAACAGGTGCCGCCATAATTGTTATGACATCTATGATTGTCAGCAGAATTACAGGTTATCTGAGAACTATATTAATTAATAATTTACTAACTGCATCACAATCAGATTCTTTATTGGCTGCATTTAAAACTACTGATCTGATGTACAATTTGCTTATAGGCGGTGCAATATCGGCTGCGCTTATACCAATATTATCAGGTTATTTGGCAAAAGATGAAGAAGAGGATGGCTGGAAAGCAGTCGGAACATTTATAAATGTTATATTTATCGCAATGATTTTTCTTTGTATATTGGGTGTTGTTTTTGCACCGCAAGTAGTATCAATGACAGCAAAAGGTTATGAAGGACCAAAGAGAGAACTTACAATACAATTGACTAGAATTCTTTTTCCATCAGTTGCTGTTATGATGTTGGCAGGATTGACAAATGGTGTACTGAATTCATATCAACGCTTTGCAGCTGCAGCTTTTGGTCCTTCAATTTATAATATGGGAGTTGCACTTAGTGTTTTTGTTTTAAGTAGGTTCGGAGTAAGATATGTTGCCTTTGGCGTACTTACAAGTGCTGTCATATATTTAATAATTCAAGTTTCATTTGCAATTCCAAATCTAAAGCATTATAGGCTCAAAATACATTGGCATCATGCTGGTTTTAGAAGATTATTTAAACTAGCAATTCCATCGCTAGGTGCATCTGCTATTGTTCAAGTTAACATTTTGATTACTCAAAATTATATTTCACTTTTTAAGTTTGATGGGGGTGTTACGGCGTACGCTAATGCAAATGATTTATGGCAGCTACCTTACGGTGTATTCGCAATGGGATTAGGAACTGCTTTGCTTCCGACGTTATCCGAAAAGCTTGCATTAAAAAAGGTTGATGAGTTTAAAGGTATATTGGATAATGCATTTAAAACAATTCTCTATTTAATAATACCGTCAGCTATAGCTTTTACACTACTTGCTAATCCTTTAATTAGTGTAGTATATAAATGGTCTGCACAAATAGATAGTGAAAGAATAACACTAGCAGGCGTTATACTTGTGATGTTTATTGCAGCTATGATTGCACAATCAATGTTAGCAATACTCTCTAGGGCCTTTTATGCGAATAATGATACAAAAACACCACTTTTTGTCGGTATATTATCAATGATCCTTAATCTGATATTCTGCACAGTATTTTATTATACAAACGATTTGACTCATTTAGGACCAGCAGGCATGGCATTATCATATTCATTAATAAGCATAGTTTATATGATTATTATGATGAGGGTTCTTTCTAAGAAGATGGATAATATGAAGTGGAATAAACTCATTAAGTACTCAGGAAAGCTTTTTATATCAGCGGCTATAATGGGAGTTGTTCTTTACTTTATGAATAGAATTATTCCAATTGATTTTACACAGAAATTTACGATCCATTCTAAGCTATACGAAATTCTTGCTATAGGTTTAGAAATTGCAATTGGTGCTCTAGTCTATTTTGGAAGCACTATGCTTTTGAAAGTTAATGAAGCGGTGTCGTTTAAAAATAAGGTATTTGATAAAATGAATATAATACTAAGAAAGCTTAAAAGAACTTAATTAAAAAATTTATTTTTAGTAGTTGACTACAAAAAGAAAAAGCTATATAATTTAAAAAGAACAAACGTTCGATATTCGTGAGGAGGAAATGTCATGTTAGAAAAGAAGAAAGCATTAGAAATGGCTCTAGGTCAGATTGAAAAACAATTTGGAAAAGGTTCAGTTATGAAATTAGGAGAGAATGCACATATGAATGTTGAGTTTATCCCTACTGGTTCACTGAGCCTTGATATAGCACTCGGAATTGGTGGAGTGCCTAGAGGAAGAATTGTTGAGATTTATGGACCTGAATCCTCTGGTAAGACAACAGTTGCACTTCACATGATTGCAGAAGCTCAAAAAATGGGTGGAGAAGCAGCATTTATTGATGCTGAACATGCTCTTGATCCTAAGTATGCTAGAAATCTTGGGGTTGATATAGACAATTTGATAGTATCTCAGCCTGACACAGGTGAACAGGCACTAGAAATTACAGAAGCTCTTGTTAGAAGTGGCGCTATAGACATTATTGTTGTTGACTCAGTTGCAGCGCTTGTCCCAAAGGCTGAAATAGACGGGGAGATGGGAGATTCTCATGTTGGATTACAAGCTAGGCTTATGTCTCAAGCACTACGTAAGCTTGCTGGTATAATAAGCAAATCTAGGACAACTGCTATATTTATCAACCAGCTCCGTGAAAAGGTTGGTATTATGTTTGGAAATCCTGAAGTTACACCAGGAGGTAGAGCTTTAAAGTTCTATTCATCTGTTCGTCTAGATGTGAGAAGAATAGAATCAATTAAACAGGGAAATGAAGTAGTAGGTAATAGGACTAGGGTTAAAGTTGTTAAGAACAAGATTGCGCCACCATTTAAAGAAGCAGAATTTGACATTGTTTATGGTGAGGGTATATCAAAAGTAGGCAGTATTCTTGATATGGCTGTAAATATGGATATCGTAAATAAAAGCGGCGCTTGGTTTTCGTATAATGGCCAGCGTATTGGTCAAGGAAGAGAGAACTCAAAACAATTCTTAAAAGAAAATTCTTTGTTATGTGATGAGATTGAAAAGATGGTAAGAAGTAACTTCTCTTCTGTAGTCGAACAAGCTGAACAAACTGTTAATGAAGAAGATGCTATTGATGAAAATGATGATGCTGAGTAAATCAATTAAACTTTTGTGTTTAGATGAATAATCATAAACATTTTCAATTCAAATGTTAAATTCAGATACTAAACTCCCACATATAGCATTTTAGGGCTCTGATTGCTCATATGTAAATCAAAAGCCTGCTATACTTTATCGATAAGTATTCCGCTAAATGGCTTTGATTGCTCATATGTTAAGTCAAAAGATTTGCTTTTTAAATAATAGCAAGTAATGCTGACACTGTCAGAAAAGAGTCTATAAATGCTGTGGGAAAGTGAGTTATATATCTAAAATTGTCAGGTAATTGCATTGATAGTTAGATTTGTGGTAGACAGACTAATTTATGCAATTACTTTTTATATTTAATGTATGTGAAAATTTTATTAAATATGCGTATTAGTATGAACGCCTATAGACTTTTTATGTGGGGAAGTTGATTTGATCCACCTATAGGTGTACCAAGATTCGGCTCAGCAATTAGACTGGGAAAGTTGAGTTGACTTGCGTTGTTTATTTATAGGAGGATATTGTGGTTATTACATCTATTGAAGTGAATAAAAACATTGCATCAATGGCTAAAGTGTATATTGATGATATGATTTCTTTTTGCTTACCTCAAAAACGTATTAAAGCTCTAGAACTTTTTGTAGGCAAAAACATTTCACAAGAGACTTTAGAATTTATATTATCTTATGAAGTTTATGATGCTGCAAAGTGTTCTGCTGTTAAATACCTTTCTCTAAAACTTAGAACATCAAATGAGATAAATCAAAAGCTTTCTGAACTTGGATACGAAGAAGAAATAATCGATAAAGTTATAAAAAAATTAGTTGAGATAGACTACATAAATGACTACCAGTATGCTATTAAATACATAACCGAAAAAACTAAGCTTCAGCCAAAGTCAATTAAAATGCTATCAATGGAATTAAGCTATAAAGGAATTTCAGATGATATTATAAACAAGGCATTGGAAAAAATTGATTTAGACGAAGATAACATTGCTTACAAACTGTTAATAAAGAAATTTTCTAAACTTACTTCTTTTGATGAAAAAAACCTTCAAAAGATGAGGTCATTTCTAGCCAATCGGGGATTCAGCTATCGGCAAATATCAAGAGCAATAAGCGAATTTGTTCCTGATAATAATTTTGAAGATTTTGATTAATAATAATCTTAACTATTAAAACTTTTTAAAATAATTTTTCTAATTACATTGACAATTTCACAATATTATTAAATAATTTTTATTGTAGTTTTATTTTTTGTATAGTTTTTTTATGTATAGGACTGCTATTGCTTTCATTGTTGAAATAATGTGCGTATTTTATATACCTTTAACCACTAGATTCGCTTTTTATGGTTTAAACATAATTTGATGGCAGTGATTCAATTGATAACAGTGATTCAGTTTGAAAAATTACATAAATGATTAATTATGCTATAATAAAAGTCATGCTTATTATATAAAATATTTTTAAGGAGAGTAATTGTGAACAAAAAAATTGGCATTGTTTCCTTGGGATGCCCTAAAAATTTAGTAGATAGTGAAATAATGCTGGGTTTGCTATCAAATGCAGATTATGAAATTGTAAATAACAAAGAAAATGCTCATATTTTGATAGTAAATACATGTGGATTTATTGAATCTGCAAAACAAGAGTCTATAAATACTATTTTAGAGATGGCTGAGGAAAAGAAAAGAAAATGTGAAATACTAATAGTTACAGGGTGTATGGCCGAAAGGTACAAGGATAAAATACTTGATCAAATACCAGAGGTTGATGCAGTTCTTGGTACTGGGAACTATAAAGAGATAGCAGATGTAATTAATTTGGCATATAAAGGTGAAAAAACTGTTTCTTATGGGAAACTTGAAGATATAGATTATCTTGATGAAAAGCGTTTAATTTCATCTGGTAAGCAATCTGTTTATTTGAAAATATCTGAAGGCTGCGATAATAGATGCACATATTGTATCATCCCATATTTAAGAGGTAAATACAGAAGTAGAAATATTGAGTCATTAATAAAAGAAGCTGAATTTTTAGCTAAAAACGGTGCTAAGGAGATTATATTAGTTGCCCAAGATACAACTAGATATGGAATAGATTTATATGAGAAAAAAATGTTGCCTGAGCTGATACAAAAAATATCAAAAATCTCTGGCATTGAGTGGATTCGATTATTATACTGTTATCCGGAAGAGATTGATGATGACCTAATAAAAGAAATCGCATCAAATCCTAAAGTATGTAAATATTTGGATATTCCTATACAACATGCATCAGATAGAATTCTGAAGCTTATGGGGCGTAGAGGAAAAATTTCCCAAATACGGACAGCTTTAAATAAGCTTAGAGAGAGCGTTAATGATATAGTTATAAGAACAACTATGATAGTAGGGTTTCCAGATGAAACTGAAGAAGACTTTGAGCAATTAATTAGTTTCGTTGAAGAATTTAAATTTGATAGATTAGGTGTTTTTACGTACTCAAAAGAAGAAGGAACATCTGCTGCAAAAATGAAAAATCAAATTAGCAAAAGAATAAAACAACAACGTCAAAAAAAGGTACTTGAACTACAAAATGCAATTAGCAAAGATATAAACATTAATAGAACAGGCAAAGTTTATAAAGCTATTGTTGACGGAATTGCTGATGATGGTATATTCTATTATGGACGTACATATGCAGAAGCACCAGAAATTGATGGTTTAGTATATTTTACTAGTAGTGAGCCACTTACTCTAGGAAACTTTGTTGACATAAAGATATTAAACGCAGAAGAATATGATTTGATAGGAGAGGTCATAAATGAATTTACCAAATAAAATAACAGTATCTAGAATTATATTGGTGCCATTATTAATGATTTTTTTAATACCAATTCCTGATGCTACAGTAAACTTTCCTTTATTGGGATATCTTAAGGATGAGATGTTAGCATTTAATAGATTTGTTAACGGGACTGGGACTTATATTGCTGCTGTTATTTTTATTTTAGCAGCAAGTACTGATGGGGTAGATGGATATATTGCACGAAAGCATAAGCTGGTAACTCCTTTAGGAAAATTTCTTGATCCAATAGCAGACAAGTTACTAATAACAGCGGCATTGATAGCACTTGTACAAAGTGATATTATTACTGGTTGGGCTGCTATGATAATTATTTCTAGAGAGCTACTTGTTACAGGATTTCGTTCAATCGCAGCAGCCGAAGGACAAGTTATTGCAGCTAATAAATCTGGGAAAATAAAGATGGTATTACAAACAGTAGCTGTATCAGTTTGCTTACTAAAAAATTGGCCATTTTTGCTTATAACTGATCTTCCTTTTGACACTTACCTGATGTTTATAGCTGTTGTAGTAACTATTTATTCTGGTATAGATTTCTTTGTAAAGAACGGCAAAATATTAAAATCTGGTGACATGTAAAAAATATCATATAGCGTTTTCATTTAGCCGTAATAATGAATTACGGCTTCTATTTTTATGCATAGTGGTTATACTAATTTTCATATAAAATGTGGAATCACATTTTATATAGGCGCATTGCGGTGATGGAGCGAAGCTCGCCATTGCTTGGTTGCTCGAATACAAAAAACTGCGAGCAGCTTTTTGTGTATTCGAAGAGAATGATGAATGCACGTGAAAACTTCGCATTGTTCAATACTATCGCTGCATATGCAGCAAATACGATATGTCCAATTTAAATTTAAAGAATTTATAACTAAATAAGATTTTATTTATTATGTCGCTATATTAGTTAGTATTAGGTATTCTATATAAATTTTATAACGTTTAATATATAGAGTATCTGGCAAAAGTTAGGCAATAATATTAGAAAACAGTTGCAATATAGTTAAAGTTAATATATAATCTTGTTATCAGCAATTAGTATCTGGTAATAATTATATACAATAGATAATAAGGAGTGTTTGTTTTTGAGTAGATCGTCATCACATAAACAACTAAGGCAGAAAACCCTCCTTGAAAAGATCAAATATGACCCGTTTTTAACAGATGAAGAATTAGCTGATTTTTTTAAGGTTAGTGTGCCAACAATTAGATTGGATAGACTTGAGTTAGGAATTCCCGAACTCAGAGAGAGAATTAAAAATGTTGCAGAAAGCAATCAAGAGAAGTTGAAGTCCATTGAAGGCAAAGAGCTAATAGGTGAACTCATAGATTTGCAGCTAGGGCAGAGTGCAATATCTTTAATGGAAACAAATGATCCAATGGCTTTTGAGAAAACACGTATTGTTAGAGGACATTATATTTACTCTTTAGCAGAAACTCTTGCAATAGCTGTAATAGATGCACAGGTAGCACTTGTCGGTGTTGCAAATATAAAATACAAGATTCCAGTATACTCTGGTGCAAAAATTATCGCAAAGGCAGAAGTAAAGAAAACTAAGGGAAGTAGATTTATTGTCTGGGTAAAAATATATGAAAAAAATACAGAGGTATTCAGAGGGAAATTTATCCTAGTTACTATAGAAAAAGATAATGTAAAGGCATAATAGAAAAACCTTAAAATAAATGGAGTGTGAACTAAAGTGATAAATATTATCGTTGATGCTATGGGTGGAGATAATGCACCAAAGGCTATTATAGATGGATGTATAGAAGCTGTAAATATGCAGGATGGCTTTAAAATAACTCTTGTTGGAAAAAGTGATGTTATACAAAAAATTTTAGATGGTAACAAGTTTGATAAAGATAGAATTGATGTTGTAAATGCAACTGAGGTTATTGAAGGTTGTGATACTCCTACAAAAGCTATTAAGAGTAAGAAAGATTCTTCAATGGTTGTTGGTTTTAGACTCCTTAAAGAAAAAAAGGGAGATGCATTTATATCGGCAGGTAATACTGGAGCACTAATGACTGGCGCATTGTTGTTAATCGGTAGAATAAAAGGAATAGATAGACCTTCTCTGCCAGCTTTGGTGCCATCAAAGAAGAACATGGTTTTAATTATTGACGCAGGTATGAATACTGTTTGTAGGCCTATTAATTATTTGCAATTTGCAATTATGGGTTCTATATATATGAAGCTTATCTATAAGCTTGAAAGCCCTAAAATTGGCTTGTTAAATGTTGGGTCAGAGGATGCAAAAGGTAATGAAAATTTAAAAAATGCATTTGGGCTTCTATCTACAGGTCCTATTAACTTCATTGGTAATATGGAAGGAAACGACATTACAACTGGTGATGTGGACGTTGCTGTATGTGATGGATATGTAGGTAATGTTTCTCTTAAGCTATTTGAAGGTGCTGGTTCTTTATTATTAAAAGAGATAAAAAATCTCTTTACTAAAAGTATAGTTACAAAGTTTTGTTATTTGCTAATGAAACCAGCATTTAAGGATTTTAAAAGCAAGTTTGATCCTGATGAGCTCGCAGGTGCTCCTGTACTAGGAGTAAAAGAACTTGTTATTAAGAGTCATGGTTCTTCAAAAGCAAAAACTATTAGAACTGCAATTTTAAAGAGAGCAATTCCACTAGTTCAGTGTGGAGTTGTTGATGAAATCAAAAACCAATTTGAAAATATGGAGGTGAAGCCTTCTGATGATGAAACTAGCTAAAAGTATCGGTGTAATTGGAACTGGCAGTTATTTACCTGAAAAAGTGCTTACTAATTTCGATTTAGAAAAAATGGTTGACACATCGAATGACTGGATTTTAAAGAGAACTGGAATTTCTGAAAGAAGAATTTTAGATGATGATTTGCCATCAAATTCAATGGGCATCGAAGCGGCTAAGAGGGCTTTAGAAAACGCGAACTTACAAGCAGAAGATATTGATTTGATTATTTATGCAAGTATTACAGATGACTTTATGACCCCTTCTTCAGCATGCATTATTCAGGCAGCGATTGGTGCAAGTAAAGCTATAGCATTTGATATTAGTGCTGCTTGTACAGGATTTATTTATGCTATGGTAGTTGCTCAACAGTTTATTGCAAGTGGAATGTACAAACATGCTTTAGTAATTGGTTGTGAAGCATTATCAAAGATAGTAGATTGGAAGGATAGAAACACCTGCATACTATTTGGAGATGGGGCTGGTGCTGTCATATTAAGTGAAGTTGATGAGGGGTATGGAATGCTTAATTCTTTCCTAGGATCAGATGGTACTTCTGCAATGACTATTACTTCTCCAAACTTGTATGTTACAGATACTGAAAAAGAAAAAAGACAAAATGGAAAGCAGAATTCACTATGGATGGATGGAACAGAAGTATTTAAATTTGCTGTTAAGACAATGTCTAATGCAACTATCCGTGTTTTAGAGGAACTAAACATGACGGTAGATGATTTGCAGTATATTTTTCCTCATCAAGCAAATACAAGAATTATTGACGGTGCAATTAAGAAGCTTGGTGTCACAGACGATAAGTTGCATTATATAATTCAAAAGTATGGAAACATATCATCTGCATCAATACCAGTAGCATTAGATGAAGCCAATCGTGAAGGTAAGCTTAAAAAAGGTGACAACATGGTTCTCGTCGGTTTTGGCGGTGGATTAACTTGGGGATCTATAGCACTTAAATGGTTTTAACCACTTTTATGTTTAATTTATTATAAAGATATTAAAGATTTTGTAAAGCGAGGGATTAGCATGGGTAAGCTAGCTTTTATTTTTCCTGGTCAGGGAGCCCAGTATGTAGGTATGGGTAAGGAAATTGCTGATGAATATAAATGTGCAAATGACATTTTTGAAGAGGCATCAAATGCTTTAGGCTTTGATATTAAAGAAATGATATTTAACAGCAATGATGAAACATTAAAAATAACTGAGAATACTCAGCCAACAATACTTACTACAAGTATTGCATGTATGCAGCCACTTCTTGAAAAGGGTATAAAGCCTGATTATGTAGCAGGTTTAAGCTTAGGTGAATATACTGCTCATGTTGCTGCAAATACTATGAGTTTTAGCGAAGCTGTTAAGCTTGTTAAAAAAAGAGGTAAATATATGCAAGAGGCGGTACCAGCTGATGTTGGTGCTATGTCAGTAATAATTGGACTTGATAACGACAGTGTTGTTGATTGTTGCAATGAAGCTTCAAAATTTGGCGTTGTGGAGCCAACTAATTTTAATTGTCCAGGTCAGATTGCAATTGCTGGTGAAAAAGCGGCAGTTGAGAGGGCTAGTGAATTGTGTAAGGAAAAGGGCGCAAAAAGAACTGTTCTTTTGCCTGTTAGCGCACCATTTCATTGCAGCATGTTAAAGCCAGCAGGGGAAAAATTAGCTGCAGAGTTTCAAAATGTAACTTTAAACGATATTAAAATTCCTGTAGTTACTAATGTTACTGCAGAGTGTATAACTGATAAAAATGTTGTTAAGGATTTGCTTGTAAATCAGGTTAGTAAATCAGTACTTTGGGAAAATTGTATAAGAACTATGCTTAATGAAGGTGTTGATACTTTTATAGAGATTGGACCTGGCAAAGTTCTTTGCGGTTTTATAAAGAAGATAAATAAAGATGTAAAGGCTTTAAATATAGAGGATATGGAAAGTTTAAATAAAACATTAGAGGAATTATCTAAATAGGATTGGTTGCTGTATCTACTTTTGTAGAAGTAAATTAATATTAAGAAACTTATTTTAAGAAACTTATTTTAAGAAACTTATTCTAAGTTTATAAATATTTCTTAAAAGATAGTCCGATTTGGAGGTATAATCAATATGCAATTTGGAGGGAAAACTGCTATTATTACAGGTTCTTCAAGAGGAATCGGTAAAGCAATTGCTGAAAAACTTGGTAAGCTTGGAGCAAATATTGTACTCAATGGAACAACTGATCGGGTGTTTGAAGTAGCAAAAGAGTTTGATGCTATGGGAATAAAAGTTGTTGCGACTGTAGGTGATGTAAGAAAGGCTGAAGATATTAAGACGATGATTAATACATGTTTAGATACCTTTGGCGGAATAGATATACTTGTAAACAATGCTGGTATCACAAAAGATAAACCAATGGCAATGATGTCTGAGGATGCTTGGGACATTGTTTTAGATGTAAACTTAAAAGGTGCATTTCTATGCACAAAGGCAGCTGCAAAGCTTATGCTTAAGAAACGATATGGCAGAATAGTTAATATATCATCTGTTGCAGGCGCATATGGAAATGTCGGTCAAGCAAATTATTCTGCATCAAAAGGCGGATTAATCGGCTTAACTAAAACCACTGCAAAAGAGTTTGCACCACGAGGAATTACTTGTAATGCTGTAACACCAGGCATAATAATTAGTGAAATGACGGAAATATTACCAGAGGATACGAAGCAAAAATATTTAGAAAAAATAGCACTTGGAAGGTTTGGGACACCTGAAGACGTTGCTAATGTTGTTGCTTTTCTTGCTTCAGATGAGGCTGGCTATGTTACAGGTCAAGTATTAGATATTGACGGTGGTTTAGTTATATAATAATATATTTATGAATTGTTAGTGATTTTTGAGCTTTAATGCTTAAAATTGAAAATAATTGCATATTACGGTATTTAAATATATGCAATAGAATCAATCTGGAAGGAGGTGAATATATGGTTTTCGAAAAAGTTAAAAAAATAGTTGTTGATCAGTTAGGTGTTGAAGAAGACGATATATCTATGGAATCTTCTTTTATAGATGATCTTGGTGCAGATTCTCTTGATATTGTTGAACTTATAATGGCTTTAGAAGAAGAGTTTAACCTTGAAATCCCTGATGCTGAAGCTGAGAAAATCACATCAGTAGGTGATGCTGTTGAATACATTAAAAAAAATTCTTAAAAAACAGTTAAAAAAAGTCCCTTACAGGGACTTTTTTTAACCAAAAACAATAATCCAATTATGTCAAATGAATTTCTATAATAATATTAAATTTTAAATATATATTACCAATAATTTGTGCCCTAAATGGGTGTGGAGGTTACTATGAATAAGCGTGTAGTTATTACAGGAGCGGGCGTTGTTTCTTCTTTGGGTTTTGGCGTAGACCAATTTTGGAATTCTATAAAAGAAGGTAAAAACGGTATCAGTGAGGTTACAAGAATAGATGTATCAAATCTTTCAACAAAAGTAGCTGCAGAAATAAAAGATTTTGACCCTACGCAGTTTATGGATAGAAAAGAAGCAAAAAGAATGGACCGATATAATCAGTTTGCAATAGCAGCATCAAAAATGGCTGTTGAAGCTTCTAAATTAGATTTAGAAGATGTAAATTTAGAAAGATGTGGTGTAATTGTAGGCTCTGGCATTGGCGGTATAGAAACTTTTGAGGATCAGCATAGCGTTTATCTCAATAAAGGACCAGGAAGAGTAAGCCCATTCTTTATTCCTATGCTAATTTCTAATATGGCTTCAGGACAAATAGCTATTCAATTTGGTTTTAAGGGCTTTAATGAGTGCGTTATCACAGCATGTGCTACAGGCAATAATGCAATAGGTGATGCATTTAAAGTAATTCAGCGTGGAGATGCTGATGTAATGATAACTGGTGGTTCTGAGGCATGTATTACAATTATGGGCTTTGCTGGTTTTTGCTCAATGGGTGCTATGAGCAAAAACCCTGATCCTAATACAGCTTCAAGGCCTTTTGACAAGGATAGAGATGGATTTGTAAGTGGTGAAGGTGCTGGTATTCTTGTAATTGAAGAATATGAACATGCTGTTAAAAGAGGAGCAAATATTATAGCAGAAGTTGTTGGTTATGGATGTGCTTGCGATGCATATCATATTACTGCACCACATCCTGAAGGAGATGGCGGAGTAAGAAGTATGCAAATGTGTATAAACGATGCAGGTATAAAGCCTGAAGATATTGGTTATATTAATGCACATGGAACATCAACGCCGTTAAATGATCCATCAGAAGTAAAAATTGTTAAAAAAGTATTTGGAGAACATGCTGATAAGGTTGCTATGAGTTCAACTAAGTCAATGACTGGTCATTTGTTAGGAGCTGCTGGTGCTATAGAGGCTATTGTTACTGCAATGGCACTAAAAGATGGATTTTTACCACCAACAATAAATGTAAAGAACCAAGATCCAGAATGTGATATTGACTGTGTTCCAAATGTAGGTAGAAAAGCAGATATTAAGTATGCATTATCTAATGCACTTGGATTTGGCGGACATAATGCAACAATATGTTTGAAAAAGTTTGAAGAATAATTATTGCTGATATAAATATAAAAGTATAAAATAAGAGGCGGGGTTATGTACTCCACCTTTTATTTTAGTTTCAAGCTAATAGATATGTTATACTAATTTGCATTTAAAATATTGTTTATTAAATACGAAATATTACTAAGATATGTTTTTGAGTTTGAAAGTACAATGAAAGCTATCAACCAACTTTGCTATGTTATAAAAATTATTATTCAGGAGGTGCCCAGGCATGTCGTTGCTTTTTAATGTTTTATTAAGTTATTGGACATGCACAAAATATGATAAATAACAACCAAACTAATAATAGTATATCCGTACTTGAAAACAGAATACAATATACCTTTAAAGACAAAAAAACGCTTCAAACAGCTATAACACACAGCTCATATGCAAATGAAAAAAAAGCGAAAAAACTAAGTTACAATGAAAGAATAGAATTTCTTGGAGACTCAGTATTAAGCTTGGTGATTAGTGAATATTTGTACAAAATGTATCCTAATCTTCCAGAAGGAGAGCTAACGGTTACTAGAGCAAAAATCGTATGTGAGAATTCACTTGCAAAATGTGCTGCTGACATTGGGCTAGGAACGTTTTTACTTTTAGGAAAGGGAGAAGAACTGTCTGGCGGTAGAGATAAAATTTCCATTCAATCTGATGCCTTTGAGGCCTTAATTGGTGCAATATACCTTGATGGTGGTTTTGACACAGCTAAAGGCTTTATTCTTAAAAATATGGAAGGTATAATAAAAAGTTGTGTCGGGGGTAAGCTGTTTTACGATTTCAAAACACAATTACAGGAGTTAGTTCAACAAAATGGAGAGCAAAATATTTTGTATAATGTTATTGATGAAAGCGGACCTGACCACAATAAAACTTTTGTAACAGAGGTGAGCATTAACGAATCTATTGCTGGAAAAGGTACAGGACATTCAAAAAAAGAGTCAGAACAAAATGCTGCAAAAGATGCATTAACAAAGTTACAATGACAAAATTATAATAGCTTTGCTATGTAACTTTGCTAAATAATGCCGGTAAGGGAGTGTTAAATAATTAAAAGACATATAATAATTCCTGTTTTTGTACCCCATAAAGGCTGTCCATTTGATTGTATATACTGTAATCAGAAGATAATAAGTGGCCAGATAAATGAAGCAGATGAAGCAGAAATTAGAAAAAATATAGAAGACAATTTAAAAACAAGTAGGGATGCTTTTGTTGAAATAGCTTTTTATGGTGGAAGCTTTACAGGTATACCTATTGAAGAGCAGGAATGGTATTTGAAAATAGGATATAGCTATGTTAAAACTGGACAAGTTAAACAGATGAGGCTTTCAACGAGACCGGACTATATTAGTGAAGAGATACTTGATTTACTTGTAGAATATGAAGTTAAGACTATTGAACTAGGAGCACAAAGTCTTGATGAACAGGTGCTTAAATGCAGTCACAGAGGACACAGCATTGATGCCGTTACAAAGGCATCAAAAATGATAAAATCTAGGGGAATCGCTCTTGGAATCCAAACTATGATTGGTCTGCCTGAAGATTCAAAAGAGAAGGCAATAAATACAGCTCAAAGAGTTGTAGAATTAGCTCCTGATATTGTAAGAATATATCCAACACTTGTTATTAGAAATACCTATCTTCAAAAAATGTATTTAGAGGGTACATATAAACCTCTTACTATAGATGAAGCAGTTGATATATGTGCTGATTTATTAGCTATCTATGAAGCTAACAATATTAATGTAATTCGTATTGGGCTTCAGCCTACTGACAGCATAAGTGAAAATGGGGAAGTTGAAGCAGGGCCTTTTCATCCTGCATTCAGACAGTTAGTTCAGTCAAGGCTTTTACTTAATAAAATGGTTAAATATATTAAAGAAAACAGTCTTGAAAGTTCATCTGGTATAGTAATTGAGTGTAACGAACGAGAAATATCAAATATAATTGGACAAAAGAAAACAAATATATTTTTATTAAAACATAAGTTTAATTTTAGTGATATTATTGTAAAAGCAAATAATAATATTAAATGTTTTCAAATCGTAAAATTGCATATTAATAATAATTATTAAAAATAATATTTGTAAAAAGAAGGTATTTGAAGTAATATATAGAATACTTATATATATTATTTTTAATTTGCACCAAAAAATATTATTATTAAAGCATTTTAGGAGGATGTATTTATGGAAGTACTAAAAGTTTCAGCTAATTCACAGCCCAAATCTGTTGCTGGAGCATTAGCCGCTGTCTTAAGAGACAACAATTATGCTGAAATCCAGGCAGTAGGAGCAGGCGCAGTAAATCAAGCAGTTAAAGCTATTGCAATTACTAGAGGTTTTGTTGCTCCTAATGGAATTGATCTTGTGACAGTTCCTGCTTTTGCAGAGGTTGTTATTGACGGAGAGGAAAGAACTGCTATTAAATTCTACATACAACCTAGATAACTTTGATTTTTTAAATCAGATAAGGCTCGCCTTTTGGTGAGCCTTAAATTTATTCATACATCCAATTGCAAATTAATTAAATATCCTAATGAAAAAATAAATAATAATGATTTGCTAAGTTATAACACTGTACATCAAGAAAACTTTTTCTCTAAACGATGTTCAGAACTTATTATGTTCAAAACTTAATATGATATTATGTTTCAAATAAATTTTATATGATTTTAATTAATAATATAGTAATAAAGAGGGTCTATATATTATGAAAATGAGCTTAAAAGTCCATATTGATGATTTAAAAACTGGAATGATTCTTGGAGAAGATGTTTATTGCAATGATAATTTACTGCTTTCAAAAGGAATGATCCTAAAGGAATCTTTTGTAAAAAAACTGATGTCAAGGGGGATATCAGAGGTTGCAGTATTGGCAGATAAAACTTATTATGATGATATTTTATTAAATCCAGTTGAAAAGTTTTATGTGGATACTTATGAGGCTTTTACAAAAATTATCGAAAGATTCCGTAAAACAGATAAACTAGAAATTACAACAGCGTTCCCAATTGTAGAAAACATATTGGAGGCTGTATTCTCAAGTCAGAATTCAGTTCTATCACTTACAGGTTTTAGAGGAGAAGGAAATTATTTTCTTTTACACGCTTTAGATGTTTGTATTTACAGCCTTATAGTGGCAAAAGTAATGAAATTAAGTTACGAGGATATAGTAATACTTGGTATTGGAGCTCTTCTGCATGATATTGGTAAGACTAAAATATCAGATAATATTATTAATAAAGTAGGAATGTTGACTGGTGATGAGTTTAACGAAGCTAAAAAGCATTCAGAATATGGCTATCAAATTTTATCGAAATGTCCTCAGGTAAACTCTGACATTATAAAAATTGTTTTTCAACACCATGAACGTTGCGATGGAAGCGGATATCCTAATCAATTAAAGGACAAGGATATACATATGCTTTCTAAAATAGTTGCTGTAGCAGATATTTATGATGCGCTGACATCAGATAGGGTATATAAAAAGAAAGTTCTGCCGCATGAAGCAGCAGAATATTTACTTTGTATATCAAATACCCTAATTGATAGTCAAATTGCAAATGTATTTATAAATAATATTGCTATCTATCCGAAGGGGTGCCAGGTACTTCTAAATACTAATCAAGTTGCGTTGGTAATTGATTCAAATAATAAAATGCCTTTAAGACCAGTTTTGAAGGTTATAACGGATAAATATAAAAATCCTTTACCTGTACCATATGAATTAAGCTTGCAAAAGAATGCTAATATTTTAATTAAACAGATTTACCGCTAATATTTAATTCATGTGATTTAACGCAGTATTACTTTAATTTTGGATATATTTATTCCTATATAAAAAGTCTATCAGAGCCTTTAATACATAATCAGTGGGACTTGACATTTAATAACCATTTGGAGCCTTCTTTCAACCTCATACCAATTTATAAGGCTCCACCACTCCTCAATATATTTTTTGCGCTCATTTTGATAATCTAGATAATATGCGTGTTCCCATACATCGCAAACTAGGATAGGTATTGCGCTCCATTGAGTTAAATCTTGATGCTTTCCTGCTTGGAGTATTTCCAATCTCATCCATGCAGGTTGCCAAGCAAGTATTCCCCAACCTGAAGCTTCAACCTTTTCGGTAGCACTTTTAAATTGCTCTTTGAATGCGCTAAAACTTCCAAAGTATCTATTAATCTGACTAAGTGTTTGTATTCCTGGCTGTCCTGTCATACCTTTTGGAGACATTATTGTCCAATATATACTGTGAAGTATGTGTCCTGAACCATTAAATGCAAGTTCATTTTCCCAGTATTTAATATATTCATAGTTGTTTTGATTACGAGCTTCTTGAAGCTTGATTTCAGCTTTGTTGAGACCGTCAACGTATGATTTATGGTGCTTATCATGATGATATTTTAAAGTTGTTCGACTAATCACAGGTTCTAACCCATCATATGAGTAAGGTAACGGCGGTAATTGGTGTTTTCCAATTGGAATCATATTAACCTCCACGCTGATTTTGGCACAAAATTTAGTATATGTGGCATTAGGGCAAAGCCCGCAAATAATTGTTAAAAATATTTCGCATTTTAAATATGACTTTCTTGTATTTTAAAGTACGAAGTAGTTTTATTTTCATATTAGTATGGATATCCGCCAATATAACCTCCGCCATAATGCAAAGGATAACCACTATAATAATGTGGACGTCTCCTGTGGAATAACTCTCTTAATAATAAAATAGTGATTAAGTCTCTTCGGAAGCGTCGCCTGCTGCCAGGACCAAAATGTCCTACTCCAAGACCTATTTGTCTATTTTCAGCATCATCTTCATCTCGTTCTTGGTATTCTGCATCTACATACGAGCCAACTGAATTGTCAATTTCGTCAACCATTCCCTCAAGCTGCTTGCGTGATGGGTTATACATTGTCCCATACATAGCACAGAACATATCACAATGGCGGTGTACTTCTGGATAAATGATATAATAGCATTTAGGATACATAGATTCCAATTGCTCTCGAGGCATTTCCATTATTGGGGAATACTCAGATGGAACATCCATCATTTGCATATATGGAATATACTGATTTTGCATAAATATTAACCTCCTAAATAATAAAAGAAATTATTTATAGTATTGTATGATTATTTTAGATAATCGGTTACATATAAAAGAAATTATGTAACGCAGATTTTAGAGTAATTCAAACTAGTTAAGGCTAAAGAATATTTAAAATTAATTGAGATTTAAAAGAGGGAAATAGGTATAATTTAAGAATATATTATAGAAGCTAAATATCGGTAAGAAATTTAAAAAGAAAATGAAGGTAAATTTTTGTTATTATAAGGAGATAATCAATATGACAAACCAAGAGCTTTACAATATTATATTTGAAAGGAAGTCAGTCAGAAAATATGATTTAACTCCTCTATCAGAAGAAGTTTTAGACGGAGTAAAAAAATATGCTGACAACCTTAAACCATTAGACGACAACATAAAGTTTTCAATATCATTTTTAGGTGAGAGCGATGCAAAATTCTTAATACCTAGTAAATTGGCACCACATTACATATGTCTGTATTCAGAGAAAAAGGATGGGTATTTAATGAATGCAGGTTATTTATTACAGCAGGTTGACCTGTATCTGTCTGCAAATGGGATTGGAAGCTGCTGGCTTGGTTTTTTTAAACCGAGAAAAGTGATTAGTACTAAAAACGGTTTAGGATTTGTTATTTTACTTGCATTAGGGAATCCTGCAGAAGTTGTACACAGAAAAGATATTTCAGAATTTTCCAGAAAAAGCTTGCCTGAAATTACTTCAATAGAGGGCGCAGAAAAATTACTTGAACCTGTGAGACTGACCCCATCTGCGGTGAATAGTCAGCCTTGGTTTTTCAGTGGAGATTTAAATGAAATAATAGTCAGCCGTCAAAAGCTGTCACCACTTAAATCACCATTTATTGGAAAGTTTAACCAAATTGATATTGGAATTGCACTATTTCATCTATGGCTGTCTCTTGACCACGAAGGCAAAACTGCAATCTATGATTTCAATAATGCTAATGCACCTGTAGGCTATGAATTCATGGTAAAAGTTATAGTTAAAGATAAATAGTCTATAGAACAAACATTTCTTCACAAAATTCGTATAATAGTTAATTTGACTTTACAGGTTAAATTGGTAATAATATTGTCTGGAAAAGTTTAATGACAAATTGTAAATTGAAACTTGATATTCTTCCAATGAAACATAAAGTGTGCTAGACTAATAAAAGTACATCAAGTCGTTATTACAGTTGAAATGGCTTGATGTTTCATGAGTTCACTAAGATTTAAATGCCTGTGTGGCATAAAGTCTTAAAGCTCACAAAATTACCGATAACTGAATCAAAAGATAAAAAGGCTGTCGCACAATAGAATTTAACCACATTATAAATACTAAGCTTGGAATAGACAAGCAATACATATATTATGCGACACCCTTAATAATTATTATTTTTGGGGTGTAGAATGTATCTTAAAAAGCTAGAAATACAAGGGTTCAAATCATTTGCAGATAAAATTTCATTAGACTTTGCTTCTGGCATTACAGCTGTAGTTGGTCCAAATGGAAGTGGTAAAAGTAATATTGGTGATGCAGTAAGGTGGGTTTTAGGTGAACAAAGCGCGAAAACACTCAGAGGCAGTAAGATGGAGGATGTCATTTTCGCTGGTACTGAAAACAGAAAACCTTTAGGCTTTGCTGAAGTATCTCTTACAATAGATAATACAGACAATTACTTGCCTGTATCTTATAGTGAAGTTACAATAACTAGAAGAGTTTATCGTTCTGGTGAGAGTGAATATTATTTAAATAAGACATTATGCCGATTGAAGGATATTTATGAGCTTCTGTTAGATACTGGTATAGGCAGGGATGGTTATTCCATAATTGGACAGGGGCGAGTTGATGAGATTCTAAGTACAAAATCAGAGGATAGAAGACATATATTTGAAGAAGCTTCTGGAATTATGAAGTACAAGGTCAGAAAACAAGAAGCAGAGAGAAAGCTGGAATTAACTGAACAAAATCTTGTTCGTATTAAGGATATTATAAGTGAACTTGAATCACAGATAGAACCTCTAAGAGAGCAATCAGAAGCAGCAAAAAAGTATTTATCTTTAAGAGAGGCTTTAAAGGAACTAGAAATTAATGTTTATTTGGATAGCATAGATAAATACAAAGAAAAAATAAAAGAATATGAAGTACAGTTTAAAGATATTAAAGATAACATTGAAGCTGAAGAAAGACGATTGCGTAATATAACAGTTCAAAATCAGCAACAGAATGAAATGCTAAAAGAACTTGAAATAAAGCTTAACGAGGCGAGGGATAAATTTTATATAATTGAGGCAAATCTCGAAAAAAGCAGTTCTGAGATAAATATTAAAAATGAAAAAATAAATAGCCTAGATCAGAATACTAAGCGGCTTGATGAAGAGATTATAGAGATTGATTTAAAAACTGAACAATTACTAAAGGAAGAAAAAAGCAGACAAAGTAAGATTGAATATTTAAATGAACAGCACAAGGAATTTTTAACTAAACTTGAAAAGTATCAAGCTGAATTAGATGCGGTTATTTCAACTTTGAGTGATAGTGAACGTGAAATTGAGACACTGAAGTCAGGAATAATGGACAAACTGGACATTCAATCTGACAAAAGAACTCAAATTAATAATATAAAAAATCATATAGAAAATATAAAGAAAAGACAAAATTCTATAGGTACTGAAATTTATACTTTAAAGCTGGAAAAAGATAAAGATAATATGAAAAAAGAAGACTTAGCCGAGAGTATAAAAAATACTTTACTGCTTATTAAGCATGAAAAGGACAAGATAGAAGAACTCAGTACAGAAAAGAAGGAGCTTCAAGACACGCTTGTTGACTTGGAAAAACAGCATGGAGCTATCAAAACAGACATACAAGTAAAAGCTTCAAGACACAGGCTGCTAAATGACATGGAAAAAAGCATGGAAGGCTATAGCCGAAGTGTAAAGGAAATAATGAATGCATGCCAAAAATCTTCTGATTTGGGTAAAGGTATTCATGGCACTGTTGCTCAGCTTTTCAGTGTTGATAAAAAATATGAAACTGCTATAGAAATGACGCTAGGCGGTGCTACTCAAAACATAGTATCCTCATCAGAGGATGATGCGAAAAAGGCAATTGACTTTTTGAAAAGAAATAAAATTGGTAGAGCAACATTTTTGCCTATAACAGCAGTACATGGTAAAAGATTAGATGACAATACAATAAACAAATTAAAGGAATACAACGGTTATTGTGGTATTGCCTCTGACCTTGTAAGCTGTGATGAGAAATACAAAGGGATTGCATTAAACCTTCTAGGCAAGGTTGTTGTGGTTGAAAACCTAGATGCAGGTATTAATATTGCAAGAAAATTTAGCTATTCCTTTAGAATTGTAACGCTTGAGGGAGATATATTAAGCACTAGCGGTTCAATGTCTGGTGGTAGCAATGATCGTAAAAGTTCAGGCATTTTAGGTAGAAATAGAGAAATTATTGAGCTTGAGGAGAATATCGAAAAGCTAAAGAAGCAAGACATAGTATTAGGTGAAAAGACTACAGAAGTAAGAAATATGATTGCGGAAGTTGATACAGAATTAAATGAGGAAAATGTAAGATTAAGAGATAACGAACTTGTTAAAACTAGGGATGAGAATCATTTAAGTATGATTGAAGATAATATTGTTAAAATAGATGCTAAAATAGGCATGCTAAATGATGAGAAGTCCCAAATGGTGCAGCAAGAGCAGGATACAATTAAAGAGCAAGAGAAATATGAGCTTGAGCTAGAATCTATTGAGAAGAATATTGTTGAAACGAAAGCAATAATAGCTGAGCATCAAGAAAAATTTAAGGCTGATAAAACTGTGAGAGATGGATTGCATGATGATATTACAAACTTTAAAATATCTGTAAACTCAATAGTTGAAAGCCTTCAGAGTGTTAATGAGCATATGGAAAGAATTAATGCAGAACAAGATACAATGCAGAAAAGCAAGTCTAGAAAAGAGGCAGAGAAGCTCAAAGCTAATAATGAAATTGTATCGTTGAAACAAGAGATTGATGGTCTTGAAAATGTAATTAAAAACCTACAAGCTGAAAAAACAGGCAGGACTATTGAAATAGACAGACTTGCTGAAGAAAAGAAGGTTCTTGAGGAAGAATCTTCTGATTTCATTGAAAAGCTCAATAATGCAAATAAGACGATTCATTTGCTTCAAGAGGAATATAACAGGATTGATGTTAAAAATACAAAGGCTGAAGCTGAGATGAAAGCCATTCAGGATAGAATGTGGGATGAATATGAGCTTACCTATTCAAATGCAATAGAGCTAAAAAAAGAAATTCAAAGCATTTCTCAAGCTCAAAAAACTATTAACGACTATAGAGCTCAGATTAAGATGCTTGGGCCTGTTAATGTTTCAGCTATTGATGATTATATTAAAACAAAAGAGAGATATGAGTTTATGTCTGTTCAGCAAGATGACATGGAACAGGCTAAAGATAAACTGCACAAAATAATTTATGAAATGGTGCAGGTAATGAAAACACAATTTATTGAGCAGTTTAAAATAATCAATGAAAACTTTGGTATAGTGTATCGAGAATTATTTGGCGGCGGACATGCAGAATTAATAATCTGTGATATGGATAATGTTCTTGAAAGCGGCATAGATATTGAGGTACAGCCGCCAGGGAAAAAGCTTCAAAATATGATGTTGCTTTCTGGAGGAGAACGTGCATTTACGGCAATTGCATTGCTATTTGCTATCTTAAGAATGAAGCCAACACCATTCTGTTTACTAGATGAAATAGAAGCGGCACTTGATGATGCGAATGTATATAGATTTGGTGATTACCTAAAGAGATTCTCAGAAAAAACTCAGTTTATTATGGTTACGCATAGAAAGGGTACTATGGAGGCTGCAAATGCAATGTATGGTGTAACAATGCAGGAGCATGGTATATCCAAGGTAGTATCAATGAAGATGGGCGAAGTTGCAGTATAAAAATAATATAGGAAAAGCAAAACTACAAAAGATTATAAATAATTGGGTAATTAAAAATAAAACTATAAATATTTGGAGGATTTTAAATGGGCTTTTTTGACAAGTTAAAAGAAGGTTTACAGAAAACAAGGAAAAGCATTACTGAAAAGATAGATCAGGTACTTGTTTCCTTTGGCAAGGTTGATGAAGAGTTATTTGATGAGCTTGAAGAAATTTTAATAACGTCAGACATTGGAATAGAAACTACACTGAAGATAATTGATGGATTAAAACAAAAAGTTAAAGAAAGAAAAATCATAGACGCTATGGAAGTCAAGGATTTATTAAAAGAAGAGCTAACAGAAATATTAGCTTCTGGCGATAATGAAATGAAATTAGATTCAAAACCATCAGTTATGGTAGTAATTGGTGTAAATGGAGTTGGAAAAACAACATCAATAGGTAAGATAGCAAATTATTATAAGAGCCAAGGGAAAAAAGTTTTACTTGCAGCAGGTGATACATTTAGGGCTGCAGCAATAGATCAATTAGAAATTTGGGCAGATAGAGTTGGCGTAGAGATAATTGAGCAAAAAGAAGGTTCAGATCCTGCCGCTGTAATATTTGATGCTGCTCAGGCTGCTAAGTCAAGAAAAGCTGACTTGCTTATTTGTGACACAGCAGGAAGATTGCATACAAAGAAAAATCTCATGGAAGAACTCAAAAAAGTTTCTAGAATCTTGGATAGAGAGCTACCAGGAGCTGATCGTGAAACATTGCTGGTTCTTGATGCAACAACTGGTCAAAATGCTATATCACAAGCAAAAACATTTAGAGAGACTGCTGACATTACAGGTATTGTACTTACAAAGCTAGATGGAACTGCAAAGGGGGGGATTGTCATTGCTATTAAGTCTGAGCTTGATATACCAGTTAAGCTGATTGGTGTTGGAGAGCAGATTGACGATTTACAGAAATTTAACCCAACAGAATTTGTTGAAGCATTATTTTCATAGAATAGATTAATTTATTTTATAGATAGACAATTTGTATCGATAAAAATAATGTATCCAGAATAAATTAAATGGTACTATGTTTTTAAAAATTAGACATAAGGAGAAAGAATAACCTATGGAATATGATTATTACAAGGAAAAGAGTAAAAAGCACTCTAAAGGCAAAATTGCAATTTTAGTAATAGCAATAATTGCTCTTATTGGTATAGCTGTAGGAAGCTCAATATACATGGAACTTATACAGCTCAAAGAACTGAACCAGCAAGCAGATTATACCACTGTTTTTACTAAGAACTTACTATACAAGGTGATATTCTTTATTGCAAGTTTTATTGTTATTTCATTGTTTATTTTTATTACTAATCTTGCTGTAATAAAAAATTTAAGAAAGTACTTGGCAAGTAACAATCTAGAACCAAGAAAAATGTTTAATACACCAATAGCCTTAATTATAGGTATTATAGGAGCATTTTTAGTTAAAAATTTCTTTTATAACAAAGCATTGCTGTTCCTGAACTCAGTAGACTTTGGAAGAGTTGATCCACAGTTTGGTCAGGATATTGGCTACTATATGTTTCAAAGACCATTTTATATGTCATTATTTAATTTTATTTCGAATCTATGGTTGTTTATAGTTATCTATACAATTGCATATTATGGCATGGTTATTCTTGCTGCTCTAGGTAATTCATTTGACTTCAAAGAGTTTAGAGATAAAACAATACTTAGGCATAACCTTATGAATGTTGCTATATTCTTTGTACTTAAAACTATTTCATATAAATTCCAGAGAGAGGATCTTTTGTTCTCAGCTTTTACAGATACAGGTGTAAGTGGTGCAGGTTTTTCTAATACAAATATTTGGATTAAATTTTATACTGTTGCACCTATAATTGTTTTAGCTATTGTAATTATAGCAGGTTTCTTTATGTGGAAGGGTAAACTAAAAAAAGCTGCCATTTCAATAGCAATATATCCAGCTCTTTTTATTTTGGTATCAATAGCTTCTGCATTAGTTCAAACTGTTATGGTTAAACCTAATGAGTTTGAGTATGAAAAAGATTATTTGAACCAGAATATGATTGAGACGAGGGCTGCATATGGTCTTGACAAAATAAAGACCTATGATTTCAAAACAATAAAAGACTTAACGCCTGAAATAGTTGATAAAAATAGGAATACTATTGACAATATAAGAGTAGTTGATTATGCACCAACACTTGAAAGTAATAAGCAGCTTCAAAGTAACACCAATTTCTATACTTTTAATACTGGAGATATTTTAAACTATACTGTAAATGGTAAGGAAATTCCAGTACTAATATCAGCAAGAGAATTAAATACTTCTAAGCTGCAAAATCAAAACTTTGTTAATAATACCTTTAAATACACTCATGGCTATGGTGTAGTTGTTAATCCTATAAATAAGACAACAGACCAAGGGCAAGTTGAGTTTTTGGTAAGTGGTCTTAAAATGGATACGGTAGATAAGACATCCTTAAATGTCAAGGAACCGAGAATATATTATGGTGAGCTTACAAACAACTACGTTATTGTAAGTTCAAAAGAAGCAAAAAAAGAAGCTGAAATTGATTATGATGGAACTGCGAAAACTTATTTTAATTCTGCTAATACAGGAGATGGCAAGGATGCAAAAAAAATAAAACTAAATCTGTTCAATAGAGTGTTATTTTCAGCTAAATATATGGATGCAAACTTACTTGTATCAAGTAATATTTCATCTGATTCACAAATCTTATTAAATAGAAATGTAGTTCAGAGAGCACAAAAAGGAGTTCCATTTCTAAAGGTAGATTCAGACCCAGCTTTGACAATTACCTCAGATGGAAGGCTTAAATGGGTTTTAGATGCATATACAGTATCAAGTAATTATCCATATGCTCAAAATTTCTATACAGACAGTCAAGAGGTAGATTTAAGAGCACTTAATGGTATGAACTACATTAGAAATTCCGTTAAGGTAACTGTTGATGCATATTCCGGCGATGTTAAATATTACATCATAGATAAGACTGATCCTATAATTCAAGCGTATAAAAAGGTTTATCCAGGAGTATTTTCAGAAGAATCGCTTCCTGATGATATAGCGTCACATATGCGATATCCTGAAACTTTGTTTAAAGTTCAGACTGAAGTATTAAAAAAATACCATTTAGATCCTAATAAGACAGAGAATATATCGACTTTTTATACAAACCAGGATGCATGGTCAATTGCAAAATATCCTGACAAAAGCAGTCCATCAGGGGTAAGAGAAATAGATTCGTATTATAACATGATTAAGCTTCCTGATAATTTGGGTACTAAGGAAGAGCTTATTTTAATGAGACCTTTTACCCCTTCGGCTGATAAACATAATATGATGTCTTGGTTAGCAGTTAGAAATTCAAAAGAAGAATATGGTGAAATGATTTTGTTCAATTTCCCTAAAGATACTAATATACTTGGGCCTGATCAGGTTGAAAATAATATAAATGCAATTAGTGAAATCTCACAAAATCTTGCTCTATGGGGTCAAGGAAGCTCGAAGACCTTTAAAGGCAGCTTATTAGTTATACCTATTGAAAATAGCATTCTTTATGTTGAACCAATATATATTCAATCAGATAGCACATCCTCTATTCCTCAAGTCAAAAAGGTGGTAGTTGGATATCAACAAGGAAATGACTTTAAACATGGTATTGGAGATAATCTTAATGCTGCTTTATCTGATTTATTTAATGGTTCGGTAAAAGCATCTGAAAGCAAGATAGATACAATAAATCAAGATACTGGTGAAATAAATACAGTAACGACACCGGCAACAGGTAATGAATCTAATGATAAAGCTACTGCGCCATCAACAAATAATAAAAATGAGACTAACATTGATGAAGCAAAACTAGATGAGCTTCAGAAAAAGCTTGATGTGTTAATGCAGCAATCAAAAGAAATAAGTGATTTAATTGAAAGCCTAAGAAAAAGTAAATAGCAATAACTGGTTGTCAGATTGTTGATTTACATGTAAATGGTGTGTCTTAGAAAGCAAATAAAAGTAATTATAGTTTTCAAAATTTCATATAATTTAAAAGTGGAAGGATAATTAAAGTATATCCTTTCATTTTTTATGTATTGTGAAAATAATAATATTCTGTAAATATTTGCGATAATTACACCTTTCGTGTAAATGATTATCTTTTGTGAAAAAATAGTCAAAATTAACAATAATAAAACGTAGCAATTTGTAGAAAGTAATTGCAAAATTATAAATTTTGTATATAATAATATCTTATATATGCTTTATAATAGAATACATTAGTTATATTGACATATATTCCCTGTAAGGTATAAAATGACATAATAACGAAAAGATAGTTTTACTAGAAATAATTTTGATTGTAGGTGATTTGTTTCTATGAAAATATGAAAGTAGATACCAGCAATATATACATTAAACTTATTTGTTTAGTGTTAGATATTATCTGATTTGGAAGTTTGTTAATTAATATATTTAAAATAAAATGACAAAATAGATTATATATAAAAAAAAGGAGTCAAAATGAAATATTATATTGGTGTCGAGCTAGGGGTAAGAAATATAGTTGCTGGAGTATTTGACAGAAACGGAAAATTAATCCGTAGAGATATAGTTCCTACAAATAAGGATAGAGCTTTTGAACAAATAATTAGTGATATGTGTGATTTAATTACTAAGATAATTAAGGATGAGGATATTGAACTTAAAAGCATTAAATATATTGGTGTAGGCTGTCCAGGAATAATAGATAATTTGAATGGTGTTGTTCTTAAAAACTATACTTTAAATTTTGATAACGCACAGGTTAGAACAGAAATACAAAAGCATATAAAGTTACCAGTGCTTGTAGAAAATGACGCTAATTGTGTAGCTATTGCTGAATACTTGCTAGGCGCTTCTTATGGTACCAGCAGTTCACTTACAATCAAAGTAGGTGTAGGTATTGGTGGAGGAATTATAATCGATGACAGCATATACAATGGTTTTAATTTTGGAGGTACTGAATTTGGACATATGGTAGTAGAACACAATGGCAGAGAATGCACATGCGGAAGAAAAGGTTGTTGGGAACAATATGTATCTGCATCTGCACTTATTTCTCAAACAAAACAACTAATAGCTGATAATCCAGATTCTATCCTTGCAAGCTTAATTAAAGATAATTCAGCTCAAATTACTGAATTGACAATATTTGAGGCTGCGAAAGCAGGAGATATTCAAGCTAAAGAGTTATGCAAAGAATATGTGGATTATTTCGCAGAAGGTATGGCAAATATAGTAAATATACTTATGCCTGAAGTTGTTATTATAGCTGGTCCTATTAGTAAATTAGGCAATGGACTTGTGAATCCCCTTGTTGAAATATTACGCGAGAGAATTTATGGAAGAGAAATTCACTTGCCTGAGTTTAAAATGGCTGAGATGGGAACCGCTGGTATAATTGTTGGTGCTGCAATGCTAGGAGCTTTTAAAGATGCAAAACTAGATGAGTTTGTATAAGCTCGAAAGATAAATCAGTGCGAAACATGGTACTTTTTCGAGCAACAAAAACCCACAAGTGGGTTTTTGACAGTGTGGGTGTATAGATCAACTTGAAATTTAAATTTGTGCTAACATACTGCATTTTCAAGCATGGAAAAGCCACAAGTGTCTTTTCCGTAGTTGTGTTATAGTGTGCTAACATAGTGCATTTTCAATAGCTTTTTAAGCAAAATTTTGTGCCCAAAGTGGCGAGGAGGCTTACATGGCGGAAATAAAATACGAAATAACAGAAAATATTGGTGCTTTGTCTGAGAATTCCAAGGGTTGGATAAAGGAACTAAATTTAGTTAGCTGGAATGATAGAGCTCCAAAATACGATATAAGAGAATGGTCACCAGAACATGATAAAATGGGTAAAGGTGTAACTTTATCTCAAGAAGAACTGGTTGAACTGAAAAGATTATTAAATAGTATAGACATTTAAAAGTTCTAGAAATGTTATTTAAAGGCTGTTGCAAAGTATATTTACCGCACTATATTGTTTTTGTTTGCTTTAAGTAACAAAAACAATATAGTACAGTTAAAAAATATAATGCAACAGCCTTTAGCTATCTTAGATAAAAATAAAGGTATTTCTTACCAAAAGATGGCATCTGTGAATAAAAAAATAATTTATTTCTTTTCAAAGGATTGGCAATCAGTACATTGAACCACACTGGGATCAGATTCATGACAGCCAACTTGGATCTTTTCTAATGCACAGTAATCTTTAGAGTTGCTATGGTATTTGCAGCTAGTAACTGTGCAACCAATGCTAGGATTTATATCATTCATTTTATATCACTCCAATTCTATTTTATATTGATGTAGCACAGTTATATTATTAATTTATTGCATATAAAATATTCAGTTATCTAAAAAAATTTCTTTAAAAAAACTGCATAAAAAGCTAAACTTTTCCAAATTTCTCCACATATAGTATTATGATTGTACACTCTCACATACAAAAATTTACCGTATTATTATATAATAGCTATTTTAAAATTAACTTTATACTTCATTGTGAAATATTATACCAAAATCAAAGAGTCATTAAATGCTATGGTAAAGTTGAGTTATTATTATCTAACCTGCCGAAATCGAATTATACTCAAAATATACGTTGTTGACACTATATGTTTGATAGTGATAGTATAAATACACAATATACAGCATGGTAAGATATGTAAATATTTGGAGAGGTGACACAGCCGCAATGATTACCAAAATCAAAAAGCGTGATGGAAGAGAAGTTCCTTTTAATATTGAAAAGATAGCAAATGCTATATTTAAGGCTGCAAGTGCAACTGGAGGTAAAGATTATAATACTGCTATCAGCTTAGCTGAAAAAGTAGTTGATTATATTGAATCAGTTTATAGAGAAAGACTTCCAGAAGTAGAAGAAATACAAGATGCGGTTGAGAAAATTTTAATTGAGGCCGGACATGCTAGAACAGCCAAAGAGTTTATCCTGTATAGAGCAGAGCGCACTAGAACTCGTGAAATGAATACAAGACTTATGAAAGTCTATGAAGAATTAACGTTTAAAGAGGCAAAAGATAATGATTTAAAACGTGAAAATGCTAATATTGATACTGATACAGCAATGGGAACTATGCTTAAGTATGGTTCAGAAGGTGCTAAACAATTTTATGAAATGTATATACTTAAGACTGAGCATGCAAAGGCACATAATGAAGGGGATATACATATTCATGATTTAGACTTTCTAACCTTGACTACTACATGCTGTCAAATAGATATAGTAAAATTGTTTAAAAATGGTTTTAGTACTGGTCATGGTCATCTTAGAGAACCAAATGATATAAATAGTTATGCCGCTTTAGCGTGTATCGCAATTCAGTCAAATCAAAATGATCAACATGGTGGACAAAGTATCCCAAATTTTGATTATGGGATGTCAATAGGAGTAGCAAAAACATATGTCAAAGGTTACAAGCAGAATTTATGCAAAACTTTAGAACTACTTGGTGATAAGGAATTATCAAAAGAGATAGATTTAATTTGTGAGACAATCGAAAAAGAGCACAATCTTAAGCCATCATTAAATAAGATGGAGCAATATATAAAAATTGAGAAAAAATATCTTCAAGAGTATGTTGATGATAAAAATATTTTAGATAAAGCGCAGGCTTTTGCAATTAAAAAAACAGACTCTGAGACAGATAAGATAACATATCAAGCAATGGAAGCATTTGTTCATAACTTAAATACAATGCATAGTCGTGCAGGTGCGCAGACTCCATTTAGTTCAATAAATTACGGAACGGATACATCACCAGAGGGAAGATTGGTAATTAAAAATTTATTACTGGCTACAGAAAGTGGTCTTGGGAATGGTGAAACTCCTATTTTTCCAATACATATTTTCAAAGTTAAGGATGGTATTAACTACAACGATGGAGATCCAAACTATGACTTATTCAAACTAGCTTGCAGAGTAAGTGCAAAGAGATTATTTCCTAACTTCTCATTTTTGGATGCACCTTACAATTTGCAGTATTACAGGGAAGGATATCCTGAAACAGAAATTGCATACATGGGTTGCAGGACTAGAGTAATTGGCAATACATATGATAGTTCAAGAGAAACTATATTTGGCAGAGGAAATTTAAGCTTTACTACTATAAATTTGCCTAGAATAGCTCTAAAGTCTCATAAAAACTTAAATCTGTTTTTTGAAGAATTGGATAATAAAATAGATTTGGTCATCGAACAGCTTTATGAAAGATATCTTATTCAGGCAAAGAAAAAAGTTAAAAACTATCCATTTCTTATGGGACAAGGTATTTGGATTGATTCTGACAAGCTAGGATGGGATGATGAGGTTGGAGAGGTTCTGAAGCATGGGACACTTTCAGTTGGTTTTATAGGTTTAGCTGAGTGCCTTAAATTTCTTATAGGAAAGCATCATGGTGAGTCTGAGCAGGCACAGAATCTAGGTCTTGAAATAATTGGATACATGAGAAAGAGAATGGATGATGCAAGTAAAACATATAATATGAATTTTTCTTTATTAGCAACACCTGCAGAGGGCACATCAGGACGCTTTATTAAATACGATAAAAAGATTTTTGGAGAAATTGAAGGTGTTACGGATAGGGAATACTATACTAACAGCTTCCATGTGCCTGTTTATTATAAAACAAATGCAATTGACAAGATAAATATCGAGGCTCCTTACCATGAGTTGACAAATGCAGGTCATATAACCTACGTAGAGATTGATGGTGATCCTCTTAACAATCTTGAAGCTTTTGAAAAGATTGTTAAAGCTATGAAGGAAGCAGGAATAGGGTATGGATCTGTCAACCATCCTGTAGATAGGGACCCAGTATGCGGATATACTGGAATAATTGGAGATACATGTCCTAAGTGCGGCAGAGAGGAAGAAGAAGGTGCTTACTTTGAAAGGATCAGACGAATAACTGGTTACTTAGTTGGTACTTTAGATCGTTTTAACAATGCAAAGCTGGCTGAGGTTCGTGATAGAGTAACTCATATGTAGAAGATATTTGAAAGAAACAAAGTTATTTATTGTGAGGTCAAAATGAGCAAGAAAATAAAAGTTTCGGGAATTGTAAATGAATCAATAGTTGATGGTCCTGGTATTAGAATGGTTATATTTGCCCAGGGCTGCAAGCATAAATGCAAAGGATGCCATAATCCAGCCACTCACTCATTTGATGGTGGGAAATTAGTTGGTATAGATGAAATTGTAAGTAGTATTGAGAAAAACTATTTACTAGATGGCGTTACATTGAGTGGTGGAGATCCCTTTGAACAGGCAGAAACATTCGCTGAATTGGCTAGAGAAGTTAAGAAAATGGGTAAGAATGTGATTACATATACGGGATATACCTTTGAGCAGCTAATGAAATATTCTTCTGAAAGAAAGGGCTATAGGGAACTTCTAGAAAACACTGACATGCTGGTAGATGGTCCATTTGTTCTGGAGGAAAAAAGCTTACAATTAAAATTTAAAGGCTCAAAGAATCAGCGAATTATAGATGTGCCAAAAAGTATTAAAAACAAAAAAATATCACTAGCAATTGAATAAGATTAATCACGGAGTATCAATCTGTATTATACTAGATTGATACTCTTTTAATGATAGTACTATAGATAAAATTATCTAAATATTGTAGATAAATTATGTAAATAATCAGATTTCTTTTAAATGAACCTTTTCAAAATAACATCTCGCTGCTCCAACAGCTGTAGCATATTCAGCATATTGAGGAATCTGAAAATTAACATCGTAGAGCTTACTAAGTTTACTAAAAATGGATTCTGACTGAGGGACATTTGTTAAGTTACCTGTTAAAACTACATCCTTGGTATTATCTATTCTTGTATTAAAAACAGCAACCATACCTATTGTCTGAAAAACTAAATTAATTATACCCAATGCTAAATCTGCATTAGTTACCAAGTCACTAATTTTTCCAAAGTTAGAGGCTGTTGTTTCACTTGGTAGAGTTTCTAATACTTCCTTTGATATATCACCAATTGTAAGATCTACATGTGATAAGTCTCCGTCCTTTGCGGTTTCTATCAATTCATTAAAATTTCGTACATTCAGCATTCTATTTGAAAGACCTAATAAAGTACCACCGCCGACACCCGTTCCACCTAAATGTACAGCAGAGTTGTTTTCTGCCTTGACTAGAGCTGTACCAGTACCCATACTAACAATAATTGCTTTTTTTAAACCACTTAAGAAAAGACCACCTAATCCTATTGCCATAAATTCATCAACCCTTGCAGTGGGTATACCAAACAACTTATTATTTATGAACGAAGAACCAACTCCTGTTATCATAATCCTTTCAACGTCTTCTATCTTCAGTAAGTTTGCATTTAGAAATTTACCAAAAGCACCATAAACTGATGCAATAGGGTCAGTTGCACGAACAAGCGAAGGGTTTATTATGTGTTCTCCATCAAAACCAACTATCTTGGTAGTACTTCCACCTATATCTATTCCAATAACTTTACCCACGAAAACACTCCTTAAAAAATAATAAAAATATACAAAAAGCTATAAATAACTGCTTGAATACAAAGCACTATTAATTCGCCATTTTGATTCATAATCTTTAATGACAGTTATCCCAAATTTTAATTCGATTTATATTATAGCATAGTGTAAGCAAAGTAATAATTTAATATTATTTTTGCCAGTAAATTGTCCTTAGTGAAAATTGCTAAGCTCTGGTGAACATTTTTACCAAAGCAATCCCAACACCAGTAATACCTTCTCCGCCTAGCAAGCCTGAAGCCGTAACAGTTCCAGTTTCATCCTTAGACTTACCTTTTACAAGGTCAATAACGAAGCGAATAACTCCTCCTAAAAATACAGATGAAGAAATATAGAAGGGGAGATAAATACCGATTCCTAGAGTGGCTGTCGGTAGACCTAAAAGATATAGAATAGCACCAATTATGGCTGCAATCCCGAAAACTAACGGTTCACCAATTCCGTTAATCATCGAAGTTACGCCCACTGCTTGACCTGCTGGTAATGCAGTATCAGTTCCAACTTCACCAAACTGAATTATAATGGCAAATAGCGCAAGTGTTGCAATTATTGTCCCAAATACTCCTCCAACAATTTGCGAAATAAGCTGTGCTTTTGGATTAGTTCCAAGAACCTGTCCGGTTTTATAATCATTGAATAAATCACCAGAAAAACCGCTTGCTACAGCTACACAGGCTGCTACCATAAAAGCATCAGTTGCATCAATATCCACAAAAATTCGTATTCCTAAAAGAACGATGATACCAAATATCTCCATCGGATTAAGTCCGGTCTGACCTGTGATGGTAGCTGCCATAAAGGATACAATGAATATTCCGATAATTAGTAAAACAGAAGGAACAACAGCCAATCCACTGACAATAGTAAAAATAAATGCTAAACCTGTTGCAATAATAATTAATATTCTGCCGGAGCTCATAAATTTCTTTTTATTAGAATTGATAAAATCATTTGAGCCTTCTTTTTTAAGAATTTTTTTAATTGCTGATATTATTATTCCTATTAGAACACCAATACCTGTACCAACCATAAGTCCAATACCTGTGCTTGTTTTAAAAGCGGAGGCAGCGGCAGCATCTGCAAATAATCCAAGCTTAGGGCCAAATGGTATAATAAATGCATTTGAGAATAATGCTCCAAGAAACCAAATACCCGTATATAATGCTCCTAAAATATAACCCATACCTACAGCCATTGGTGAATTCCATGCAATCATAGTACTTTTATACATAAGTACTTGTGGTATAAGTGCGAGCTGATCTCTTATAAATGTATATATTGCTGATGCAATCATACTACCAAAAAGGACAATTGATTTCTTGCCACCTTCATCTCCAGCTTTAATAGTTTCAGCAGCAGCTAATCCAATAGGGTAAGGGAGACCACCATTTTTCACTATAAATCTATATCTTAAAATATAGGAAGTAACGGTACCAAAAAGCATACCTGAAATTGAAATAGTTAAAACCTTTACAAAATTATCTGAAAAACTTGATGGATTTTTCCAAATACCCATTATCCATAGGCCTGGAAGAGTAAAGGCTAAACCTCCTGCAACCATTGAACCTGCTGACATGGCAGTCTGAGTAATATTGATTTCATTGTTAGTAGTTTTTCCAAATAGTTTTAATAGTGCCATTGAAAAAACAGCTACAAAAATTGTAGGCCAGGGGAGAGCACTCATTCGAAGTGCAACATACATCGAACTTGCTGTAATAACGCAAGACCCCAGAGCTCCGAAAATTAAGCTTCTAAGCGACAATTGCTCAATACCTAAAAAATTTCTCTCTTTACGCATTATAACCTCCTCATAAACTGGCAAAAACCACTTGTGGTTTTTGGAGCTCGAAAAATGTCCATGTTGTACAAACTATTTATTCGAGCTAATAACCTCCACACCAATTTTTGGCTTAAAAAATAATATTAATACACAATTTTGGGCTTTTTTAAGTAAAAAAATTGCTATAAACACAGTATATTATAACTCATTTAGTTTACATGTTACACAAATAATAGCATATTTATTCATATTTACAACCTAATAAATGTGCTATCAATATCTATAATAACAACATCAAAGTTATTTAAATTCAAAATGTATTTGATGTAACTTAACATTTATGTAAAATAAAGGATGGTAATATTGTAACCTAAATGCTATAATTATTAAAAAATGATTATAAATATTACGTGTATCTAAATAATACGTGTAATATTAAAAAATTTGATACACAAATGATAGTTTACTGTGATTTAAAAATAATCTAGCAGTAGCCAATGAAAGGGGCAAAATGTAAAATGGAATCTGGCGAAATGAGGTTAGCAGTACTTATTGATGCGGAGAATGTACCTTATTGCAACATAAAAGGCATAATGGAAGAGATCGCTAAGTATGGCACACCTACAATTAAGAGAATATATGCTGACTGGACAAAACCTACTGTCTCAGGATGGAAAAATGTTTTATTAGAAAATGCTATTACTCCAATACAACAATATAGTTATACTAGTGGAAAGAATTCATCAGATTCAGCAATGATTATTGATGCAATGGACATACTATATACAGAAAAGGTAGAAGGTTTTTGTATAATATCAAGTGATAGCGATTTTACAAGGTTAGTTATTAGATTACGAGAAGCAGGCATGAAGGTATTCGGAATTGGTGAAAGGAAAACTCCAAGTCCATTTATTGCAGCGTGTGATAAGTTCACATATATAGAAATAATTAGTGCTTCATCGCACAATAATAATACTTTTGAAAATGAGCCTAAAAAGGAAGGCGTAACTGAAAAAGAACAGAGAAATGGTACTGTAGCTATTGGCAAGGATATAATCAATTTAATTGCTGTTTCTATTAATGACGTTGAAGATGAAAATGGATGGGCATTTCTTGGAGATGTTGGTAACTTAATAAATAAAAAGCAACCTGATTTTGACCCTAGAAATTTTGGTTTCTATAAATTAACTCATCTTATTAGAAAACTAAAAGAATTTGAGATTGAGGAAAGAGACACAAACAATTCAAAAATCAAGCATATCTATGTTAGAAATAAAAATAACATTGTAAAGTAAAAATACTTGACAATGTATTTAAATTGTTTTAGAATAAGTCGTAAAGCAAAATCACTTTACATGCTTTGGTTTTATTGAGTGCATTTTCAATTTATCATGTGCCTCATGGAGGTTTCGATGGATAAAGTATTTGAGATATCATTGCTGCTTGATTTTTATGGACAGCTGCTTACTGACAGACAATATGAAATCATAGATTTACATTATAACAATGATTTTACTTTAACAGAGATTGCGGAACAATTGGGTATTAGTCGACAGGGCGTTTATGATAATGAGAAGCGTGGAAAAGCATTACTGAATGAATATGAAAGCAAGCTAGGCTTGCTAAGCAAATTTTGTGAACAGAAAGAAAAAGCAGAGCAAGTACAGAAACATCTAGAAAATATAAATATAGCAGAGCTGAGTCAGCACAACAAAGCTATTTTAGAAAAAGTTGAGCTGGAAATAAATGAGCTTGCTAATAGCATATAGAGGAAGATTGAATTGGAGGTTTTAGGATGTCGGTTTTTGAGGGTTTGTCAGGAAAGCTCCAAGAAACAATGAAAAAATTTCGTGGTCAAGGTAGAGTTTCCGAAAAAGATGTTAAGGAAATGATGAGAGAAATAAAGCTAGCTTTACTTGAGGCTGATGTAAATTTTAAAGTTGTTAAAGATTTTATAAACAAGATATCTGTGAGAGCGGTTGGACAGGATGTTTTAGAAAGTCTTACGCCAGGACAGCAGGTAGTTAAAATAGTTCATGAAGAACTTATAGAATTGTTGGGTAGAGAGCAGAGCAAGGCCACATTTGCATCAAAGCCACCAACAGTGTACTTGATGGTAGGACTTCAAGGTTCCGGTAAAACTACTACATCGGGTAAGCTGGCAAGTTTATTAAGAAAACAAGGTAAGTCACCATTGCTAGTAGCGTGTGATGTTTATAGACCTGCCGCTATTAAACAGCTTCAGGTTGTCGGTGGACAGTTAAATATTCCGGTTTTTTCATTAGAGGATAATAAAAATCCTGTTCAAATTGCAACAGAAGCAGTTAAGTTTGCTAATTTAAAGCAACATGATTTGGTTATAATAGATACTGCAGGTAGACTTCATATTGATGAGAACTTGATGGATGAACTGCTAAATATAAAGAAAGCTGTAAATCCACATGAAATTTTATTAGTTGTTGACTCTATGACAGGACAAGATGCCGTTAATGTATCACAAAGCTTCAATGAAAAGCTTGGCATTGATGGAGTAGTTCTGACAAAGCTAGATGGTGACACAAGAGGTGGTGCGGCTCTTTCAGTAAAATCTGTTACAGGTAAACCTATTAAATTTATAGGCTTAGGTGAAAAACTGAATGAGATTGAGCCATTTTTCCCTGATAGAATGGCATCACGTATACTTGGTATGGGTGATGTATTAAGCCTTATAGAAAAAGCGCAGGATGCATTTGATGAAAAGCAGGCTCTTGAGCTGGAAAAGAAAATGCGTACAATGCAGTTTACGCTGGAAGACTTTTTAGAACAAATGCAACAGATTAAGAAATTGGGTTCAATTGGTGATATATTGGGTATGATGCCTGGTATTGATTCAAAAGCTCTAAAAGATTTAAATCAAGAAGAAAGCGAAAAAAACATGGCTCGTACTGAAGCCATCATCAGATCCATGACAAAGAAGGAAAGAAATGACCCTTCAGTAATCAATGGAAGCCGCAGAAAGAGGATTTCTGCCGGAAGTGGTACAACTGTTCAAGAAGTTAATGCACTTTTAAAGCAGTTTGAGGAAATGAGGAAAATGATGAAGATGATGACTGATATGGGCAAAAAGGGCAAAAAAGGCGGATTAGGAAGATTTAAATTGCCTTTCTAAATTGTTTTATCAGTTTCGTTAGATATGAGTAGAACTTGGCTTGTGTTTAAGTGCAACTTAGCTTTTATTTCGCCGTTGGCTCAGTTCAAGCTAAGTTTTCTATAAAATTTTAATCCTTAGAAGGAGGTGAAAATAATGGCAGTTAAGATACGTTTAAAGAGAATAGGTGCTACTAAGAAACCTTTTTATAGAGTAGTAGTTGCTGATTCAAGATATCCTAGAGATGGTAGATTTATTGATGAAATAGGTACTTACAATCCTCTAGTTAATCCAGTTGATTTCAAAATTGATGCAGAGAAGGCTCAGAAATGGATTAAGAATGGTGCACAGCCTACTGATACAGTTAAGTCACTTCTTAAAAATTCTGGTATTATTCAATAATATCAAAGCATTATGCTGAATCAACATGTATCGTAAACAGAAATGCGTACCGCCACGATAGTTTTACTATTTTTTAATGCCAGTAGTTGGCGTGGAGGTTAGCATAAAAGAAGTCAATAATGTAGCGTTAAACAGAAATGCGTACCGCCACGATAGTTTTACTATTTTTTAATGCCAGTAGTTGGCGTGGAGGTTAGTATGAGAGAATTGCTTGAAAACATTGCAAAATCTCTTGTGGATTTTCCAGATGAGGTTTTTGTGAATGAGATTCAGAATGAAAAGTCAATCATCCTTGAGCTTAAAGTTTCTAAGGATGATATGGGTAAAGTAATTGGTAAGCAAGGCAGAATTGCTAAAGCTATCAGAACTGTTGTCAAGGCTGCAGCAGTTAAGGACAACAGAAGAGTAGTTGTAGATATCATACAATAAGAAAAGGGGGCTAATGCCCCTTTACTTATATGTAGAATGATATATTTAAATATTACAAAGAAAATTATAGTTACGTAATACTATTTCGTTTTTAAAATATAAAAAACAATATTTTAAAATCACTGCTTACGCAGTGCGCTGCATGTGCAGCGACTCATAGTATTGAACAATGCGAAGTTTACAATTTGTGCATTCATCATTCTCTTCGCATATCAAAAAGCTGCGAGCAGCTTTTTGTGTATTTGAGCAACCGAGAAATGGCGAGCTTCGCTCCAACGCCGCAAATGCGGCTATTTAAAATGTGATTCCACATTTTAAATGCAAATTAGTATAAGATTGTAGGCAAATGATAAACTCTTATTTATTCCAAAAAAATGCATTACTCTTACTTTCTATGTAAAGATATATTGTAACCATTATGAATAAAGGAATTTATTAGTACTAAATATTTTAAAAATATATTTTAATGTTAGATATATTCTTTGATGTTAAATATATTTCTTAATGTTTAAATAAAAATAACATCTGTAAAGATAGGTGATTTTAATGCTTGAATATTTAATTATTGGACAAATAATCAATACCCATGGCGTAAAGGGAGAACTAAAAGCTACAGTCATGACTGATGATCCTCATAGGTTTAATGACCTTGACTGGGTTTATGTTGATAAAAAAGGGAAACTAGAAAAGTATAATATTAACGGTGTAAAATTCTTCAAGCAATTTGTCATACTCAAGTTTGAAAGTGTAGATACAATGGAAGCGGCAGAAAAATTTAAAGGCTTATATATGAAAGTTGATAGAGCTAACGCAGTAAAGCTACCAAAAGGTTCCTTCTTTATAGCAGATATTATTGGATTGCAGGTTTATGATGAAAAAGATGAGCTTCTAGGTCAATTATCTGATGTAATTCAAACTGGTAGTAATGACGTTTATGTAGTTAAGGATGAAGCAGGCAAAGAATTGCTAATTCCAGCACTAAAAAGTGTTGTCAAAGAAATTTCAATAGATGACGGAAGAATTTCTGTTATACTACCGAAAGGATTGCTTGACTAATGAAATTTGATGTACTTACGCTGTTTCCAGATACATTTAATGTTGTAATGAGAGAGAGTATTATTGGTCGTGCTCAGGAAAATGGGATTATTCAAGTTAATGCAATTAATATAAGAGATTATTCAAAGGACAAGCATAAAAAAGTTGATGACTATCCTTTTGGTGGCGGTACTGGAATGGTTATGGCATGCCAGCCTGTTATTGATGCATATAATGAAATCACAAAAAATTTGGTAACAAAACCCAAAGTTATTTATATGAGTCCTCAGGGGCGAGTTTTAACTCAAAAGATTGCAAAAGAGCTTTCAACTGAAGAGCACTTAATATTGTTATGTGGTCATTACGAGGGTATAGACGAAAGAATAATTGAAGAAATAGTTGATGAAGAAATTTCTATAGGTGATTATGTTTTAACAGGTGGTGAGCTACCTGCTATGGTTCTCATTGATTGCGTAAGCAGACTTATAAATGGGGTATTAGCCAGTGAAAACTCATACAGTGAAGAGTCACATTTTAATGGACTGTTAGAGTATCCTCAGTATACAAGACCTGCTGATTATAACGGAAATAAAGTTCCTGACGTATTGTTGTCAGGGCATCATGCTAATATTGAAAAGTGGAGAATACAGCAATCGTTGGAAAGAACAAAGAAGAAAAGACCTGATATGTATGAATTATATGAAAAGGACTAAAAGTCCATTTGTCAATGTAATTGGAAAAGTTTCAAAAATCTATTTTTCTATAAATCAGAGGAATTTAAAAAATTGACGTTACTATTCAGTCATTGACAATACGATATTTAGCTCAGAAAATGCTTTTACAGATTCATAAGTACCAACTATACTTTCGAGTTGTTTTTGCAACAAACCATTGATAATTATGAACACCAATGTACTTTTGATGTGGAAAAGCTGAGTTAATAATCTATATTATATGGCTGAATAGTAACAAATTGACACAAAATTCATTAGAATTTTAGCGATATATACTTTACAACATTACTCAAAATGTGTTATAATCTGCTTTGTGTGTAATACGGATGGTCCTCTGCACTTATGATGCACGAACGTCTAGGAAAGGGAGGAGGAATTATACAATGGATATCTTAAAGTCAATTGAAAGTGAACAAATAAGATCTGACATTCCAAATTTGGAAATTGGTGATTTTATAAAGGTTCATGCAAAGATCATAGAAGGAAATAGGGAAAGAATACAGGTATTTGAAGGAACTGTTATTGCTAAAAAAGGTTCAGGTTTAAAAGAAACTTTTACAGTAAGAAGAGTATCTTACGGTGTTGGTGTTGAAAGAATTTTCCCTGTTAACTCACCAAGAATTGATCATATCGAACTAGTTAGAAAAGGTGTTGTTAGAAGAGCTAAACTATACTATCTACGTGATAGAGTTGGTAAAGCTGCAAAAATCAAGGAAAGACTATAAGCTTGAAAACAGAAAAAACCTGGAGGCAATATCGTCTCTGGGTTTTTTTAGTAAAATATCTTTAATATAAAAATACATAATATAATGAATTAACTGTAAATTTTGATAAGTTTTATTACAAATAGTATACTTTATATTATTAATTGTAATATAATTATATAAAAAACATGAGGTGATATAATGGAGAATAAAAATTCTGAGGGTAGCAATGATGAGGTATTAGATAATTCATTTGATACAGATATCAGTGATTCAAATATGAATGATAATAATACTGAAAATGATGTTGAAATAAATGATAAAGAAAATAATGTTGAAAATACTATTAGTGATGATAATAATGAAATCGCTCCTAAAAAGAAAAATTCTATAGGTAGAGAGATACTTGAATGGGGAATGGTCATTGTTGCAGCACTAGTAATATCAATGGTTATAAAGGCATTTGTATTCTCGACCTACAAAGTTAATATGGTTTCAATGGAGAATACCCTTATTGAAGGTCATAACGTAATCGTTTATAAAACAGGTTATTTCTTTAGTGAGCCAGAACACGGTGATATAGTAGTATTTATGCACGAGGAAGGCAAGATTAAGAATTTTGTTAAGTATTTACCAATCAGAAATCCAGGTGAGGTTGACTATATTAAAAGAGTAATAGGATTGCCTGGTGATCAGATTGATATAAGAAAAGATGGTTATGTATATCGTAAATCTGCGGAAGATAAGGATTTTGTTAAGCTAGATGAACCATATACAAAAACACTTACAGATTCTAAAGGTATGCAGATGCCATTTACAGTACCAGAGGGTCAATTGTTCGTAATGGGTGATAATAGACAACAAAGTCTCGATTCAAGGCAAATAGGAACAATAGATATGGATGTTGTTATTGGTAAGGCAGTTTTCCGAATCTGGCCATTATCTAAATTTGGTGGTTTGTACGAGTAATACTACAACTGATATTAAATTTAGTTTTTTAAGAGTTCTGAGGATGGTAGGCATTAAAAACTATCATACCTAAGAACTCTGTTAATTTATAAATATTTTTACAGTATAAAAGCAAATAGAAAGTTTGAAAGACATATAAATTTGAAAAGGAGGTGCCGAGCCTATATCATTTCAGTCAAGTAAATAAGCATTTTCTTGATGTTCTTTTGTGAAATGTTTGGCTTGGGCATATTTATGAATATTCAATGGTTTCCGGGGCATATGGCAAAGACAAGGAGGCTTATAGCTGAAAATTTAAAGCTTGTTGATGTTATTATAGAACTCCTTGATGCAAGAATACCATTTAGCAGCAGAAATCCAGAGATTAATTCTCTAATTAATAACAAGCCAAGACTTGTAGCTTTCAACAAATCAGACTTGGCAGATGATCAGATATCAAGTCAATGGATACAATGGTATGCCAATCAAGGCATTAAGTGCATTTTAATAAATTCAATAACTGGTAAAGGACTTAATGAAGTTAAGACCAGAGCGCGTGACCTAATGTCCGAAAAAATTGAACGGGATAAAGCAAAAGGAAAGATTTTTACACCGGTCAGAACTATGGTAGTAGGTATCCCAAATGTAGGCAAGTCTTCGTTTATAAATAAAATTGTAGGTAAAGCTACAGCTCAGACAGGAGATAGACCTGGAGTAACAAGAGGAAAGCA
The DNA here is from genome assembly GCA_023444055.1 of Bacillota bacterium. GTDB lineage: Bacteria > Bacillota > Clostridia > Acetivibrionales > DSM-1351 > Ruminiclostridium. The sequence continues at coordinate 77,351 of JAEZRV010000007.1, forward strand.
GTGGATTAGAATAAACTCTGAGATAGAGCTTTTAGATACACCTGGTATTCTTTGGCCAAAATTTGAAGATCAAGAGGTTGGAATGAACCTTGCTTTTACTGGTGCTATCAAGGATGACATAATGGACACATCCGAAGTGGCGATGGAGCTGCTTTATAGGTTGTCTTTGCTATATTCAAAGGAATTATGCACAAGATTCAAGCTTGAACCTGATTCAATAAAAAATGTAGAGAAACTAGAGCTTTTAGAAACTGTCGGGCGAAAGAGGGGTTGCATCATATCTAAAGGGCAGATAGATTATTCTCGAATATCTGCAATAGTTTTAGATGAATTTAGAGGCGGCAAAATCGGAAAAATAACTCTCGAAAAACCTAATGACAGAGCTATGCAAAATCAACAGGAATAGTTCGACTAAAATAGCTAATAAAACTATTATTTAAAAATTAGTATAGTTGAAAGAATGGTAATTTAATAAGCCGATGCGGGATACACCTTTTTATGTTGTGTATCACTGCATCGGCTTTTGTTGTTTATTAGGATATCAATTTTTATAGTAATTTGTGGGATCTCATTTTAAACAGCAGCATATTTGGAGTTATGGTGAATCTAGCAAATATCATTTGCTTTCAGATTTTTTAAATGCGTCTACCTGCTTTTGCATTTCAGTCAATACTTTTTGTAATCCAGCATTTTTCAGTTCTTTATTCATTTTAGGTAAATTAACGGCAGGATCGATTTTGCCCATACTTAATGGGTAGTAATATTTGTCTACAATATTTTGTAGCTTATTTATTTGTGATGCAACTGGATATGAATTAAAAGTAAAGCCTAATAGCGGGGATGGAACCGCATTTGTAGTTATTGATTTTACTTCATTCCATAATTTAGGGTCTTCTATAGGTAAAGAATAAGCAATAGACTGATTTCCAAATAGCCATGATAAGCCTGGATTATAATCTTCAAAGCGAGGGGATATTTGTTTTATGCTTTTTGCACCTGTTTTCTTGTAATGAACTCCTTCAATACCAAAGTTAATCATATTTGATAGTTTTTCGTCAGTATTAACAAGCTCTAAAAGCATTAATGCACGTTCTGGATTTTTTGAAGTAGTTGAAATTGCCTGCATTGTACCAGTTGTATTATTTGTACTTATTGCAGGTTTTGTTAACGTTACTGCTACAGTTTCAACTTCATTTCTCGCATAAAATTCCTGACTTTTCATAGGATAAATTGATGAGCTGAATGCAAAAATATTTGACACATTATTATCAAAAAATTCTTCTCTGTCATCAGAGAAAATATCTGATGGGATATTGTTTTTTATATATCCACTTTTATACCATTTATGCATTAAAGAAAATAAGGCTTTAGCATCTGAAGAATCATAGTCGTTTATAACTTTTGTACTTTTACCGTCACGCTTTACTGCACCAGGCACTCTATTCCTGGCTAATTTTTCAAAGCCTAGTGAATCATAAATAGTGTCAGTGCCATAATAATCAAAAGGGTAAAATTCAATTACTTTAGGTTCTTTAGCCTTTATTTTTTTGAATATTGGCTCCAAATCAGATAATTTTTTGATTTTAGAAGTGTCAACGTTATATTTAGTCACCATATCCTTGTTCAACAGAACCCCATAGCTAGTGAAATTATTACTATAGGAAGGAATAGCATATAATCTGCCATTGACTTTTGCGCCCTTGAGTATATTTTTACCAAGAAGAGCTTTTGTTTTAGGTGCGTAGGTATCCATCATATTTGTGATATCCACAAAAGCTTTATTTTTTGAATTTTTTATATAATCAAGAGCCCAATTTGCTGTAAAGGTAATATCAAACTCTGTACCGGAGGCTATCTTTGATGCCATTCTATTTTCAAAGTCATCACCCCACGTATATGTAGTTAATTTTAATGTTGCATTTAATTTCTCTTTTAAATACTTGTTGATTTCATCTTCAACTAAATCTATATCAGTTTGTTGACCATTTCCCACAACATACCATTTCAGCTGTACGGGCTTGGAAATATCAACTTTCGCTGCTGCTGTAACTGAAGATTGTGAAGTAACACTTAATGTGATAAAAGACATTGCTAGTAGTAAAACTATTAAATTCTTAAAACGTAACTTACCTAATTTTTTCTGATTCAAAACAAAATCATCCTCCTAAATTTTATTTAATAGTATTTTTACTAGATTTTATCATATGCCATTTAAATTGCATACTAAATTTAGAATTAATTTAACCTATAATTTGAAAATTTTGCAAGACTTGATTTTTTCTGAAAATATGATAATCCATTAATTTAATTTACAATATCATACAGACTTAAGTACACTTTCAAACATATGAATCCTAAATTTTACAAAGGAATAATTTAATATTAAGCAAAAATCATTTTAGAGTTAATTCCTATCGCATTATCTTTATAAATATATAAAAAATTAAATTTAAGAAAACTTATACACTAGTCAATGGCGTTATTATGTAGTAAAGTATAATAAAGCGGGTTGTAAACCAGTTAAAGATGGTGTGTGTCCAAACTTATCAATGGAAAGTTGAGCAATTTAACTAATACCATTTTACATAAAATTTTATATTATTAAACTTTATTTCGAGGTATATAATGGCTAGATTAACAATGAAACAGATTCAAGAAGAAGTTCAAGATAAATCAATTCAAGAAGCAATAGATTATCTCCTGTCACTGCAGTCATGCGGGTCAACAGTGGGCAAGCTTTTAGATAAGTATTACAAGCTTCAAGAGAAACACAATAATGAAATAGAGCGTTTACAAAACATGTTATCTTATGAAAATGCAGCTATGCAGGAAGGTTATAGTTTTATAGCAGGTGTGGATGAAGCTGGAAGAGGCCCACTAGCAGGACCTGTGGTTGCAGCGGCTGTCATTCTTCCCAAAGGTTTGCTGATAGAAGGGGTTAATGACTCAAAAAAACTCAGTGAAGCTAAAAGAGAAGCTTTATTTGATATAATAAAAGAAAAGGCGCTTACATATGGAATTGCTGCAGTTAATGAAAAATGTATAGATGAAATAAACATACTAAATGCAACAAAAAAAGCAATGACTGAGGCAATTAATCAGATGAAGCCTAAACCTGATTATATTCTTTTAGATGCTGTTAAGCTCGAAAATATTGAAACAAAACAAGTTCCAATTATAAAGGGAGACAGCTTAAGCCTAAACATTGCAGCAGCTTCAATTCTTGCAAAGGTAACAAGGGATAGAATAATCAGAGAGTATGATTCTCAATATCCTGAGTATGGTTTTGCTGTTCATAAAGGTTATGGTACACCCCAACATATTTCTGCTATAAAGAAAATTGGACTTTGCCCGATACATAGATTAAGCTTTATTAATAAAACATGGTTGGGATAATTGGGGGTGTCAAACGTGAAAATTGATGGATTGGTTCCTTCTTCAGGAATTATAGCAAATACTAATGGAAATATATTGAATAAATTAAAACCAGGAGATTCTGTTAGAGCGCAAGTACTTGAAAACACAGGTAATGACCTTAGTTTGAAGTTAGCGGATGGCTCAGTGGTATCAGCAAGCGCCAGAAATCCTGTAGATGCTCAAGATGGAGAGTATGTTAATTTCGTATTTAAAGGAATTGTGGATGGTAAACCTGAACTTGAGGTTACAAGTCGAAATGTCCAACCACAGATTGATACAGCCTTAGAGAATATTAAAAACACTTTAACTGGACTAAATCTACCTGTTACGGATAAAAATGTTGAGCTTGCTCAAGCATTGCAGAAGCAGAACTTACCAGTTAATGCTGAAAATATGTCAAAAACAATTAATTTAATAAGTAAAAATAACGACTTAAAACCAGATTCAGCCGCTTTTTTAACTGCATCTAATTTGTCAAATAACCAAAACAGTATAGATAAGCTTCAAAATCTTTTAGCTGGCAGACTTAAAATCAGCAATGATATTGGCGATTTGCTAAAGCTTATTGGTAGTAATGCCAACAACTCAACTGAAGCTGTAAATCCTACCATAGTTAATAAAATTCTTGAGAAGCTTGCTAATGAAATGGCAGCTAAAGGTCAAAATCAGTTAAATAGTAGTGGTCTGAATAATAATACAGCTGTAACACAAAATGGTTCTCCGAATAATTCTACAAATGCCAGTACAGCGGCAAATGCCAATTTAGCTAATAATACAGCTACAACAGCAACTGTTAATAACACTGCTAATACCAGTACAGCAGCAAATAGCAGTCTGAATGCTAACACAGCTACTAGTAATGCAAATAACGTTGCAAGCACTAATGGCGTGCCAGCAAATGCAACACTTAATCAAACAAATAAAACTGTTAATAACAGTGCCAATATAAATATAAGCAACAGCAAAGCAGAAGGCAATATGGCAACTGGTATATACAGCAATAATGCCGTAACCATCAATAATACGGCAACCATAAACCCAAACAACTTAGTCAGCGATACAACTGTAGCAGTTAACAACAAAGTAGCTCCTCAGCAAACGGATCCTGCTGTAACTGGTAGTTCAAAGGGTAATGCCAACTATATTGAGCAACAAATCAGCAATTTACTTAAAGGCGGAGAATCCCTTGGTAAAGCAGATTTACCACTACTTTCCTCAATTTATTCCCAGCTTGAGTCAGCAATCAACAGTAGTGAAATGTCCACAGAAGAACTCTCAGCTACTAAGCTAATTGCCAAGGAAATAGATGCTGCAATTTTTAAAATCCAGAGCGGTGAAGCAACTACAGATCAACTAGGCTCAACATCATCAGCTATTAAAAACTTTGAAGATTCTGTAAATAAGCTTCAAAATCTTTTCATTAAGATAGATCTAAATAGTGATGAAATAAACCCTGTTAAACTTTATAAAAACATGGATGATGCTCTTCAAGCATTAAAAATCAGCATACAGCAGTTGCCAGTTGCGATGCAGGAAACAGCTATGCATATAGTGAGCAATTTGGAGAGCAATGTTAATTTTATCAATCAACTAAATAGCTATAGCTCATATGTGCAAATTCCGTTAAGTATATTTAATCAAAATACTACAGGTGAACTTTTTATGCTAAAAAGGGGTTCAAAGCACAAAAAGCTTGATGCTTCTAATATGACAGTGCTGATATCATTGGATACCAGTAATATTGGAAGAATTGACACTCTTTTAAGTGTAGACAAGAAAAATATCAGCACAAATTTTAGGCTAGAGAATAGTGAAGTATTTGATGTGTTAAAGGAAAATCACAAACTGCTTTATACTAGCTTGCTTGAAAAGGGCTTTAGGCTTGTAGATTTCACTTACAGATTGATGGAGGAACCGATTAGTATCGTGAATTTTGAAGAGGAAGCCAAAAAAGAATTTATTAAAAACTCAAATAATATTAATGTTCTGATTTGATATAAAATACAAATTGGATTAGCACGTACAAAAGTCCAAAATTTAAAATAAGTTCATATGTTAATAATTTAAAGGCTTAGTTTTAGCAGATTTTATTTGATTTTATATACATATTATTGAAAAATGAATTCATAAATAGAACAATACTTTATTTATATCAAATCGAAAGGAATGGGAGAAATGGCTCAGGAGAAAAAGACAACTAAAAAGGAAATAAAACAAGCTGCAGCTTTGCAATATTCTCCAGAGACAGATGTTGCACCAAAGATAATTGCTGCTGGTAAAGGCATCGTAGCTGAGAAAATAATAGAAAAGGCAAAAGAGAAGGACATTCCTGTATACAAAGACAGCAACTTAGCTAAAACCCTATCCGCACTAGGTATTGGAAGTGAAATTCCAACTGAAGTATATGAAGTAGTTGCCGAAATATTAATATTTATTGGCAGTGTCGATAAGAGTTATGGAGATAGATATGACAGGTAAAAATAAACGAGCTTTAGGTGCTGAAGGTGAAGAAAAAGCAGTAGAATTCTTAATAGCAAATAATTACACCATTCTAAAAACAAATTATAGAGTTGGACGAATGGGTGAAATAGATATAATTGCAAGAGATGCTGAATATATTTGTTTTATAGAGGTAAAAACTAGAAAATCCTACAGTTTTGGCATTCCAAGTGAGGCTGTAACAAGTAAAAAACAAGATAAAATCAAGCTTATTGCATCTATATACTTATCAAATACAGGGAACATTGATAAACTCATACGATTCGACGTTGTAGAAATTCTTATGGAAAACAATAAAGATACCAATGAAATTAAAAGCATAAATTTAATTAAAAACGCATTTTAGTAATTCACTCAAACTTCGCACATAAAGAATCAATTGGTGCGGTAGCATTATCAATGGTTTGTTGCCAAAATAATTGATAGAATTAGTAATGATTCATCGAAGTGTTTTTGCCGTCGCACACATTCACCATCCATGGTTCATAGTGTGCTAAAACCGACATCGTATCGGTTTCCCGGCAAAAAAACTTCGTCTCATCAACTAATTCATGCAATTATTTCTAATCCAACTTTCCATTGATAATGCTACCACACCTGATATTACTATGCTTTAAGTAGAATATTCATCTGCGAAGTTTGAGTAATTCACCACTCAGCCAAATACTATCGGCAAACGGAGAAATAGTAAATTAGAAATGTTGGGCATATTTAGGGAGGATAATTAAATGATAATAGTAGATGCACATTGCGATACAATTACAACCATTATGGACACAGGTGAACAGCTTTGCGAAAATAAAGGCCATATTGATTTGAAGAGGTTAAAGCAATATGATGATGGTTTTGTTCAGTTTTTTGCGGCATTTATTTCTCCAAAACATGCTAAAATGGGAGCATTGTGCCGTGCTGTAGATATAATTGACAGACTATATCGGGAGATTGAAATTAATAAGGATGATATCTCGTTATGCCGTAATTACAACGATATTTTATCTGCAACAGAAGCCAATAAAGTTGCTGCTATCCTTACTATTGAAGGCGGTGATGCACTTGAGGGAAGTATATCTGCATTGCGTATGCTGTATGAACTAGGTGTACGGGCGATAACTTTGACATGGAATTATAGAAATCAAATTGCAGATGGGGTAGCTGATGCAATTACAGGCGGTGGTCTTACCCCCTTTGGCAATGATGTCGTAGCTGAAATGAACAGGCTTGGCATGATGGTAGATGTTTCTCATCTATCTGAAGCTGGATTTTGGGATGTAATAAATAAAAGCACTGCGCCAATTATAGCATCTCATTCTAATGCAAAGAAAATATGTAATCACAGACGGAATCTTACAGATGAACAGCTTCTTGCGTTAAAGAAAAATGGTGGTGTTACAGGAATAAATTTATGCCCTGATTTTATTTATAGTGATGGCAAGGCAACTATGAATAATGTAATTGATCATATTGAATATATTGTAGCTTTGACCGGGGAAGATACGTTAGGTTTAGGTGCAGATTTTGATGGAATTGATGAAACACCTCAAGGCTTAGAGGGTGTGCAATGCATAAATAACCTTTTGAATGAGCTGTTAAAACTAAACTATAGTGAAGAGTTAGTAAATAAGATTGCTGGTCAAAACTTTTTAAGAGTAGTAAAAGGGGTTTTAAAGTAAAACCCAGCTCTTATTTTTATCAGGAGTCTCACCTTTAAAAAGTCCTGAATCTTTACGAATATATAGCTTTCCACTGTACACAACGATGTCACCTACTTTGTATTCGTGGTTTACTTCTTTTTCATAACTCCATAATGTATAATCACTCAAATCATGCTTCATTGCAGTTACTGTTCCAGATATTGTTGGAAGAGTTTTTGTGTAAACAGCCATTGAATCTGAAAGAGCAGAGGTCACAATACAAATAATAACGGACATCAACATAAGCATTTTTTTCACGTTATGTGCCTCCTTTTAGTATTTCTTAAATCGGGTTATTATTTATTAGTAATTCAACTTTCCCAGTTGAAATGTAGGTGTTTAAACTTATCAATGGAAAGTTGAGTTAGAAATTAAATTCTGAATACTAGAATAATACTATTTCATAATTAAAATATATAAACGATATTTTAAATGCAAATTAGTGTAAGCACTGAGTACCTCTAATGGTAACACTGATTGCTGTCTCATTATGATTTTCAGCATTTGCTGTGTCAACATCATCTCCAGCAAATGGATTCTTCCAATCAGCTACTAATTTAAAGCTCTGTGTAGATGATGTATTACCTAAAAATGCTTTTTCAATGTCAAATGACATCTGACCACTCATAACAACTGTTGTACCTAGCTGTCTGTTATTTTCATCATATATGCTTACGTGCAATCCGTCTATAGCCTGCTTGCCTTCTTTTTCAGCCACATTCAACGTAATAGTCATATCTGTATCAACCTCATTAATTGTGCCATCAGCTTTGAAGTTAACAACATCAAAAGTCCATTCGGATTTTTCTGATGGGGCTAATTTTATATCAGGAAAATAGGTTTCGCTAGCTCCAATGTAAAATGAATTAGCTGAGACATTACCAGCAATTGGAGAAAGAGTTATTGTATAAGTTGCTAATGTTCCTGCTACCATAGAAGTAGCTATAGTTAGAATTAAAGCACCCATTATAATTAGTTTTTTCATATTTGACCCTCCACAAATCATGTATTGGTTTACATAAACAGTACATATGTTATTATACTCTACTGAACTGGTTCTAGGTCAACAAGAAAATAAATGTAATAATACCAGAAAACATTATTCCTTCAGACTATTATTTATTATAAAACGTATCAGAGCTATTATTGGCTTATAATAAAATAGCAGAATTATTGGGATGAGCAATAAAAACAGACGACCTGCTGTGCTATTTGCAAAGAGTATCAACAACCCAAGCCAACGGCTTCTAAAGATATATTTACCATAAATTTGGCTCCTATTTATGCTTTTTCTATATACAGTGGCTTCACTTCTAGAAGGATATTTATCAATATCCACAATAACTTTTCCAGCTTGAAAGAACTGTATTCTTGCGATGTTTACTTCCTCATTTTTTTTATAAATTACTATATCTCCGCTTAAAAGCTCATTAGTGTCGTTTTCACGGAAAAAAACTAAGTCATTATACTTAATTGCAGGCTGCATAGTATCTGATTGAAATACATATGGGATGATATTAAAAAAAGAGATTTCTTTACTAGCAGTAGATATGGTGATTAGTAAAACTAATATATTAATAACAATTAATATTGTTATAATTAAAATCAACAATGAGTTTAATATTTGTGTTCCTATCCTTAGTTTTGCATCCTTTTTTAATCCGGAAGTTAATATGTTTTTAGATTTAGCATCAGATGGTAAGGTAATTATGAAATCATCAGAAAAATCGTAATCTAGTTTACTAAATGAGAAGAAAAAGTACTTTGAGTTAATTTTTCCTTTTACAAAGATTATCAAAATGCAAACAACACTAATTATAAAAAGAGTAGATATATATTCAGAAAACTCTGATATAACTTTTATACTGACGAAATTGCTTTTATGATTTATTATTTTAAAGTAACCTACAATATATTTTAGAGAAGTAATAAAAAATACACTTAAAAACATTACATAGTTTGAAAGTATACCTTTTTTTAAGTATAAAGAGGAAGTCATAGTTACAATAATAGTAAAATTAACATCAATAAATCCTAAAATGAAAATAGGTATGATGTATTCAAGTGCAAATGGGTATTTTAGTATAGATGTTAAAAAAAATATTATTAAATATCCAGTCCCATAAACAAAAAGTATAGTTAACAGTCTAGCGAAAAGCTTAGCGAAAATCATTTTAATTGGACTAAAGCCAAACTTAAAAGGAATATACCATTTATTATTGCGAATTTCATCAAAAGTAAGGAAATGGTAGTTTATTGCAAGATATATGACATAAAAATTGTAAAAAATGTCATTATAAATTATTAGCGTACTGAAATAGCTCTGACTCATATACTTAGGAAATACATCAACCAGTACACTTCTATCAAGAGTTTGCATAATAAAATAAACTGCAAAAGATATCAATGCCAGGAAAAGGGAATATTCAAAACCTTTTCTTATGCTAATTGAACGTTCAAAATAAGCTCCTGATAATTCCTTATTTAAAATGCTTTTATCGTATATCATGTAGCTTCATCAACCCTTGAATAGAATTTTTAATGTTCTTTTTGCTTTTTTTAACATAATTTAGCGTTATGTTAAATGAGCTTATAGTTTGAAATAACATTGAAGCTGACTTTTTACTTTCTGTATTATCAATTATCTGCATAATATTGTCTTCTATTTGGTATTCAAACTGTGGCAGTGCAAATTTAAGTGTTTGTGCAATGTAGTTAAAATCATCTGCTCCAATCAGGTAGTTTACTTTGTCATATTCATCAAGAAATTTATTCAGTGTATTATTATAAAGTATTCTGCCTTTATCAATATAACATATATGACTGCTAATTAATTGTGCCAGTTCGTAACACTGTGTACTGATTATTATCGTTTTATTTAAATATTGAATCTGAGATACTATCTTGTTTATTGAATTAATTTCTTTTTGATCATACATAAGCCTAGGTAAATTCATAATTATAAGAATACTATCACTTAACATTGCAGCTACTAAGATAATTATTGACCTTTCCTGCTCATTAAGTAGAGAGATAGGGGTAAGACATATATAACCCAAGTCTACTTTTATAAGATAATTAAGAAGATATTCCTGTCTATCAATAGCTTCTCTGTGTGAATAGCTGGTAATAAACATTAGGTATTCTAAAACATTCATATTTCCAAATGCCATATTGGTACTGCCAATATAAAATACTTCAGGCAGGATTGTTCTTTTTTTCTTTGTAGTATCAAAACCTGCAATCATTAATTTTCCTTTTTCATAAGTCCTTGCGTTAGCCATAATTTCTAGTAAAAGCTTGATTTCAAATATCGAGCTTCCTAGTATGCTCCAAAGTTGGCCCTGATATGCAGTGAAATTTATATCTTCTAAAACATGCTTAACAGGTTGAACAGGATTTTGTACACTTGCATAATATTCACATGAATAGAGCTTGTCTGTAAATATTATATACTCTGACATATAAACCTCCTACGTAAACATTCTGTACATGAAATAATAAAACTATCAGTGGAAAACCTATGCTTGCAAAGATACACTAAATATCAGGAAATAGTTAATATAGTTTTATCACAAAAACTGCTTTTACATTTTTAGGTGAAAGGAGATCAATATCCGGAGTATTGCTTGGATTATCTCCTTTAGTTCTATACTTAATACCATTATCATTAACAATTTCAGTAATTCTATGAGTTACAATTACTCCGTTATGAGAAAAGGTGACTATATCTCCAACATCAAGTGCAGATGTATTTGAAAGCTTTTTTGACAAAATAATTGATCCAATCGGCAGAGTAGGTGACATACTTCCTGACTGTATTGTATATAGTTGATATCCCAAAATATCAGGAGTTTCACCTGATTGTTTAGATAATAATACTGATATAAGAGTGCTGAAAAGCAGCATAAAAACTATTAGATATATTAATAATCTAAAAGCTTTAGTTATTTTGCCAGTAGTCATAGTATTTCTTGCTTTCTCAATTTCACTTCTCAATAATTCTATTTCTTTCTCAGTTGTATATTTACTATCTCTCATTGGTAGCTCTCCATAGAACAAACTTTTATGAAAACAAATATGATATGTAATTAATATTATCAAAACAACTGCAGTTTAATCTTTTTATTCTTGCATAAAACAATCAAAATTAAAACCAATTCGTTGTCTTAAATATTTTTTTGAATAAACAACTATTAAAACTTGCACTGCTATATGTTTTATATTATAATAGCATTATTGATGATGATATTTGGGGGAGATATTTATGATATATTATGAATCTTTATCAAAAGACGAACTAAAAAAAGAAATAGAAAATTTAGAAAACAGATATAATGCGTTCAAAGAACAAAATTTAAAATTAGATATGACTAGAGGTAAGCCTTGCTCCCAGCAGCTTGATATTTGTATGGATATGCTTGATATTCCTGCAAAAGAGCTTCGCAAATCAGAAGATGGTACAGATTGTTTAAATTATGGAGTTCTTGACGGATTGACAGAAGCAAAGGCACTTTTTGCAGATATGTTAGAAATAAATACAAATGAAATAATAATTGGTGGTAACTCAAGCCTAAATCTTATGTATGATACAATTGCAAGGGCTATGTCTCTAGGAATTATGGGATGTATGCCATGGTCAAAACAAGAAAAAATCAAGTTTTTGTGTCCTAGTCCAGGATATGACAGACATTTTGCTATTTGCGAATTGTTTGGAATAGAAATGATTGTTGTTGATATGAAGCAAGATGGTCCTGATATGGACATTGTTGAAAAACTTGTTTCAGAAGATGAAAGTATAAAGGGTATTTGGTGTGTACCAAAGTATAGCAATCCTGATGGAATCACATATTCAGATGAGGTTGTTAACAGATTCGCAGCACTAAAACCAAAAGCAAAGGATTTCAGAATTTTCTGGGATAATGCATATTGTGTTCATCATCTTTCAGATAAGCCAGATATGCTCAAAAATATTTTGACTGCATGTAAGGAAGCAGGAAATGACAACATGGTTTATATGTTTGCATCTACTTCAAAGATAAGCTTTCCAGGTGCAGGCGTTGCAGTAATGGCTTCAAGCGTTGACAATATCAATAGTATAAAGAAAAGCTTAACTATACAAACAATAGGCCATGACAAAGTTAATCAATTAAGACATGTTAAGTACTTTAAAAATATTGAAGGAATAAACCTTCATATGAAAAAACATGCTGATATTTTAAAGCCGAAGTTTGATATGGTTTTAGAAATACTTGACAAAGAGCTTGCTGGTAAAGAAATAGCATCTTGGAACAAACCAAATGGTGGATACTTCATCAGTTTAAATACATTGGAAAATTGTGCAAAAGAAGTTGCAAAATTGGCTCAAGAAGCAGGAGTTGCACTCACTAAAGCTGGCGCAACTTATCCATATGGAAAAGACCCTCTTGATAGAAATATAAGAATAGCTCCAACTATGCCTCCTGTGGAAGAATTGAAAAAGGCAATAGAAATTTTTGCAATATGTATACAATTAGTTAGTGCTAAAAAATTTATGTAAATATGTAAATAGTTAAGCTGTTTATGTAGCATGGTCATTTTTTAAGCTTTCTCATTGTTTTTAAATAATTCAATTGTGAACCGCTCAAAACACGTTGGCAAGTGTGTTTTGAGCGGTTTTTGCTTATGTGAAAAATAGTTACAAACAATTTTCGAACATTTTTAATATTTTTGATGCAATCATTCGGATTTTATTGTATAATATTTGATGTTGTAGATATGATCTACATATTGAGTTAGATCGCAATTAACTTTATGAATATAGTTATAATAATAATATTGTTTTGATGGAGGATATATTTTACATGAAAAACGTTTATGAAAGTCCTTTAAATGCTAGATATGCTAGTAATGAAATGCAGTATATTTTTTCACCAGATATGAAGTTTACCACTTGGAGAAAACTTTGGATTGCTTTGGCTGAAGCAGAAAAAGAGCTAGGCTTGAATATCACCGATGCTCAAATTGAACAATTAAAGAACAATGTGGATAATATTAATTATGAAGTTGCTGAAAAGTATGAGAAGCAGTTTAGACATGATGTTATGTCACACGTTCATGCATATGGAGAATTGTGTCCAGATGCAAAGGGGATTATCCATCTCGGTGCTACATCCTGCTATGTTGGCGACAATACAGATGTAATTGTAATGACTGAAGGATTAAAACTTCTTAAAAACAAATTGCTTATTCTTATTAAAAAGCTTTCGGCTTTTGCACTAGAATATAAGGCAATGCCTACATTAGGGTTTACTCATTATCAACCAGCTCAGTTAGTTACAGTAGGAAAAAGAGCTTGTTTATGGATTCAGGAATTATTAATGGATTTAGAGGATTTAGACCATGCTCTTATTAATATGAAACTGTTAGGCTCAAAAGGTACAACTGGAACTCAAGCTAGTTTTCTAAACCTATTTGATGGAGATCACGAAAAGGTTAAAAAGCTTGAGCAGCTAATTGCAGAGAAAATGGGCTTCAAAAAAGTATTTGCAGTTTCAGGACAAACATATTCTAGAAAGTTAGATAGCAGAGTTTTAGGTGTTCTAAGTTCAATAGCACAAAGCGCGTACAAGTTCGGAAACGATATGAGACTTCTCCAAAGCATGAAAGAAATGGAGGAGCCATTTGAAGAAAAGCAGATTGGTTCTTCAGCAATGGCGTATAAGCGTAATCCTATGAGATGTGAGAGAATTTGTTCTCTTGCTCGTTATGTTATTGTAGATGCAATAAATCCTGCTATTACTGCTTCTTCACAGTGGTTTGAAAGAACTCTTGATGATTCTGCAAATAAGAGAATATCTATACCAGAAGCTTTTCTTGCTACAGATGCTATCTTAAATATATATATAAATGTTGCAAGCGGCTTAGTTGTATATCCTAAGGTAATTACAAAGCATGTTATGGATGAGCTCCCATTTATGGCAACTGAAAATATTATGATGGAAGCGGTAAAACGTGGTGGGGACAGACAAGAGCTACATGAACAAATTAGAACCCACTCAATGGCAGCTGGTAAGAGAGTAAAAGTTGATGGCGAGTCAAACGACTTAATTGATAGAATTTCAAGGGATTCAATGTTTGGAATGTCTCTTGAAGAGCTGAACTCAGTACTTGAACCAAAGCATTATATTGGAAGATGTGCAGAGCAGGTTGAAGAGTTTATTGAAAATGAAGTAAATACTATTCTAGCTAATGCTGATGTGACTGATATTGAAGTAGATTTAAAGGTTTAATATTACCTAATATTTTTTATCAAATTAGTATTACTATTGATAGTCATCAGAATGTTATATATAATAATAGATATATTAAAGATAGGATGTCAATACATCATCCTATCTTTTAATTTATATTTCTAGGAGATATAGACATGATTAATAAATTTAGTAGTATACCATTATATCTGCAATTAAAGGATTTAATAATGGAAAAAATTGAGCAAAATGAGTATCCTGCAAATACTCAGATACCTTCTGAGCAGGATTTGTGTGCTATGTATGATATTAGCAGACCTACTGTGAGACAAGCTATTAGTGAATTAACAAATAGCGGCATTCTTTATAAGGAAAAGGGGAAAGGAACATTTGTTTCTGGTAAGAAGAATTCAATTGATATCAAGAACTACAATGGTTTCACCGATTCTATTCTTGATTGTAAATCACCTGCTGAAAAAAACATTATTGATATTACAGTAATAGATAGTTCTTCTTTGGACATTCTAAATAGTATATTCAATTATAATACTAGTTTTCCTGTAGCTAGAATTAGTTATTTATCATACATAAATAATCAACCTAACGAGGTGTATTCATTCAACAGATCGTATATTCCTATTAACTTATTTCCTGACATTGTAACTCAGATCAAGGATGGAAAGTCTTCAATTGATATATTGAGAGGAAAGTATCCATTAATTCCTGATAAAAGTAAAAGTATATTAGAGATTATTTTTGCTGATAATATTGATTCTCCTATACTCAGAATACAACCTGGACAACCATTGATAAAGGTGCAGAACATTTTGTATTCGAAAAGCGGGCAATCTGTTGAATATGTTTGTTCTAAATATCGAGCTGATAACTGTAGACTGCTATTTGAGGACAGTAAGCAAGGATAGTAGATTTTATTTTAGGTGTTCAAACTTTTTCTCACACCAATAGATTTTTTAGAGATGAATAATAAAATTAATATATAATAAAAGTTTGTGGAGGTTAAAATTTTATGGGTTCGTACCACTTAAAAAATAGCAAAAAATATAAAAGAAGAAGAAAAGCACTTGTTACTACTTTAGCTGTTTTTTGTGTCATTGCTGTGTTTATGGCAGGATATTTATTATTAAATAAATTTTCAAATAGCGGTAATTCTAACGATTCTACACAAAAAGTAGTTGCTCAAGCAAGTGAAACATCCAGAAATACAGCGTCATCAGTTGATAATTCTACTGAGACTACAGATATATCCGCAATTGCTGATACCACGACTGCAACAACAACAAATGTTGATACCAATGTAGTTGAAACTACAGATCACGGCACATTACCAAAGCTTGGGACAGTTGCAAAAAGTGGTAAAATGGCTGGACTAGAAAAATTAATAACTGATTACACATCAAAGCTTCCTGGAAAGTATGGAGTAACCTTTATTGATCTAGCTACTGGCGAAATGGTAAACGTTAATGACAAAATTGAATACATTGCTGCTAGTACATCAAAGCTACCTATAAATGTATTATTATATAAAAACATTGAGGCAGGAAAGGTAAATCCAGAAGATAAATTAGTTTACAAACAAGAGGATTATGAACCTGGAACAGGTTCTATTATCAGCACACCTTATGGTACAGAATATACTGTTCGTGAGACTTCAAAGCTTTCTATTCAAAAAAGTGACAATTGTGGAGTAAACATGCTTATAAGACTTGTAGGTATAGAAAATGTCCGCAATTATATAGACGAAATAGGCGGTCAAGTTCATTATGGAAAAACTCATCGCTCCTGTCCTTATGACATGGCTCAAATTGCTCAGGACTTATATAAACTATATTTGAACAACGAGGCAGTGTATGGTGAATTGATAAATTATATGGAAACAACTGATTGGCATGACAGAATTGATGCAAAATTGCCTAATGAAGTAAAGGTAGCTCATAAGATTGGAAATCAAAAAAACACTAGAAATGATGTCGGGATTGTTTTTGCAACACATCCTTATGTTCTGTCTATAATGAGTGATAATGTAAATATAGATGCCGCTACATTGGCAATTGCTGATCTATCAAAGAAAATTTACGATTATGAAGAAAATTATGCTAATGAAACAAAATAGACAGACAATAGTATTTATTTTGTGTATATTTTAGTATAATAATTTAGGGCTATATTCAGGAGGATACAAATTTTAAATGGACAATGTTATACTCAACTTCACTCAAAATATAATTCATGGAAATCCTGTTTTCACATATATGTTTATCTTTGTATCTGGTATACTCCAATTAATTTTTCCTCCGTTTCCATCTGATGTTATTATTGTTCTTGAAGGTTATCTAACAACTGTTGGAAGTAATTATAGTTTCTTACCAGTGTTTTTGGTTTCAGTAACTGGAAGTATTGTCGGTTCCTTAATTGTCTATTGGATTGGATTAAAAAAAGGAAGTGCAGTGCTAAAGTATAAGGTGGTACTTAAATATATTGATGAGAAGCATATAAAGAGATCTGAGAGAGTTTTTCATAAGTATGGAAAATATGGATTGATACTAAGCAAATTCATACCAGGAACAAGCACAATTATGGTCTTGTTCTCTGGTGTTTTTAAAGTAAGAAGGAGAGTTTACTTTCCGTTCATTATCTTTTCAATTCTTATACAACAGGTTATTTATCTATTATTAGGGCGTGTAATAGGTCACAATATAGATTCTGTTAAAAACTTTTTTTCTATATTTAACTTAGTTGCAGTGATTGTAGTAGTTGTTATTGCCATAATAATTTTTATTATTTACAAAATCAGAAAATTAAGAAAACTTGGCGAATGATGCACTCAATTTTTAATTTTCCATGTTTAAGAAGATTTTCTAGGTAATCCTCATGTCTTGTTTCTGTTAAAATAACAAAAGTCAACATAACAATACAAAATAATAGAAATATTGTAATAATATTTTAAAACAATTACAGAATGTGCTATTATATTCATATGTAACGTATTTCAATAAAAAGAGGTAATAATTATGAATAATAAAAGCAAAGTTGTTCTTCCGGTTAATTATCCTCCAATAACATCTTGGCAATGGCATGCATCTTTGTTCTCAATTCTAGCTAATGAGGAATATGCTTTGGAATGGATATATAGTAATTACATTCAATTAAGATGTTATCCTGAAACAGATGAGATTACTGGCAATAGCATTGTATTTTTAGATTTTATGCCAGGTGATAGCTCTCTGAAGGAATGTCCCTATTTATTGTCAGAAATAATATCTCAAGAACAAATCTTATCTTATTCAAATGATATTTTATCATTTCTATTAAAAACTCTAGACTTATCTTATTACATTTTTGGGATATGCGATGAAACAAATATGTTAAATAGGGGACGTAGGATTCTACATCAATTATTTATTTATGGTTATGATTTGGAAAGCCAAATTTTTTATGTTGGAGATTTCACTTTTGCAGGCAAATATTCATATACTACTGTTCCATTTGAAAAAGTTGTAGAAGGCTTTTTAAATGTTCAGCCAGGTGAGGATTTTGTATTTAACCACAATTATAAAGGTATGCGAGGACTTTACCTAATTAAGAAAAACACAGAAGAAAAATACTACAGTTTTGATACTAAATTTGTAAAGAGAACATTAAATGAATATATAAATGGCAGCAATACCAAAGAACATTTTTTACAAATGCGTAATAATTTTAGTAACAATATTTTTGGTGTTAATACGTATAATGCTATTATTGAGCATGAGATTTGTATGCTTGAGAAGAAGATTAACACATGGTATGATTATCGTCCATTTCACATAATGTATGATCATAAGGTATTAATGGAAAATAGGCTTAAATACATGATGGATAAAAATTATATTCCATTTGATCAACAGCTCATCAATGATTATGGAGTAGTAAAAGATGCACTTTTAAAAGCTAGAAATACCTTTATAAAAGCTAATTTAAAAAAAGATACTGATATGTTAGGTAAAATTAAGTCATATTTATTAGAGGCAAGAGAGAGGGAAATTGAATTATTATCTTTGGTTGAAAGAAAACTTTAGATATTTGAAATAACAGTATACTAACTATTGAAAAAATAACAAAAAATCAAAGAGTGAAACAACGTTTTATAAATATATTAAAAGAGCGCTATTCCATGCTATGGAAGCGCTCTTTTAACATATTTATAATTTTATTTTACAATGCACTAAATTTAAAACCGAGGATACCAACCTAAAACTTCGGTCATTTTTTGAGCATATCTCTTACCAAAAGTAACTTGTGAATCGTGATTGAAATGTAATCCCCATGAATCAGCAGGGTCACCGGACAAGCCGTTTGCAGATATTACATAACAATTCTTTATTACTGAAGGTAACTGGTTTACTAATTTATTGTGACCTGCACAACCACCGCTATATAAAAGTTCACCAGCGAGGAAAGGAATGTCACCTAGACCCAAATCTTTTTTGAGATCTGTAACTAATGTGTTTACTTTTGAAGGCCAGTCAGCTTGACCGTTATTTGAACAACCTTGGTGGAACAGGATTCCATCAATAACGCCGCCCTTTGCCTGTGCAAGCTTTGCACGCTCAATAATCCAGTTGTATTTAGTACCACCATTTTTCATAAATGTCTCAATTTTTTCACCACTGATAGCACATGGAATTAAACCAATAGTATCTTGCTCTGGAAGTTCATTAATGATTGTCTTAGCAAACCAATCACCAGGACCAATTGCACCTTGCCAAGCTTCATGCAGAGGTGGAACAGCAACAGCCCATGTATTATTAGTGTATCCTAATGAAAGTATACGTGGATTTTTAACATTATCGGATGCTTGAGCTTTAGGCCATCCTGCCATATTGGATTGTCCAAGTAATAAGAAGCAGTGGAACTTAGGTTCTGTAACAGGTGGATTTCCAGTATCAGCTGGGAATTTGGTAATTAGACCTAATAAAAACTGCTTAATAAGTCCTAAATCAAGTGCGGTAATAGTTCCATCAGCGTCAACGTCTGCGGCTTTAATATTGGAAACATTTTTTGTTCCAAGTAGATGCATTTTAACTGCTGCAAAATCTAAAGAGTCAACAGTTTTACTTAAGTCTGCGTCTCCGTACAATACTGTAGTTGGTGCGGATACATCAGCAGCCTGAGCACCAAAACTAAATAAACTCATTACTAGAGTTAGTGCTATTAATAGGTATATCCCTTTTTTCATGCAAAAACCTCCTAAAAAATATTCTGTTTATATCTGTCAAAAAACAATTACTAATTTTAACAAATTTAATAAGTATCCCCTTATATATGATGCGGAAGTACAAATGATTATGGGCTGGTTTAAATAATGGTGAATAATATCGGTAAATAGAAAACTTATTAATGATTTCCATTTACTAGTTGACAAATAGATAAAAGCGTATATGCAACCTTGACGGTAATAGCTGTGGTGGAGGTCATTCTGATGCACAAATAGAGCAAAGAGTTTCATTGATTGCTGATTGCAGATGCTTACTGTGCAAAAAAATTGGTCCGACTGCTGAAAGGCAGTTAGCGCGAAAAGCCATAACAACTTTTCAAATAGATAATAAAATAGATGCTTTGCTGGTAAAAATTATAGAGTATTATTTTAAGATTAATAATCACATTTCACTTCGGAAAGGGTAGAACAGAGCCTCGTTAATTAATTGTTCTAACCTTAAACAAGATTTAGTTAAGCGACTACTAAGGATTGAACCCTATATATTACAGGGTCAGTCCTTTTAGTTTGCCTTTAATTCGTTTGTTAGGTTGGAAGAATTTCAAATAATTATAATTGAGTTACCGAATCCATGTCATTTCTTTTATATTGTTTTTTGTAAATGTGAGACATGGATATATTTATGTAATCTTCAAATTCAGATCTAAAATGCTCTAGTGTCTCGAATTATTAGTAGAAGTTAAAAATATTTCCCATTACAATATTTTAAAGTTACGTTGTTATAATACCCTGAAACTTACTTTATATATAGACTAAGCTTTCAAGGAGTGACATAAATGCAAGCAACGGCAAAACAGCAAAACAAGCCTAAAAAGCCTTTAAGTACGGTAAACAAAAATCTTCAAAAGCAACAGGATAGCACAAAAAATAAAAAAAAGCCTAATGTGAGAACGACAGAATATAGAAGAATGGAGGAAATATTTCTAACAGATCCTGACTCTGTAACACGTGAAGAATTTATGCTTTTTCAGAGTGCTGTGGGATATCGCCGTGCAATTCAGCTATTGAATGAAGGAAAACAACGTAAGCAGTTAAGAAAAATGGATGGGACAGGCAAAACATTCAAAAATCTTTCTGTAAATAAAGAGCAAGAGACAACTGGTAATAAAGAAGATAAAGTTATTCAAAAAAAGAAAGTTTCCCAAGCTACTCAAAAAAGCACAAAAGAAACTAATCAGAAGAAGGTATCAACAAATAATACATCTTCTGCTACAAGTTTGCCGAGTGGTTTGAAATCTGGAATTGAAAAACTATCAGGTATTGACCTATCAGATGTAAGTGTACATAAAAATTCCGAAAAACCACAGCAAGTTGGTGCACTGGCATATACTCAAGGGAATAATATTTATATGGCTCCTGGACAGGAAAAGCACCTTCCTCATGAAGGCTGGCATGCTGTACAGCAAAAGCAAGGAAGAGTAGCACCAACATTGCAGATGAAAACAGGTACATCCGTAAATGATGATGCAGGGCTTGAAAAAGAAGCTGATATAATGGGTAGTAAAGCTTTGAAAGCAGGATCGGATGCAAGTACAATACAATTAAAAAAATCTAGTAACTTTAAGCAGGAAAATAGTGTTATACAGAGAATTACACAAGAAGAAGCAATGAAGCTTGCAAAACAAAATACTCATGATGCCAATACTGGTTATAGTTGGAGTATAAAAGCTGGTGAATATAACAGATATGTTTTTGAAGCTCAGGACATGCTTAGGGATATAGGTTATAATCTTTCAAAGCGTGGAGTTGATGGTAAGTGGAGTCCTGGTGGAGAAACATATAATGCATTGCTCAAATTCCAAAAAACCTGTAAGAATACATATAACGGCTTAAAGCAAAATGCACCAGTTCAAACCTTAGCACAAGTTAATTATATGCAAGGAGTTGAACCTACAGGAAAGCTGGATAAGGCAACACATAATGCTTTAAAAAAAGAAAAAAACAATAAGATATTAAGAAAAAAATTAGAGGATGAAAGGGCTTATAAAAAGAAACTAGAACTAGAAAATAAGGCGAAAGCTAAAGCCAAAGAGACTACTAAAGATAACAAACAGGAAAATGATCAAACAGATGAAATATTAGACGGAATTCAGACTGCCATTGATGTTATTGGATTTATTCCTGGCGTTGGTGATATAGCTGATGGAGTAAATGTTGGAATAAGTGTAGTGCGTAAGGATTGGTTGGGTGCGGTACTGTCTGGGATAGCACTAATACCCATAGTAGGGTCTGCTATAGCAGCACCAATGAAAGTTATAGCTAAAGCTTTTAGTAAAGTTGGAGGCGCAATCGGGAGTGTTTCAAAAACAGTTAAGAATGCAATAGAGTTATTGACGAAGCTGTTAGGCGGTGCAGAAAAGGTTGCTTCCAAACTGAGTGAGTATCTGAGTACTTTAAAAGGACTCATTCGAAAGATTCCTGATTTAATAAAAAATGTTACGAATTTAAGGGCAGTGAAGTGGTTAGCTAGCAAAAAGGTAGTTAAAACTATTCTTTCATTTGCAGAAAAAGTAAGAAGTGCTGTCGAAACTGTTTGTAAGAAGGCTGATGAGGTTTTTACTTCAGTAAAGAATGCTATTTTCCCAGAAGCGACTGTAAAGAAAGCGGCTACAGAAACGCCAAAGAAAACAGTAATTTCGGAAACACCGATAAATAAAACAATTGCTACAGAAACACCGAAGAAAACAGTAATTCCGGAAGCACCGATAAAGAAAACAGTCCCTACAAAAACAACAAAGAAAACAGTAATTCCGGAAACACCGAAACCAGTAGTTAAGGAAACGCCGAAACCAGTAGTTAAGGAAACACCGAAACCAGTAGTTAAGGAAACACCGAAGCCAGTAGTTAAGGAAACACCGAAACCAATAGTTAATGAAACACCGATAAATAAAACAGTCGCTATAGAAGCACCGAAAACGAAAGCGGTTGATACAGAAGCACCATTAAAGAATGAGGTAGATGCGGGAGTAAGTAAGGTTAATAAACAAGTAATACTTGACAACATCGCTGAAAGCCAAGCTGCACGAAGTGCTTCGAGATTTAAAATGACCGAAAATCCTACTACAAGGGTGTTGGCAAGAGAAGATACAATTGCTACAATAAAATCTACTAGGAGACAGGTAGAAAAACTTATGAAAAATGACCCAATTGCGCAAGATTACTTAAGTAGAGGGCAATTTAACCAATATGGAACATATTTTCATAATAGGGTATTTAAGAGGTTGAGAAGTGCCAACATTGAAGGTTTAGAAATAGATAAAACCATAACTAGACCAGGAACTATGGGGGGAAAAGGTAATTTACGTAGACCAGATTTTCAATGGCAAAGTGGAACACCAGACTATGAAATATGGGACATAAAGCCAAATGGCTTTAGTTGGTCGGACCAATTCCAAGACTTAATGGACTGGACAGGTGTTGTCCCACAAGCGCTAAAATACAATAGGTAAGGAGAGAATACGTTTTGGATATTAATGAATTACAAAATCAACCTTTGTATGGTGTAAATGTAGGAATTATATACTACTTTTATGAAGACCCAAACAAGATTAAGCAAGTTATACAAAATATCTTCAAAGAGTATTGTGAGTTAGCAAATTCAAACTTCACATTTTACAGGCATAACAAAGACCTGGGGTTAAATAAATTAAAGGTAAGTGCAATAGATTATTTTAGCAATATTCTTAATGAAACAGATTTTACTCAAACACAACATTTGCTCTTTACAGATGCTTCTAAAGAAAATCTTCAAAGTAGCAAGGTGGAAGTAATGCTTAGAACTATTAAAGATGAATACCTTTGTAAAACTCCAAATTGGATATACTTTGAAATTAGTCCTGAAGTGCCTTATTCGGAAATATTGGACTTTATCAAACAATCATTTTATTGTCATACATATCATTATGCATGCTGTAACTATGTTTTAAGCCAAAATGACCACCTAGTGCCTAAAAGTGTTTCAGAAGCTATTAAGCTTCTGAAACAAACCAATACTATTAATGACTGTTACTCTATTTTAACAAACCCTTATTTCTTGAAAGGGTTGGAAAATGGAATTGATGGAGCAAATTTTGTACAAGTTTTATCCAAAAAAATATATGATATAATTGGCTTTAATTCTATTATGGATATGTCTGGAAAAGACCACATTTATCATGAATTTGGTGAGGACTATGTAATTCTAATGTTATCAGATGAAAGGCTACCTAATACTGATGATGAATTCCTTTATGGATATAAACGGCTGCATAAATTATTAAAACCAATAATAGCTGATGTAAAAAGACCACAGATGTATTGGAAGCCTGATGAATGGGATAAATGGAGAAATAGGTTAGAATAAATAGAATGACTTTGCTATGATGAAGACGATACACATACGTCGAGTGCTTCGACATATGGCAACAAAAGTGTTAAAGTTTTCTTTTTAGTTAGCAGATGAATCTCATTGTGTCAGCGATGACCACCTGCAAAGCCGACACACAACCGGTCAATCCGGCCACCTTTATGAAATTTTCAAACAGCCGGCACTGCCGGCTGTTGTGCTTCGGCACAGGTCGCTTGCGACCACGTGCCTTTATCCTGGTGTGTCCAGCTAAGCTGAACTGTTCTAGTTGGTGAAAGCTCAACCACAGTAATTGCCAAGAAGCTGTGTAGTAAGTCCCAGTGCGTCGCAGTAATGCGGGGTACTAAGCGGGATGATGGCTCATTGTCATGAGTCGACAAAGTGCAGGTTGTAACATCAAGTGAACACTGCCGTATCGTGAAAGTATCTTGCGTAAGCAAGTAAAGAGGGAGTCGAGTCCTGCGGGATGGACAAAGACCATGGAAGGCACAAAGAGCTTGGATTGCAGTGCCGAGGAACCCTCCGGTATAGAGGTGACGACATGTATTGAGGACTTGAGACAGAAATTATATAATGAGGATAGTTACTGTAGTGAGGGAACGAGTAACTCTGCTAAAGGATTAATAGGAAAAGATTTTGAATCCTAAATAAAAAACCAATAGAAGATAATATGTCTGTTTCTGAGATATTAAAAGAATTATCTATCCATTACAACACTTTCTACCGCGGGTAGGTGATTACGAAGAATATGAAGAAAGTGCGTTTCCTTTCCACGGAACCGCACTTTACTGTTTTTAGTACGAAATAACAAAACTTAAACAAGAGAACCTTGAGTTGCTTTGATTACTATGATATCGAAGGAATCAATAACTTAACCTCTAATGACATAGTAAGTGTGCTGACAGTATATTAGTCCCTGTATAATCGTAGCCTTTTAATAAAGTATAATTACTTGCTAATTGCGAACGTTTAGTTAATCAACTAAACGTAGGCAGATTATCTAGGTTATCACTCTCAATACCATTAGGGTCACTTCTGAGAAATTCTCTCCCGTTTTTTGCTTTGCCCACATTAACACCTTCGATTTTATTATCTCTAGCCATAGTTATGGCTTCTTTGATAGAAAACATATTACCGTTTTGAAGCATTACATCTGTAATATCTCCATCATTATTCTTTCTGACTTTTACAATCTTAGCTGTATCTTCCACTCATATCACTCCTTGTTAATTTTCTATAATGTCATATATTTTAAATATTTGTTTTTCTTGATTTACATATTTATTGTTTTGCATGTTTTTTTGCTTATTTAATTATTAAATATTTCTTGATTTGCGTATTTCTAAATTTATTTAATATCAAACTAAAGGCTTCCGCTCTATGAGTTCCTCAATAGGAACCTCAACTCTATTTTTTGAATCGAGATATGAAACTACTGCATTGTTATTTATTACATTTTCTATCCATACTGGAGAACCATTATATAGCACTTCAATAACGCCAAGTGATTCTACAATCCGTCTAGCACTTTCATTATCCAATCGAAAACCTCCTCGTTTTTTAATTAGTATTTACAAGAGCATACTTTTTATTCAAAGGAATGTATTTATCCAATTATCGAATCAAAAATCAAAGGTAGCTATTGTTTGTCCTTTTAGACGTCAGAAATATGTAGCGATACTATTTCTACGTTAGACGGTTACATAATATCGAGAGTAACTACAAATATTACAGTTATCTGCTGTTAAAAAAAATTGGTATCTATAAATTTGGTGTATATAAGCTGGGTATATATAATGAAGAGTACAATTTTATTTTGATAAAGCATTCTCGGAGTAAATTTTAGATTATATTGAAAGGAAGATATACTTATGGATAATAAAGCTAGAACAAAAGAAACTGCAAAAGAAATCTACTTAGCTGGAGGCTGTTTTTGGGGTACTGAAAAATATCTATCTCTAGTTAAGGGCATAGTAAGCACTGAGGTGGGTTATGCAAACGGAAATACAGAGAACCCTACTTACGAAGATGTATGCTATAAAAAAACAGGTCATGCAGAAACAGTTAAAATAGTGTATGACCCCTATATAGTAAGCTTGGAATTTATTTTAAAGCTCTACTATGATGTAATAAATCCTTTATCAATAAACCGCCAAGGCAATGATATAGGAACTCAGTATCGCACTGGGATATATTATACTGATGCTAAGGATAAAGATATTATCATAGAATCAATAAAAGAACTTCAGAAGAATTACGACAAGCCTATTGCAATTGAGGTGATGCCGCTGGAAAATTACTTTAAAGCCGAAGAATACCACCAAAAATATTTAGATAAAAATCCTAATGGATATTGTCATATAGGCGGAGCTAAATTCTCCAAAGCAGAGAATGCAGAAGATTTTCAGTTAAAATACAAAGCAAAGTCCAAAGAATTATTAAAAGAAACTCTAACAGATATTCAGTATGCTGTGACACAAAACAATGCTACAGAGCCACCTTTTAGGAATGAATTTTATGATAATTTCAAAGAGGGTATATATGTGGATGTGACTAGTGGAGAGCCGCTTTTTGCTTCAAGTGACAAATTTGAATCAGGTTGTGGATGGCCAAGTTTTTCCAAGCCTATTAGTCCTGATTTGATTCGTGAACTTGACGACACCACACATGGTATGCAGAGAATAGAAGTCAGAAGCAAAACAGGCAATGCACATCTTGGACACGTTTTTAATGATGGTCCAAGAGAATCAGGAGGTTTGAGATACTGTATCAACAGTGCATCACTTATGTTTATTCCAAAGGAAGAAATGGAAGAAAAGGGTTATGGATATTTGCTGGATTTAGTGAACTAAACTGACAGTTTATAAAAAAAAATAATCTTAGTTTCTCACCGAACAATAAAATTATTATTGACAAAACAAATGGTTTGTATATAATTAAATTGTACACAATTTAATTATATACAAACGAATAACAAACAATATTTTAAAATTTTAAAAAAGGTGGGTATAGTATGAACATATACGAAATAACTGTAAAGAACTCAAAAAATGAAGAGGTATCCTTGGAAGAATACAAAGGAAAGGTATTATTGATTGTAAATACGGCTACAGGTTGCGGATTCACACCTCAATATGAAGGCTTACAAAAATTGTATAATCAATATAATGAGCAGGGCTTTGAAATATTAGATTTTCCTTGCAATCAGTTTGCAAATCAAGCACCGGGAAGTGATGAAGAAATTAATAGCTTCTGTACCCTCAATTATGGAACTACTTTCCCCAGATTTGCAAAAATTGATGTAAATGGTTCCAATGAAGCACCCTTGTATACACTTCTAAAAAAAGCAAAGGGTGGTGTATTTGGTTCCAATATTAAGTGGAATTTTACAAAATTTTTGGTAGATAGAAACGGTAATATTGTTAAGCGATATGGGTCAATTGATAAACCTGACCAGATAGAAAAAGACATTAAGAAACTTCTGTGATAAACTATAATTTTGTATTTTTATGGGGGAGTATTTTAAATGAATTATGAAATGCTTAAATTAAATAATCAATTGTGTTTTCCTTTGTATGCCTGCTCTAGAGAGGTTATAAAAAAGTACAAGCCCTTTTTAGATGCTATAGGGCTTACTTATACTCAGTACATTGTTATGATGGTTCTATGGGATACAAAATGTATCAATGTAAAATCACTGGGTGAACAGCTGTATCTTGATTCAGGAACATTGACACCAATGCTAAAAAAAATGGAAGTACAGGGACTGGTTAAACGAGAGAGAGATGTAAAGGATGAGAGAAACCTGATTGTAACCATTACTGAACAAGGTGAGAGTTTAAAGGCACAGGCTTCAGATATTCCATTACAAATGAGAGAGTGCATTTCACTTTCTGCCGATGAAGCAAAAATGCTTTATCAATTGCTATATAAATTGTTGGGGCAAATATGTGAATAAACATAAACAATCTTGATTAAAGCTAATATAAGTGTAACTGCTAAAGGCAATATACCCTTAACACCTACACTCACATATTAATAAGGCATTATTAACAAATTATAACCGATATAACTATGAGCGAATTGCTTGTTCAAGACTTTTCATTGCCTTTTCAAGTATACTCCTTGGACAAGCAATATTGATTCTCTCAAATAATGCAGTCTCTCTTCCAAATATAATGCCACCATCTAGCCAGAGTTTTGCTTTGTCTATAATAAGCTTTTCTAATTCTTTATAAGATAAGCCTAATCCACTGCAGTCTAGCCATATAAGATAAGTTCCTTCAGGCTCAACAAGCTTAATTTCAGGTAATTTTTCATTAATGAAGTTTCTAACATAGTCTAAATTTCCTTTTAAATATACTTTTAGCTCCTTTAACCACGCTTCACCCTTCGAATAGGCAGACTGACATGCTACTAATCCCAGAGTATTTAGCTGGCTATAGCCACTTGCATCAAATTCTTCACGAAATGCATATCTTAGAGTTTTATTTGGAATAAAGATATTGGAAATCTGTAACCCGGCTATATTAAATGTCTTGCTAGGAGCTGTGCAAATAATTGAGTTCATTGCAAATTCTTCATTTATTGATGCAAACACTGTATGAGTGCTCCCTGGATATATAAAATCGCAATGAATCTCATCAGATAACACTATTACATTATGCTTAAGGCATATTTCACCAATTCGTGTAAGTTCATCTTTTGTCCATACACGACCGGTAGGATTTTGTGGACTACAAAGCAAAAATAATTTTACATGCTCATTTACTATTTTTGATTCGAAGTCTTCATAGTCAATTGTATATTTTCTATCTTTATATGCTAATTGATTATTTACCAGCTTACGCTTATTTGACAATATACATTCAGAAAATGGATAATAAACTGGTTGCTGTATCAGTATTGAGTCTCCTTCATTGGTGAAAGCTTTAATTGCTAAAGCTATGGCAAACACAATTCCAGGAGTTTTTATAAGCCAATCTTTATTAATATCCCAACTAAATTGTTTTTCGAACCAGTTCTGAAGCGAGATAAAATAGGTTTCTTTAACATCACTATAGCCAAAAATACCGTGAGATACTGCTTTTTGTATATCAGAAATAATATCTTCTGGAAGGCGGAAATCCATATCTGCAATCCAAAGCGGCAATAAATCATCTCGATTCCTACGCTCCATTAAAAAATCATATTTTAAAGAATTTGTATTTTTACGGTCTATAATTTCATCAAAGTTAGTCATAAAGAATTCCTCCAATCAAATACATACAGCTTATTCTATGGGGTTAAACCCATTTTAACTATATGAAATTATATTGCTTGAGATAAGTCACTAATTAAGTCATTAACATCTTCAATTCCAATTGAAAGTCTTAAAATACTATCAGTAATACCATTTCTTTCTCTGTCTTCTTTGGGGACATCGGCATGTGTCTGTGTCATTGGATATGTAATTAAGGTTTCAACACCACCTAGACTTTCCGCAAAACGAATTAATTTAACTGAGCTCAGTATCTGCAAAGCAATTTCTGAATTCTCAACTTCAAATGTCAGCATACTTCCAAAGCCTCTTGATTGCTTTTTACTGATTTCATATTCTGGATGGTCAGAAAGTCCAGGATAATATACATTCTTTACCCTAGAATTTGTTTTTAACCATTGAGCAATTGCAATAGCATTTTGCTGTTGGCGCTCCATACGAATTGCTAAAGTTTTAATACCTCTTAAAATTAACCAGCTGTCAAAAGGAGCTAAACCAGAACCTACTGTTTTTATAATGAATCTCAATTTATCCGATAACTCCTCACTATTTACAATTATGAATCCAGCTAATGTATCGTTATGACCACCAAGAAATTTTGTTCCACTATGTACAACAATATCAGCGCCAAGAGTAAGTGGGTTTTGAAAATATGGAGATAGAAAGGTATTATCTACAATAAATAGTAGATTGTACTTTTTAGCTACTTCTGCCACTTTGCTAATATCAGTAACATTCATCATAGGATTTGTTGGTGTCTCAACATAAATAGCTTTTGTAGCAGGTGTAATATATCTTTCTATAGTATCTTTACTGGTATTTATAAAGTCAAAGTTAATTTGATTCTTTTTATTAATATTGTTAAATAAGCGAATAGAGCCACCATATAAATCATTACTACATATGATGTGGTCGCCAGGACTAAATAATTCCATAAGCGCGGTAATAGCTGCCATACCACTTGAAAAAGCAAGTGCATCATAGCCATTTTCCAGTGAACAGACAACTTTCTCTAGCTGCTCTCTGGTTGGGTTTTGCAATCGACTGTAATCGTATCCAGTACTATTTCCTACACCGGGATGTGCAAAGGTTGCAGTTTGATAAATAGGAAAGCTGATAGCTCCTGATTTGTCACAGACAGAAACATCATTATTGCCATAAATACATTTTGTTGGTAATTGATAAGCCATAAAAAATCATGCAGTGACTGATACAAAAAATCTCTTAACTACGTTATTTAGAAAAATACGGTACAGGAAGTATTAAGCTGAATTTTGCCACAGTCCATATCGCGCATTTTATGTAGCTTGAAAGAATACTGCGCTGCATGTCTCCTTATATTATTTTCTTTCAAACATTTATCTTAAACAAAAACATATTCTATACTAACTATATAGGAATACTATAAATATATATGATGATAGTTAAATAGTCAATATAATTTTAACAATCCCTATGGGTTTAATATGAAATTATAAAGATTATTAAAATAAAAGTGTATATTTGTTATCATGGTTTCTGCATTTTATATTTCAAATTGCCAATAAATGTTTCAAATGATTAACAAAATCTGTTTAAAGTAGTATTTTACAAAACAAACATATTGACAATTTAATAACAATATCGTAATATTTAAATATAGAAATAAGAAGATATAAAAATATAAAGATATAAAGATGTAGAGGTGTATAAATTACTAATCACAGTTTCGCGCATAATTAATTTTGCAATAAACTTTGAGTATTAATGGCTATCTGCTCAAAATATACTAGTACTATTGACTACAAAAGTTGAAAAAAAATTGGAATATAAATTTGGTGAGCTAAAACGTAATATTTGTAAATATAACAAATTATGGTTTGTAGCGTTAGAAATTGGGTAAATATAAATTGTGTACGAATTGTGCTAACAAAACTGATTTGAACAATTACAAAACTATTGAATTCATTTCAATTGATTATATTGAGACTAAAAGCACTATTAAATCAAGCTATATTTTGGAGGTGTTAGTATGAGTAAAAAAGTATTAATTGTTGGAGGAGTTGCTGGTGGAGCATCAACAGCTACAAGACTCAGGCGTTTAGATGAAAATGCTGAAATAATTATTTTTGAAAAGGATGAATACATTTCTTTTGCCAATTGCGGATTGCCATATTACATCGGAGGTGTTATAGAGGAACGTGATAAACTTCTATTGCAGACCCCCCAAGCAATCAAGGATAGATTTAATATAGATGTAAGAGTGTTTAGTGAAGTTGTAAAAGTAGACCCTATAGCAAAGCTAGTTACAGTTAATTCAAAAAATAAAGGAGTGTATGAGGAGTCCTTTGACTATCTGGTGCTATCACCGGGTGCAGTTCCTGTAAAACCACCAATCAAGGGTATAGAATCTAAGAAAATATTCACACTTAGAAATGTTCCTGATACTGATGCAATAAAGGCTCAAGTTGACAAATATACTAAGACTTCATCAGTATCTATTGGTGGGGAGCAACTTGTAAATGTAGGCGAAAACAATAGTGCTACTGTTATAGTAATAGGTGGGGGCTTTATAGGAATTGAAACTGCTGAAAACATGGTAGAGCAAGGACTAAATGTAGTTCTAGTTGAGGCAGCACCACACATACTTGCACCATTTGATTCTGAATTTGCAATGGTAGCTGAAGCAGAAATGGAATCAATGGGAGTTGAACTTCATCTTGGTGATGGAGTAAACGAGTTTATTGAAGAAGGAGATAAAATATCTGTTAAACTTGCTTCAGGAAAGATAATTACAGGAGATTTTGTTGTTTCGGCAATAGGCGTTAGACCTGCAACAGACTTTATAAAGGAGTCCGGCATCATTCTCGGATCTAGAGGACATATTGTTGTAGATGAGCATATGAGAACAAATTTCGAAAACATTTATGCAGCAGGAGATGCAGCAGAGATAGTTGATTTCATAACAAAGAGTAAAACGGCTATTCCTCTTGCAGGACCAGCTAATAGGCAGGCTAGAATAATTGCTGAAAACATTTTCGGTATAGATAGAAAATATTTAGGATCTATTGGAACATCTATAATTAAGGTATTTGATAAGACAGCTGCTGCAACAGGTCTGAACATGAGAAATGCAAAAAGAGCAGGGATAGCTGCAAAGGCTGTGTTTATTCATCCAAGTAGCCATGCGACTTATTATCCTGGTGCAACACAGATGTCGATAAAATTAGTATATACAGAAGATAGAAAAGTTTTAGGAGCGCAAGCTGTAGGATATGATGGAGTAGACAAGATTATTGATGTTATTGCTACATTAATTAAGTTTGGTGGAACAGTTGATGACCTTGCAGAGCTTGAACTTGCATATGCACCGCCTTATTTATCTGCAAAGTCCCCAGCGAATATGCTTGGCTTTGTAGCTCAAAACAATATAGAAGGACTTGTAGATAATGCTACTATAGACGAATTCAATGAGCAATTTAATCCTGAAACTATGTTATTGGTTGATGTTAGAGAAAATATAGAATCAGAAAATAGAAATATTTATGGAAGTATAAATATACCTCTTAATAGCATCAGAAAACGGATGCATGAAATTCCTAAAGACAAACTAATCTGGATTTACTGTGCTGTAGGCGTTAGAGGGTATATAGCTGCAAGGATTCTCAATCAAAATGGTTACAGAACAAAGAATCTTGCTGGCGGATTCAATCTTATAAAATTGTCATCATTTAGGCTTCTGAAAAATAGCAATACTGATAATGATAGCAATAAAATTAATAAAGAAGGCACTAAAATTGATAATGTAAGCACAAATAATGGAAATTACAAAGTAAGTAATGGCATAGACAATGGAATGTACAAAATAGTTGATGTTATCGATGAGAACAAAACAAATAATAGCATAGACGATAGCAAAAATAACGTTGTAAGTACAAGTGAAACAACAAGCACTTTTCAAATTAAATCGCAGAATAAAACTGAGATTAAAACACTTGATGCGCGAGGGTTATCATGTCCTGGCCCTCTTATGAAGGTCAAAGCTTCCATAGATGAGATGGAGGCTGGACAAATACTAAAAGTATTAGCATCCGATCCAGGATTCTATGAGGATATCAAGGCTTGGTGCAAGAGAACAAATTGTGAACTAGTGGATTTAACAAAAAAATCAGGCGAAATAACAGCATTAATTAGAAAGACAAACAACAGTCTTGGTGATAGCAGCAATAACAGTAATAGTAGTCAGATTGTTGGTTGTAGTTCGGGAAATTGCAGCACAGCAGTTTCGGTAAAGGATCATAAAAATATTGTTGTATTCAGCGGTGATCTTGACAAAGCCTTAGCAGCTTTTATTATAGCCAATGGAGCTGCATCTATGGGCAAAAAAGTAACAATGTTTTTCACCTTCTGGGGTCTTAACATTTTGAGAAAACCTGAAAAGATTTCTATTAAAAAAGGATTTCTTGATTCCATGTTTGGTGCAATGATGCCAAAAGGAACAGGAAAGCTGAAGTTATCAAAGATGAATATGATGGGCATGGGAACTGCCATGATGAAGAAGGTTATGAAAGACAAGAATATTTCATCAATAGATGAATTAGTAAAAGCTGCAATAGACAGCGGAATCGAACTAATTGCTTGTCAGATGTCTATGGATGTTATGGGTATAAGGCAGGAAGAGCTTCTAGATGGAGTAAAGTTTGGTGGTGTAGGTTATATGCTTGGAGAAGCAGAAGATTCAGATGTGAATTTCTTTATTTAGCCTGTTTAATTAGCTTTGCTTCATAGTGAGAAGAGAATAGTAAAATGAGTTTTGCAGCACACGAATTGAAAGATTAAATAAAATAAAAATTAGAGTGACATACAATGAGATTATATGGTAAGTATTTAAATAAGCTATAATCTTTTTGTATGGCACTTCTTTATTATGTGCGATTTTTAATAGTGTTTCCTAATTTTAAGTGCAGTATATTAAGCAGATTGACTTAAATTAATTATCAGTGTATTATATATATAATTCCTACTATAAAAGTATGAATATAAAAGTTTATATAGACGATTAGTAGTAATTTAGTTAATAAAGCATTATAATATCAAAAGTAGAGGCTATCGCAAGAAGCATCTTATATCGTGTTCCTAGATTTTTCTATCCTATATAAAAAGATGTTTTGAAACAGACCCTTAGTCTTTACCGAAGGAGGATTCAAATGAAAATATCTACAAAAGGAAGATATGCATTAAGATTAATGTTGGATATGGCAACGCACAATAATGGCGATTTAGTAAGAATAAAGGATATCGCTGAGAGACAGGATATTTCAGATAAATATTTGGAACAAATAGTATCTGCTTTAAATAAAGCTGGCTATGTTAAAAGCGTTAGAGGTCCGCAAGGCGGTTATCGTTTGACTAAAAATCCAGACCAATATACAGTTGGAATGATACTCCGAATAACTGAAGGTAGTTTAGCACCTGTAGCATGCTTGGAAGACGATAAAAATGAGTGCGAAAGACATACTGATTGCGCAACCCTGATACTTTGGAAAAAACTTGATGAAGCAATTAAAGGTGTTGTTGATAAGGTTACAATTGAGGATTTAATGAAATGGCAAGAAAATAGTGCAGATAGTTACAACATTTAGTTAATAAAGTTGTTTATAGATTTCAAAAGTAATAAATATAAAAAATACCTCTTTTAGGGGTTTGATTTTTATATTTATTACTTTTTTATATTTTATGTACTTATAATACTTGCAGGTGGTGCTGGTGAAAAAATGCTGGCAGCCTATAACTATCAGGAAATGGAAGAGTTGCTTGAGGATTGCGGTTTTTTGATTTATGAACATTTAGAGCCAAATGAGATAACCGAACAATATTTTAAAGAGTATAACGACGCAAATTCAAACAATCAAATGTCAGCTTTTGAAAATGTAAATTATTGCTTTGCTGTTAAGAAAAAAATATATGGCTAAATATATAATAATATAATAATGTATTAATGGCTAAATCTATACTGAGAACCAGAGCTTACATTATAGCTAAGAGTTGGTTTTCCCACTATATTGAGAATCAGAACTTTTTATTATGTTTAAGAGTGAGTTTTACCACCACGCTAAATGATGATATAATAATGTTCTGTTAAAAAAGTTTTTGATTTTAGAAGGAGATACTTTTGGGTAAGAGATTATTTATAACTGAAAAACCATCTGTAGCAGCAAGCTTTGCAAACATTCTAGGATTAGATATATCTAAAAGTGACAGAGGCAGAGGTTTTGCTGAGAATAATGAAATAATTGTATCGTGGTGTTTTGGACACCTTGTAACTATGGCATATCCAGATGCTTACGATTCTAAATATAAGGAATGGAAGATAGAACATTTACCAATAATTCCTAATGAATATAAATATGTCGTTATAGATGAAAGAGGCGTTGGGAAGCAATTTGATGTAATACAAAAGCTCATGTGCAGAGACGATGTTGAAATGATTTATTGCTGTACCGATAGTGGGCGTGAAGGAGAATATATTTTTAGGCTTGTATATACACAAAGTGGAAGTGATAAGCCTGCTAAAAGGGTATGGATTTCTTCGCAAACGGAAGAGGCTGTAAAAAAAGGAATTGACGAAGCTAAAAATATCAGTGAATATGATTTACTTGCAAAGGCTGCTTACAGCAGGGCTAAAGAAGATTGGCTCTTTGGTATGAATCTGAGCCGAATGTATACATGTCAATATGGTAGAACTCTTTCGAATTATTTAAAAGAGAGCAAATCGTCAGTTATTCCTATAGGAAGAGTAATGACATGTGTTCTGGGTCTTGTTGTTGATAGAGAGCTTGAAATAAGAAATTTTGTGCCTCAAAAGCACTATGGAGTTAAAGCAAGCTTTAAGTCACAAAATAATGGTATTGAATACACAGGCAGATGGCAGCCTAAGAAAAGCAAGAGCAAAAAATCAGATGAAACAGATGAACAGGATAAATACATAGGCAAAGAAGAAGCTGAAGAACTAATTGAAAAACTAAAGGATAAGGAAGCAGTTATTAAAAAAGTAGAAGTAAAGGTCAAAAACGAACAACCACCTTTGCTTTTTAATCTTGCGGAATTACAGGCTGAAGCAAACAAAAAATTCAAGCTTCCAGTAGATAAAACTCTTGAGATAGCTCAAAGCTTATATGAAAAAAAACTGATTTCTTATCCTAGAACGGATAGTAGAGTTCTCTCTACCGATGTTGTTGGAGAAATTCCTAAAATTTTAAATGGATTATTTAAAAATGAGTCCTTTAAAGATTATGTGCTTCGCATTAAGGAGCAAGGAGAGCTTAAAGTTAATAAAACCACAAAACGATATGTTGATAATAGTAAAGTTACAGATCACTATGCAATTATACCAACGTATGTAACTTCAAATATATCTAGCATGGATACTGATATGGGGAAAATATATAACCTTATTGTAAAAAGATTTCTGGCTGCTTTTTACCCCGTAGCTCAGTATAATACGGTAAAGGTTGAAACAAATATTGATGGCGAGATATTTGTTTCTAATGCAAAAACCTTGCTCAACTTAGGCTGGAAGGAAGTTTATGAAGTATCTGCCAAAAAAGAAGAGGATGAAATAACAGATTCTCCAATTCATAAGCTTGTTAAAAATGAGAAAAGT
Source organism: Bacillota bacterium (assembly GCA_023444055.1). Lineage (GTDB taxonomy): Bacteria > Bacillota > Clostridia > Acetivibrionales > DSM-1351 > Ruminiclostridium. The sequence goes on from JAEZRV010000007.1 coordinate 114,712, forward strand.
GATGTGGTTGGTTTTGATTTAGAAGAAAAGGAAACAAAACCCCCATCAAGGTATACAGATGGTTCATTAATTATCACAATGGAAAAAGCCGGTAAGTTTATTGATAATGAAGAGCTGAGAGAGCAGATTAAAACCAGCGGTATAGGTACTTCTGCAACACGATCAGGCATTATCAAAAAATTGAAGGAAATTGGACATATAAGCATACACAACAAGACTCAGATTGTAACTCCAACCGAGAAGGGCGAAGCTATTGTAAAATTAGTTCGTCAGACAGCGAAAGAGCTTTTAAACCCATCCTTAACAGCAAGCTGGGAAAAAGGTCTTGGAATGATTGAAAATGGTGAAACAACAGAGCAAATTTTTATGGATAAGTTACATGCTTATATTATAAAATCCATTGAAAAGGTTAAGAATACAAGATATAACAGAAATATTCTATAAGGAGAAACTAGCAGTATGACAAACCAGTACTGCAAAAATACTTAAATGACATCTACACAAAATATATTTTCAGAAATAGAAACTCATTTACTAGAAGACCAAAAACCATCATCATACTTTAATGAACTATCACTAACAGCATTATTTGAGGAATACCCCTTCAATATGCTTAACAAATTAAAGAAAACAGAGCAGTCTCCAAAGCACCACCCTGAAGGTAATGTATGGAATCATACTATGCTAGTGGTAGATGAAGCAGCAAAAGTAAAAAACAAAAGCAGTAATCAAAGAGCATTTATGTGGGCAGCCCTTTTGCATGACATTGGTAAGCCTGATACGACAAGAATTCGTAAGGGTAGGATAACATCATATGATCATGACAAGGTAGGCACTGAGCTTTCAAGAAAGTTTTTAAAAGAAATTACTGATGATGCTGTTTTTATTGAAGCAGTTGCAGAGCTTATCAGATGGCATATGCAAATACTTTTCGTTGTTAACAATTTGCCATTTGCAGATGTAAAAACAATGAAAAGTAAAATAGACATTAAAGAAGTTGCATTACTAGGTCTATGTGATAGATTGGGCAGAACTAATGCAAATCGTGATGTGGAAGAGGAAAACATTAAAAAGTTTATTGAGAAATGCAATTGAGTTGGTTACTATTCAGTCCATTTACAATACATTACTAATTCAAGCAATTATTTCGTCAACAAACCATTGATAAGTATAAACACCAATGTACTTTTGATGTGGGAAAGCAGAATTAATAATCTATATTATATGGCTGAATAGTAACATTGAGTTGAGTTAAACTATGTACTTATAAAGCGCTATAGTATTGTAAACTTCATCAAATAGTGCTATAGTAATCAAGTGACGCCTCGTTGAAACGCCGCTGATGTAATGGAATTTTTCAACAATCAAAAATTTTTGAATCTAGGCGTTATAAAAGACAATAGAATAAGACAGTTCGCGACTATCCTGTCTATAAACAAAACTAAGTATAAAGCTTTTGGCTTCTCCAATTAACCGAAGCTATTATAAGTATTCCAATTTATAAGAGATTGTTTATAGTAGAGCCGATAGGCTTCTTTTTTATTTATGCGTCCTATGTTAATGATACTAGAGCATATTAGCCAGTGTACATCTGGTAAAACAAGTAAGCTTGACGCCGACAACAAATCATAGCACATATATGTTTCTTCGTGCTGATTGAAAGGATACGTAGCTGTCATTATTTGTTATTAGTTTTGACTATAATTTGCAAGATACATTTGGTATTGTATTATTAATACATACTATACATATCAATGTATGATATAAATATTTTGCATTTGTTAAATCAGAGTGAGATATGCAAATTGTTTATAATAATGAATGGACAGATTTTATATAAACATATTTTATTAATTGGTTAGTAAATTAGGTTAAAAGGAGAGCTTAGAATGTATGTAATTAGGGTTGAGCATAGTTTCGATAGTGCACATTTCCTTTCCGGGTATAATGGAAAATGTTCAAATATACATGGTCACCGCTGGAAGGTAGAAGTTGAGGTTTCTAATCAAGAACTTATTAATGATGGGCAAAGCAAGGGCATGGTAGTAGATTTTTCTCATTTAAAGAATGATTTAAAAGAAATTTTGGATTATTATGATCATTCACTAATTATTGAGGAAGGAAGTCTAAAAGAAGAAACACTAAAGTGCTTACTAGAGGAAAAATTTAAAGTAGTTGAGGTGAAATTTAGACCTACTGCTGAGAATTTTTCGCACTTCTTCTATAACATAATACTTGAAAGAGGCTATCAGGTACAACGTGTTACAGTTTATGAAACACCTACTAATAGTGCATCTTATGAATGCAGTGGTGTCTGCGTATGAAATATAAGGTGGTAGAGAAGTTTACAAGTATAAATGGAGAAGGAAATGCGGCAGGGCAATTAGCTGTTTTTATAAGATTCGCAGGCTGCAATCTAAAGTGTAGCTATTGCGATACCCAATGGGCTAATGATGTTAACAATGTTGAATATGAAGAAATGTCAGCTGATGATATTTTTAATTATATAAAAGAAACTGGAATAAATAATGTCACTTTGACTGGTGGCGAGCCTTTACTGCAAGATGGAATCGCCCAGCTACTTTCACATCTATCTATGGATAATAGCCTTAGAGTAGAGATTGAAACAAATGGAAGTATCGACTTGAGCGATTTTTTAAATATTACACCTAATAGACCAGTATTTACAATGGATTATAAGCTGGGAACCAGTAACATGGAACATTCAATGGTAATTAGCAATCTAGAGCTATTGAAGCCACAGGATACTGTGAAATTTGTAGCTGGAAGTATTCGTGACCTTGAATCAGCAAATAAACTAATTGAGAAATTTCATTTAATAGATAAATGTGCAGTACATTTAAGTCCAGTTTTTGATAAAATAAATATGCAAACTATCGTAGATTTTATGAAGCAAAATAAAATGAATGGAGTCAGATTGCAACCGCAATTACACAAATTTATCTGGCATCCAAGTATGAGAGGGGTATAATATACTAATGATAGATAAAGAAAAAATAGAAGAACATATTAGAGGTATATTGCTGGCAATCGGCGAAAACCCAGATAGAGAAGGTCTTATAGAGACACCTGCACGCGTAGCTAGAATGTACGAAGAAATATTTGAAGGTGTAGGATACACAAATGATGATATTGCTGAAATGTTCAATAAAACATTTGAAGAGGATTTACTAATTCCTGAGGACAACAAAGAAATGGTTGTTATGAAGGACATAGAAATATTTAGTTATTGTGAGCATCATATGGCTTTGATGTATAATATGAAGGTTACTATTGCATATATTCCCTGCAGAAAAATTATTGGACTAAGCAAAATAGCAAGAATAGCTGACATGGTTTCAAAACGCCTCCAGCTTCAAGAAAGAATTGGCTCAGATATAGCTGAAATAATGCAAAAGGTTACAGGTTCAGAGGATGTTGCTGTTATAATTGAGGGTGCGCATGCATGTATGTCCGCTAGAGGAATTAAAAACACAAAAGCAGTTACTACTACTACAACGTTACGTGGAAAATTTGAAACAGACGATAGCACAACAAGCAAATTATTTATGATTCTTAAATAATTATTATGCTTGTTAAATATAATCTGATTGGATTCAGCTTTCGGAGGAAGTATCCTTAATCAAGGAGATACGAAAGGCACTTGATAAGAGTTTTTATAGCAATCACATTTTTAGGTTTTTTAAATAGGAGAAATACTAAATGTTAATTAAGCATAAAGGTTATCTTAATATTGGTAATAATGTGTGGGAGTGGGGCAAACGTACTTATTTAATGGGTATTCTAAATATCACGCCTGACTCATTTTCTGATGGTGGAAAATTCAATAATGAAAAGGCAGCATTACTGCAAGCTGTTCGCATGGTTGAAGAAGGTGCTGATATTATTGATGTTGGCGGCGAATCAACAAGACCTGGCAGTACTGAAGTCTCTGCTGATGAAGAAATTCAGCGTGTGACTCCGGTTATTAAATTACTAAGAAAAGAACTGAACATACCAATTTCTGTTGATACATATAGAGCTAAAACAGCTGAAGCAGCTATAAAAGCAGGAGCCGATATGATTAATGATGTATGGGGCTTAAAGTATGATGCTGAAATGGCACTAGTTGCAGCAAAGTACAATGTACCTGTTTGTATTATGCACAATAGGACTACAGGAACAGATTATCAGAATCTTATTGAGGACATAATAAATGAATTGGCTGAAAGCATAGAGATAGCGCATCAAGCAGGAATCAAAGATGAAAATATATTACTAGATCCCGGCATAGGGTTTGCAAAGACCTTTGAACAGAATTTAGAGGTAATGAGACAGCTAGATGCCTTTAAATGTCTTGGTTATCCAATTTTACTAGGAGCCTCAAGAAAATCTTTTATTGGAAAGGTTCTGGATTTAGAGGTTTGCGACAGACTTGAAGGCACACTGGCTATTACTGCTGCTGGCATTATGAAAGGCTGTGATGTAGTTAGAGTACATGATATTAAGGAAAATATGCGTGTAAGTAAAATTATTGATTGTTTAGAGAGGAAATAATAAAAATAATGGATAAAATAATAGTTGAAGAACTTGAAGTATATGCATATCATGGAGTTGCGAAGGAAGAAAAAACTTTAGGGCAAATGTTTATAATTTCTTTGGAGATTGGCGTTGACCTAGAAACAGCAGCTAGAAGTGGAAACCTTAATGATACAATAAATTACTCTAAAGTTTGCAAAACAGCAACTGCCAGTTTACAGTCAGAAAGCCATGATTTAATTGAGACAGCGGCATATAGAGTAATTGAAGGAATATTCGACAAATTTAAAAACGCTCAATCAGTAAAGGTGTTATTAAAAAAGCCTTGGGCGCCAATGGGGCAACATCTAAAATATGCTGCCGTAGAGCTAGAACGCAAACGAGGTGACAGAAATGAATGGTAGCCAATCTAAGGCATATATCGGGATTGGATCAAATATTGGCGACCGTGAAAAAAATCTAAACAGTGCTATAGAAATGTTGAAGCAAAAAGATGGAGTTGAGGTAACCGCTGTTTCCTCCTATATAAATACTGCACCTGTTGGATATACAGATCAGCCTGATTTTTTGAATGCAGTAGTGGAAGTTACTACAACTTTATGTCCACAAAAACTTCTTGAGGGATGTGCTAGTATAGAAAAAGAGCTAAAAAGAGAAAGAATTATTCACTGGGGTCCTAGAACTATTGATTTGGATATTCTACTTTATGACGATTTAGTTTTAAATGATTCTAATTTAATCATTCCACATCCAAGAATGCACGAGAGGGAATTTGTACTGAAACCTTTAAAAGAAATCTCTCCAAAGGCATTTCATCCTGTATTGAAAAAGACAATTGAAGATATATATATAATTTAATAAATAGAAACATATTTAATTCTAAATTTGCAACAAAAGATTACACTTAAAAAAGCCGTGGTACTTAATAATTAAAAGCACCACGACTTTTTTAGTTAAATGCAAATAGCTAAAATCCATTGTGTTTTCGTCTACTATTATATCTCCATAAAATCTTCACATATTGATGCTAATATAAGCTTAATATTTGAAGTATCTGGAGGAGAAATATGAGTATAAAAAATAATACTAATAGAAAAGATGTAACTAATTCAAACAAAGCTAAAAAAGGCATAGCAATATTGGCCAGTGCAGTATTAGTTTTAATTGCAGCATTATTAATAATTACAGGGGCTTTAGGAAGTGATACTCAAACTGCAATTCAGACATCAAATAGTGGTAACGACTTAGTAATACCTAAAAGCGAAGTGACTGAGACAGCAAAGTATTATCCATATTCAGTTGGTGGTACAGAGATGGAAATTGTTGCACTAAAGGCTAGCGATGGGACTGTAAGGACAGCATTAAATACTTGTCAAATTTGCTTTGATTCCGGTAGAGGTTATTATGTTCAAGAAGGAGATGTACTTATATGTCAGAACTGTGGAAATAGATTTAGTGCAGATCAGATTGAAATAGTTAAAGGTGGCTGTAATCCTGTTCCTATAATGCAGGAAAATAAAATTGATGATGGCACAAACATAACAATTTCAAAGGACTTTCTGGCACAGAATGTTGACTTATTTTCAAATTGGAAAACCAAATAAACTGAAATAAAGGGACTGTTGCAAAACAACAATTTCTGTATACCAATGACTTATTGCTTGAATAGTACTCCCGTGCATTATATATACTGCACGGGAGTACTATTTAAGCAGTTTACCGTTGATATATCATATTTTTTGGTTTTGCGACAGCCCCTTTTTGCTATTAATTACTAAACTTTCCTAGTTAAAAATCGTAGGTGTTCAACTTTTCAATGGAAAGTTGAGTTAATTAGTTTAATTGTCCCAATAAACATTCTATAGGTGTTCATTTTCAACTGGAAAAGTTGAGTTGCTTAAGCTTACTTTAATATCTAATACACAACTCCATAAAATCTTCACATATCAATGCTAGAATTAAAGAAAGTTATAGATCAATATAAAGAATTAAGTTTTCACCTAGACTTTGTGCCCATTCGGTGCTATATAAATATTGAAAATTGTAGCTATTTATTAGGAGGAAGCATATGGAAAAGAGGATAATTAGTAAAATTATTCAGGTAGAGGGTATGACCTGTACAGGCTGTGAAACAAGGATTGAAAGCTCTCTTAAAAAGCTTGAGGGAATGGAAAATGTTAAAGCTATATACAGCAGTTCAAATGTATATGTGACTTATGACTCAAATTTAATTAATTTAGAAACAATTATTGAAGAAATAGAAAAATTAGATTATAAGGTGAAAACTAAACCTAGTGATAATAATAGCAGCAATATTCCTTCTGAAACTAAAAGTAAAAACACAAACAGTTTAGACTTAAGTCAGCTTGCGGGTATAGCTGTAATAATATTTGCCCTTTATATTATAATTAAACACACTGTGGGATTTAATTTTATACCACAGGTTGATCAATCCATGGGCTATGGCATACTGTTTTTTATTGGATTGCTCACATCCCTTCACTGTGTAGCTATGTGCGGGGGAATTAATCTCTCAGTTTGTACTAAATATAGTGTCAGTACTAATGACTCAAAATATGGGAAACTTAAACCTAGTATATTATATAATACTGGAAGAGTTATTGCATACACAGTAGTTGGTGGAATAGTAGGAGGAATTGGTTCAGTAATCAGTTTTTCTGGTGCCGCAAAAGGTATTGTAGCTATAGCTTCAGGAGTTTTTATGGTAATTATGGGATTAAATATGTTAAATGTTTTCCCAGCTCTTCGAAAGCTCAATCCTAGAATGCCAAAAGTATTTACCAAGAAGCTACATGAAGATTCACAGAATAGGGGACCTTTATATGTCGGCTTATTCAATGGATTAATGCCTTGCGGACCATTACAGGCAATGCAGATATATGCATTAGGCACTGGAAGTATATGGGCTGGAGCTCTTTCTATGTTCTTATTCAGCCTTGGTACAGTACCTCTAATGTTTGGTTTCGGAGCGATAAGCTCAATATTGAGCAGCAAATTTACCCACAAAATGATGAAGGTAAGTGCAGTACTGGTATTAATCCTTGGTATTGTAATGTTAAACAGAGGGATGGTTCTATCAGGAGTTAATACTAACATTGTTTTGGGTGCTGAAAATTCTTCAAGCCAGATAGCTAAAGTTAACGGGAATGTACAGGAAGTTACTACGAAAATAGAATCGGGCAGATATTCACCGATAATAGTTCAGAAAGGAATTCCTGTAAGGTGGACCATTAGCGCAACCAAAGAAGAATTAAACGGTTGTAATAACAGCATTAATATACCAGAGTACAATATACAAAATAAAAAATTAGAAGAAGGAAATACTGTTATTGAGTTTAATCCTGATAAAACGGGGAATTATATATATACCTGTTGGATGGGAATGATTAGCAGCAATATTAAGGTTGTTGAGGATATCTCTGATATAAATGAGGAAGAGCTTGTAAATTCTGATAATTCAAGTGCTCAAGGGCTTTTCGGAAGTGGTGGAGGCTGTTGTGCAGCTGGCTCAAAGGCAACTAAATTTGCAGATGGTAAAATTCCTACTGATGAAATACAAGTTGCAGAAATTAAGGATAATCAACAGGAAGTAACTGTGACGGTAAATGATTATGGGTATTCACCTGCAGTAGTAGTTTTACAAAAAGGAGTACCGGCAAAAATTAAATTTAACACTGAAAAACTGAACTCCTGTAATAATATAGTATCCTTCCCTCAATTACAGGGAGAGCTAAATTTGCAGAATCAGACAGAAACACCATTAATTTCGCCTGAACAGGATTTTACTTTTGAATGTTGGATGGGAATGCTTCATGGCTACGTAAAAGTAGTAGATGATATAAATAATGTAAACCTTGAGGATATAAAAGATGAAGTAAATAATTACAAACCTGCTGCAGGGTCCGTAGGTGGCTGCTGCGGTTAATACAAAATAATTAAAGGAAGTGATCTAAATGGATAAAAAACAGTCAATTAAAATATCGGGAATGAGCTGTGCAGCATGTGCAGCAAGAATAGAAAAGGGTCTTAATAGGCTGGAAGGTGTCAAGCTTGCAAATGTTAATTTTGCAATAGAAAAAGCAACTATTGAATTTGATGATGACAAAATAGATTCTGAAAAATTTAACGAAACTATTGAAAAGCTTGGTTTTGGTGTAGTTAAGGAAGATATAAAGAAAGGCAGCAAGGCTGAGCTGAAAATTACCGGAATGTCTTGTGCTGCATGTTCAGCAAGGATAGAGAAAAAACTTAATAAGACTGAAGGCATAGAACAGGCTACTGTGAACCTAGCAACCCAACGAGCAAGTGTGGAGTATGATATTTCTAAGGTTAAAGTTTCTGATATCTTAAAAATAATTCATGACTTGGGATATGGAGCTGAAAGAGCAGAGGAAGTAAATCAAGACAAGGAGAAGGAACAAAGATTAAAGGAAATTAAAACATTAAAGCTCACGTTAATTATTTCTGCGGTTTTGAGTACGCCTTTAGTACTTGCAATGGTATTATCAATGTTAAATATCCCCTTGCTTTCGTTCCTTCATAATCCGTATTTTCAATTGGTAATTGCCACTCCAGTTCAATTTATAATCGGATTCCGGTTTTATAAGCATGCATATTTTGCTCTACGTTCAAAGAGTGCAAACATGGATGTCTTAATATCCATGGGTACTTCGGCTGCATATTTTTTTAGCTTATATAATGTGTTTTTTGAAGAAGTACAGCAAGGTATGATGAAAAATCTTTACTTTGAAGCTGCTGCAGTTATTATTACATTAATACTATTGGGTAAATATTTAGAAGCTGTAGCAAAGGGCAAAACCTCTGATGCAATAAAAAAACTTATGGGCTTGCAGGCAAAGACAGCCAGAGTAATAAGAAATGGTATTGAAGAGGATATACCAATTGAAGAAGTTATGCTTGGAGATATAGTTGTAGTAAGACCAGGTGAGAAATTGCCTGTAGATGGCAAAATAATTGAGGGTAGGTCCTCTATAGATGAATCTATGCTTACAGGAGAGAGCATTCCCGTAGAGAAAAAAGCAGGGGACTATGTTATTGGGGCAACAATAAATAAGGTGGGTACCTTCCGTTTTGAGGCTACAAAGATTGGCAAGGATACAGCACTTTCTCAAATCATAAAGATGGTAGAGGATGCCCAAGGTTCAAAGGCACCAATACAAAAAATAGCTGATAAGGTATCAGGAATATTCGTTCCTGTTGTTGTTGGAATAGCTCTTATTACTTTTATAATATGGTATCTTTCTACAGGAGATATAACAAAAGCTATTGTAAGCAGCGTTGCAGTTCTGGTCATTGCGTGTCCATGTGCATTAGGACTGGCAACACCGACGGCAATAATGGTAGGTACAGGTAAGGGCGCAGAAAATGGTATTCTTATTAAAGGTGGAGAGCATCTTGAAATGGCTTACAAATTAAATGCAGTTGTTCTTGACAAAACAGGTACAATTACTAAGGGACAGCCAGAAGTAACTGATATAATTGTTTTAGGAAACTTTGATAAGAGTGAAATTCTGAAGCTTGCAGCAATCACTGAAAAAAGCTCAGAACATCCATTAGGTGTTGCTATATATGAGCATGGAAAAAAAGAATTTAGTTCTATAGACAACCCCGGTCAATTTGAAGCAATACCAGGTAGAGGTGTCAAGTCATTTGTAGATAATAGGGTTATCTATATGGGTACACGTAAGCTTATGAAGGAGCGAAACATTGCTATAGGTAATGTTGAAGCTGCCATAGCAAAGCTTGAGGATGAAGGTAAAACTGCAATGCTGATGGCTATAGATAATAATTTGGAGGCAATAATTGCGGTTGCTGATACATTAAAGGAAAGTTCAAAGGAAGCTATTGATGAACTGCAAAAAATGGGTATTGATGTTTATATGATTACTGGGGATAATAAAAGAACAGCTAATGCTATTGCTAAACAAGTAGGTATTACTAATGTTCTGGCAGAAGTACTACCAGAGAACAAAGCTGAAGAAGTAGAAAAATTAATGGCTAAAGGAAAGATTGTTGCAATGGTTGGTGATGGAATAAATGATGCTCCTGCTCTAGCAACTGCAAATATTGGAATGGCTATCGGTACAGGAACTGATGTTGCAATAGAAGCAGCAGATATTACTCTGATGAGGGGAGATTTGAGAACAATTCCAGCAGCAATTCGCTTGTCAAGGATGACAATGAGAAAGATTAAACAAAATTTATTCTGGGCATTCTTTTATAATATAATTGGTATACCATTTGCTGCCTTTGGTCTGTTGAATCCAATGATTGCAGGAGGGGCAATGGCATTTAGCTCAGTCTCAGTAGTGACAAACTCGTTGAGCTTAAAAGGGTATGATCCAGTAAAGGTAGCTAGAAAGTTTAACAATATTGAAGAATTTGCAAAACAGGAATGGCAATATACCAAGAAATAAAATTCAATTACTAAGCTATCCAATTCAAAAATTCTTTTGGTGAGGAAAACTTATTAATGGTTTGTTGCTATTAATTTTAAATTAAAGGAGGAAATTTATTATGTCTAAAGAAGTAAAAACTTTAAATGTTGAAGGTATGTCTTGTAGCCACTGCGAAAACAGTGTAAAAAAAGCTGTGGGTGCATTAAATGGAGTGTCTGAGGTAACAGTAGATTTGCAATTAAAAAAGGTATCAATTCAATTTGATGCTGAAAAAGTAAGTTTAGATATCATTAAGGAAGCCATTGAAGACCAAGGATATGATGTTGTTTAATCTGGAGCTGATAATAAAATGATTAATAGTATTAAAAAAATACTGGTGGTAGATGATGAACAAAAGATAGTTGAGGTAGTGAAATCATACCTTAATCACAGTGGCTATAATGTATTCGAAGCTTATAATGGAAAGCAGGCTATTGACATTTTTGAAAAGGTTAAGCCCAGTCTTGTTATCTTGGATTTAATGCTACCTGATATGACTGGAGAAGATATCTGCAAGCATATCAGGAAGTTGTCTAGGGTACCCATTATCATGTTAACTGCTAAGGTTGAAGAAGAGGATATTTTAAAAGGGCTTGATATTGGTGCAGATGACTATATTACTAAGCCATTTAGTCCTAGACAGCTAGTTGCACGGGTTAATGCAATACTTAGAAGAGTTTCTGATGAGCCAGTTCTACTGACTAGTACCATATTCTTTAATGACAATGATTTGGTTATTGATAATCTAAACTATGAAGTAAAGAAAAATGGCAACAGCATAAACTTAACTCCAAACGAATATAAAATTCTTTTAACAATGATTAAATATCCAAAAAAAACCTTTACCCGAGAAGAGTTGATTAGTATGGCATTGGGAGAGGATTTTGATGGCTATGATAGAACAGTTGATACACATATTAAAAACTTAAGACAGAAAATTGAAACTGATCCTAAGAATCCAATATATGTATTAACAGTTCATGGTGTAGGTTATAGGTTTGGCGGTGATTGAGGCTTAGGTAAATTAATAATTGGCAAGCCAGTGATGTTATTGTCCAATAAGAAGGGGGTGAGTTCATGACCGCATATTTATATAGTTTTGTACTAAATAGGCATGGACATATGTATGAAATATAGCTTAAAAGCAAAGCTTTCTTTGTCTTATGTCTTAGTTGCATTAATTAGTGTATTTTTAATAAGTATTTTATCAAATATATTTCTTGATAAACAGTTTAGAGAATATGTTCAGAAAAATCAGGAACAAAAGAACAAAGAAGTTATATCATCTATTAGTAAGCAATATCAAAATGTTGAAAAATGGAATACAGATATGTTAGAATCCATTGGAGTGAGCGCATTAGAAAATGGAATGATAATAAAAGTTTCCGATTTGTCTGGAAAAGCAATCTGGGATGCAAACGTTCATAATAACGGGATGTGTCAACGGATTATAGAGCATATGTCTCAGAATATGAACAGTCATTATCCTGATATGAAGGGTGAATATATAGAAAAGCCTTATTTCATTTATTACAATTCAAAAAAAGTAGGAATAGTTGAGATTGGATCTTACGGTCCATTTTACTTAAGTGATAATGATTTGGCATTCATAACAACCTTAAATAAAATGCTGATAAGTGTTGGAATATTTTCATTATTATTTGCTCTTATTATAGGCACTATAATGGCTAAAAGATTAAGTTCGCCTATATCAAGAGTAATTGTTACTGCGGAGAACATTTCCAACGGCTGTTTTTCAGATAGAATTTTAGAAAAATCAAGTACGAGTGAAATAATTCAGTTGACTGACACTATCAACAATCTTGCTGATGTACTAGAAAGGCAAGAGACTTTAAGAAAAAGGCTAACTGGGGATGTGGCGCATGAACTAAGAACACCTCTTGCAACACTTCAAAGTCATTTAGAAGCTATGATTGATGGTATATGGAAACCTGAAAAAGACAGATTGATTAGCTGCCATGATGAAATTGTTAGGATTAGTAATATGGTAGGTGATTTAGAAAGGTTAGCGAAATATGAGAGTGAGAATCTCATTTTAAATAAAGCAACTTTTAACATTACAGAAACAGTACAACATATTATTAATAATTTCGAAAGTAATTACGTTAACAAAGGAATTAAAATAGAATTAATAGCTGAAGATGAGTATATTAATGCCGATAAGGACAAGCTTTGTCAGGTTGTGATAAACTTACTATCAAATGCATTGAAGTATTCTCCTGAAGGAAGTAATGTGGAGGTAAGTATAAAAGGTGAAGAGAATATCACGCAAATAACAGTTAAGGACAATGGACCGGGTATTTCAGAAGTAGATCTCCCATACATTTTTGAGAGATTTTATAGGGCAGACAAATCCAGAAACAGATTGTCAGGTGGCTCTGGAATTGGATTAACAATTGCCAAGGCAATTGTTGAAGCGCATAAAGGAAAAATTTCAGTTGTTAGCAAAGTTGATTACGGTACAGAATTTATTGTTTTATTGCCAAAGAGCTAAATGGTAAGGAATACGTCTGGCGATCAGGTAGAGATCGGGGCAAGGGATAAACATGCTCAAGTGAGCTTTTTACAAAAGGGAATTTCATATTGACAACTACACACCTTGATTGAAGGGTGTACGATTTTTTATAGAATATTAGGAGGAAGTGCAATGTCCAATCATCGAATCTATACAATGAGCGTAGAAAGTGTATATCCGTTATATATATCAAAGGCGGAGAAAAAGGGACGTACAAAATCAGAGGTTGATGAAATCATCCTCTGGTTGACCGGATATACTCAGGATGAGCTAGTAGAACAATTAAGAAAACAAACAGACTTTGAAACTTTCTTTAAAGATGCTCCACTTCTAAACCCATCAAGAACTCTAATAAAGGGAGTTATTTGTGGTGTCAGGGTAGAAGATATAAAGGAGCCGACCATGCAGGAAATTCGGTATTTGGATAAACTAATTGATGAATTGGCAAGAGGCAAATCTATGGATAAAATACTTCGAAAGAAATAAATTTAGCTATTAATCTCCATAATTTCTACACAAATATTTCATAAAATTGTTTTATAGTAACAAGTACAAAATTATATAACCCAAATATCGAAGGGAGCTTTAAACTATGAATACAATGACTCACTATATGGAATTGCTTGCAGCAAATCAACCATGGAATCTGCTTATTTTTATGGCAATTCCAGTTATCTGTGCAGAAACATTAGCAATTTCTGAATTGATAATACTTTTCACCAGAAACCTAAATGGTATGGCAAAAAAGGTAAGTAAAATAACAGGTATTTTCGCAGGACTCTATTTCCTTGGAATTTTCATCTATTTATTATTTAATGCTGTTATACCTCTTACGTTAACAGGCGAATGGAGAGGCCCTGCTGATGTAATTGCTGTTGGGTTCTATCTTTTAGGCGTAATTCCTTTCCTCGGTATGTTTTTACTTGAGATAGGTGTAATTGGAAGAAAAAAAGATGAAGTTAGTAAGCTAAAACTGCATGCAATCTTTGTAGGAATTTTTTTGGTAGTAGCTCATGTGGCAATGATATTCGGAATGCTAAGCCCTGATTTATTTTCAATGAAGAGTATGGGGGGGATGTAGATATTGCATTGCTTAAAAATTTAATTTAGCAGATGACTATTACCATAGATAAGTCTCATACACCTACAATTTTAAACTGCGAAATACTTTAATATAAGCATTAATTTAATAGTTGTACAAATAAACAGCTGCGCACCAGCCGTTACTAAACCACTGGTGCGCAGCATATTTATTATTTTCAACTATCTTTCAATTGGGAACTTGTCAATTATGCCAAGTAGCTTCTGCTTCATTAAAGCAAAATCAAGAGCATCTATATCCCCGTCACCATTAACATCTGCATTCTCTACATCGAAAGGTAATTTAGGTGCACTCAAAATGCATGCTTTTAAAGCTCCAAAATCTAAAGCATCAAAGTTTCCATCTAAGTTAACATCACCTATTAATCTTTGTGATGGTGTTGATGAGGTATAAAGATCTTTGGGTAGTTCATCCAAAGTTGTTACTTTATCACTGTTGTAGATGGTTTTTAGAAGAATAGGATCATTTTTGTCAGTGAGGTATTCACTATACCATGGACAGAAATACAACCACCAAGCACCTTCATTAGTTATATTTTTAATGTCTGGAATAACATCGTTTTCAGACATTGCAACCATTTTTGTGTCGTTAGTGTAATTTACAAGAGAAAGGAATAAACTTGTTGCAGCACTTGTGCCCCAATTAGAAGGAGAACCTTCATACTTATCATATGCAACGATATCTACGTATTTATCTCCTGGATACCATTGTAGTGAATTAGCATATGTATAAAGATTTACTTCCCAAATAAGATTATGAAGTCCATATTTTTCAGTTAGGGTAGTGTAAAGTAGCTTCCATAAACCCTTATAAGCTTCTGCACCTGATGAACCCCACCAGAACCATGCACCAGAACCGTTTATATTATTGTTGCCTTCAGCTTCATGGAAAGGACGGAATAATACTGGAACATTTGCATCCTGGAGCCTTAATAGCTGCTCAGCAAGATCATCAATTGCAGCCATTAGGTAAGAGTATTCTTTTGTTGATGAATCTAGACAATTAGCAGTTTTAAAGCTGGAAGTTGGCTTATAAGTACATTTCTGCCAATCCAATGCTTCACCTAACTTATAGCTTGTGAAATCCTGTGGTACATTGATATGCCAGCATGCTGTTGCAATACCGCCACGGTTTTTTGTCCAATCAATAATACGCTCTGTTGTACCATCATCCCAACCATATAGAGGATTGTAGTTCATATAATCAAAGCCTCTGATTGCAGGATACTTGCCTGTTTTGTTATATATGTAGTCAAATTCATATTCATAATTACCGTCATGTCCACTACCATAAATTTCCTGCTGTCCTGAAATTACATTTTTTCCATAAACACTAGTAAGATATTTCATAAGTGATTTTGTTTCAGCAGTTGCCTTTGGATCACATGGTGTGGCATCAATGTTAAGCTCTGGCATATCTGCATAGTCAAATGTCATTGAATCGTACAATATGTAGCCCCAACTACCTGAAGTACCAACCTCAATTGTTGCAGTACCTTTTTCAAGGAAGAAAAATCCGAAACTGTAATCAATCCATTGACCCTTGTTTGGGATGTAGAAATCTCCAATTTTTTTACCATTTACACTAACTGATTGAAGTCTTGTTTCATCTTGTGCACCTAAATACATCCAACATCTTGTTTTAAGCTCATACATAGCATTTTCCGGAACATCCACCTTTAATGTTATTGGTCCTGCATTTGTAACCCAAGCAAAACCGTTTCCAGTATATCCAGGATATTTTGTTCCGTAAACATCTGTTGCAACAGTAACACCACTTCCTAGAGTACAGGCTTCAGCTTCAACAGTCAATGGCAGTGAACTTTCTGCTTGAACTGGTACAGGAATTGTTGTAGCAACAGTACATACCATTGCAATGGCTGTCAGTAAAGACAGTGCTTTGCCAAAAATTTTCCTCATAAAAACACACCCCTTAATAATATTTTTTAGCAACCCCAAAGTAGATAAGAAATTAGACTGTTAAAAAATATGTAATAATGTTATTTTTATTGAAATGTATATTATTTTTGATATAGCACAATAATATATTTTCGCTAATTTACATTATTTGTTTAAATATAACGGTATAATTTCTCATATTTAGTCAAATTATAACATGTTCAGGATATTTTATCAACTTTTTTACATTATATACACATTACAATGTTAGTATTGTAATATTACATTTTTAAATATGTAACATTACTAACCTAAACTGCGATATAAACATAGTCAAATTAAGTGAACCTGTAGAGTTTGAAAAGTTTATAATTAATGGTAAATAGTATTTAAAAATTGATCATGAAGGAAATACATTAACATCATTAGATGATGAAGTGGAACTAATAGATAAGACATTTAAGTTAAAAATAAAAGCTAACCTTTTATAGTTAGCTTTTATTTTCGATGCCTATTATATGATTTGAAATATCAAATCCTTAGATAAACTAATTTTTAAAATAACTATTCTTAATTCATATAATATGTAGTAGATGCTGCCCAATTGTTATTGCTAATATAATCATTTGTCCATACATGTGCATGATACAAACCTGACTGATATCCATGTGCAGATTTACTAAGTGTAGCCTTCCAAACATTTGGAGATACTTGCTGTCCATATACTGCCTGTAAGTCATCTTGTCCATTTGCATCTGTCCAAAAATAGAACATTGGGTAAGTTATTCCTGCTGCATCACTATTAGCAGAAAAATAGAAATCAACACTATCAGAGGTTGCATTTGTGTAAGTAATAGTTCCTAGCGCGCTTAATCTGTCATATGTAAAGTTCTGGCTTGTAGTTGTAGAATTGCCGCAATAATCTACGGCTGTAACCTTTACACATAACTTTTTCTCTACATTTCCATAGTTTAGAAGATTAAAGTTTGCTGTATAACCACCCCAATAATGGGCATCTCCAGTTTGAGGAAGAGTAACTTGCTGAATAGGCAGGCTCTCACCAACATTATAAAGTTTCATAGTAACTTGTTTGATTGATGATGTTAAATATGCATTTGAATCTTGAACACTTGCATAAACAGATATGTTGTTATTAACAATTCTTTCTCCGTTTGAGCCTGTTATTGTTAAATCATCAGAGATAATGTTTATATCTGATACAGTAGGTTTTACACTTTCGTGTTTAATTTCGTTTGTCCAAAAATAAATATTGCCTGAATTATCAACGCCATAAGCATAAACTGTATATGTATTATAATCACCAGTATCATTAAAAGATACAACACCTGACCAGTTTCCTTGACCAGCTTGACCTTGAACAGTTACTAAAGGCCCATCACTCGGATTACCACCACCGTAATAAGTTGAACCTTTAACTGTAAAATATACATTTTGAATACCTAAATTACTTGATCCTGGAATGAGTCTTAATGTTGCAGAATTATCCCCCACGCAATATTCTCCATCTGGATTTACATTTACTGCATATGGAGCATAGCTTCCTCCGCCGCCGAGAATGTCAAAAGTCCAATCTGAATTTGCACCTATTATTGTTACTGCACTTACCGGAATAACAGTAGCTAATTGACATACAATAGCTATCGCCAAAATTAGTGAAAACATTCTTTTTTTCATTTTAAAATTACCTCCAAGTAATATTTTTTGTGTTGCACGAACTATTATATTACATTTTTTAATTTTATAGTAATTAAATTGTATTATTAACATAAAATTAACAATTCATGTAATAACTAACTAAAGAAAATTTTAGCAAATTACCAGCTATTTTATTGTAATTGTTTGTTTTAGTTGGTAAAATTAAATAAACTGCAATGTATTTTCAACTAATAATATGTTGAATTTAAACAAATTATGTCTGCTGTGATATGTTTTGTTGAGAATGCAATTTGTTAATGATTTAAGGTTGTTGAGAATTGCAGTTAGCTATAAATTTAAGATTTCTAACATTTTAAAAATAGATAGATTATTTTCTCACCTTTCCCAACGAATATTGAGTTTTTTATTAAAAAGATAATCCTACTATTTTTAAGATAAGCAAGACAACAAGTAATGAAAGTTATTAAGAGGGGGAAAGCGAATGTTTAAAAAGCGTATTTTGTCTTATTTACTAATCACTGCAATTATTACAGGACTATTCTCATCTATACCTGTAAACAAAGCAAATGCTGATGACAGTTTGATGCTTTGGTACAGGTTTAACGAGGGAACTGGCACAAAAGTTACCGATTCTTCTGGCAATGGTCGGGATGGAATCTTGAACGGTAACTACAGTTGGATACCTGCCCAGAATGGATCTGGTGCAGTAGCTTTGGATGGAAGCTCAGGATATATAAAGATGCCCAATGGCATACTTTCTGGGCTGACAGAGACTACAGTAAGCACCAGAGTATTTGTTGATCCAGCTAATTTAAATCCATCCTGGATATTCAATTTCGGAACAACTACAGATTCAAAAAGTGATGCAAATGCACATTATTTGGGATGTCTGCTGGAAGCTAATGCCTACAGGGTTATGCTTGCAAGGGCACACTGGTCTGATGAACAAAACACTAAAGTAAGCTCGGCATTTGCTACAGGTGTTTGGAAGTATGTTACATATACTCAGAAAGGAAATGTAGGCACACTTTATGTAGATGGGGTAAAGGTGGCTGCCAATGAAAACGTCACATATGCTCCAAAAGACATTGAGTCTACGGTAGCAAACTTTATAGGAAGAGCACCTTATCTTGCTGACAATTATTTTAAGGGTAAGGTTGCGGATTTCAGACTTTACAACAGAGCGCTAAGCGCTTCAGAAGTTGCAGATGTTAGTAACGGAATAGCAGCTGATATTGTTGCAATGGATAAATCAGCACTAACTCTTGGTGATTTAAGTTCTGTTATTTCAAAAATCACTTTGCCAACAGCAGGAGAAAATGGCAGTACTATTACGTGGGCATCATCAAATACAAGTGTTGTATCCGCGACAGGAGATGTAACTCGTCCCAAATACCCTGAGACAGACAAGCTGGTGACGCTTACTGCAACAATTACAAGAGGAAGTGTAAAAGATACTAAGGTATTTTCTGTAACGGTAAAAGCAATGCAACAAGGAGAAGACCCAATTATTGAGCTGGCAAAAAGACAGCTTTTGATTCGTAATGCAGATGATATCCGTGGAAATATTACATTACCTAAATCAGTTGTTGTTAACGGTGTTACAGTTAATTTGGCTTGGACGACTGACAGACCTGATATTGTCAATGTGAATGAAGTAGTGAATTCAGGCTACGACAGTACACCTGCAGGTGTCGTTACAAGACCTAGCAAAGACACAAAAGTAACATTAACAGCACATCTGACTACTGGAACTGCTGCTGGTACAGCAGATTTAACTATTACTGTTAAGGCGAAACCAAAGGCTATTAGTGAATCAGATTATAAGGGATATTTCTTTACGTATTTTACTGGCGCTTCTAGATCAGATGCAGAGCAGATATACTTTGCTTCAAGTAAGGACGGACTTTATTGGAAAGATCTAAATGAAAACAATCCAGTAATGACTTCAACCGTTGGAGATAAAGGGGTGCGTGACCCATATATCTTGAGGTCACCTGACGGTGATAAATTCTATATGGTAGCGACAGACCTAAGAATAGCAAATGGTAAAGGCTGGGATAATGCTGGAACATACGGAAGTAAATCGGTTGTTATTTGGGAATCCAATGATTTGGTAAATTGGTCTAAAGAAAGGCTGGTTAAAGTTTCAAGAGATGATGCAGGCTGTACGTGGGCTCCTGAAATAGTATTTGATGATAAAACAGGAGAATATGTGATGTTCTGGGCATCACGTATAGGAGCAGATAACTTTAGCAAGTTTAGAATATATACAGCAAAGACAAGAGACTTTTATACCTTTACGGAGCCAAAGTTGTATATTGACAGAAGTAATGATGTAATTGATACAACAATAATCAAACATGCAGGCACATATTACAGATTTTCAAAAGATGAAGTAAATAAGAATATCCTTATAGATAAATGTGACCAGTTGCTGAATAAGAATTTCACATCTTTACCATCAACTAGTGTTGGAGGCCAGAAAGGTGTTGAAGGACCAGCAATCTTTAAGTTTAACGGTCAAAACAAATGGTGTCTGCTATTAGACTACTACGGAGGCGGCGGTTACTATCCGATGGTATCTACAGACCTTGCATCGGGCGTGTTTACGAGACTGAATACTTCTGAGTATAAACTACCAACTGGACCTCGTCATGGAACAGTAATGCAGATAACACAGGCTGAATACGATGCTGTGATGGCAAAATGGGGAGGCATACCTCTAAAACCTATTGAAGAGCCGAAGGAAGCTCCAATACTTGAGTACAATTTTGATGAAACTAAGACAGGAAATGCAATAGCTGACACATCAGGTAACAAACTCACAGGTACGTTAAATGGGAACGCAACTTATGTAAAAGACTCTGAGAAGAATTCTCAAGTGTTATATCTTGATGGTTCAACAGACACCTTTGCCTCTTTCCCACAGGGCTTCTTTGATGGAAGGGATACTGTTACTATTTCAATGGATGTCAAGCCAGTCACAGCATCTGGAAATTTCTTTACATTTACAGTAGGAAAAGATACAAATAAATACATGTTCCTTAGAACTCGTGATACTGAAAGCAGAAATGCCATAACAGTAAATTCTTACACAAATGAGCAGGAGGCTAAGGCCACAACAGTATCAACAGCAAACAAATGGATGAATATGAAGTTGGTAATAACACCTTCAAGTATGGCAATTTATAAGGATGGTTTAATGCTTGGCAGAAACAGTAATACATCAATATCTATGTCAGATTTGGGTACAGGATTGTTGGCTTATTTAGGTAAATCCTTCTATGCAGATCCATTCTTTAAAGGATATTTTGACAATATAAAAGTATATAACCGTGCTTTAACAGAAACAGAAATTGCAAAAGAATTTGGTATTCCAAATGAGCCTGTAACTATTACAAGTGCTGAGAATGTAGTTATTACAAAAAAGGCTGGCCAAATACCTGAATTGCCTTCAAAAGTAAAAGTAACTTACAGCAATGGCACAACTGGAAGTGCAAAGGTAACATGGGATAGCATTGACAATACTGCAAATTCAAGCACAGGAACTACAACAATACAGGGAACACTATATGATAATGAATACAACAACCCGCTTGTATTAAACAGGGCTGACCCATGCATTTACAAGCATACAGACGGCAATTACTACTTTACTGCTTCGTATACTGATGGTTCAAACGGACATAACAACGTAGGCATGTATCAGTATGACCGAATCGTACTTAGAAAAGCATCAACTATTCAAGGTCTTTCTACTGCAACTGAAAAAGTGATATATACAAAAGCTCCTCTTGGTGGAAACAAAAGTCCACATGTTTGGGCACCAGAAATACATTTCATTGATGGAAACTGGTATATCTACTATACTACAACCATATCTAGCACTGATGTTTGGGCAATACGTCCACATGTATTGATGTGTCCAGGAAATCTAGATCCAATGGTAAAGGAAAACTGGCAGGACAAGGGGCTTGTTAAGAAAACTAATTCTTCTGATATGGCTTTCACAGGTTTCTCTCTTGATGAAACTGTTTTTGAGCATAACGGAAAAATGTATATGATATGGGCGCAAAATGATCCAAATTCAAACCTATATATTGCAAGAATGAAAGATCCATACACAATTGATACTAATGCTGTTAAAATTGCACAAGCAACCTACGATTGGGAAATACACGCTTACAAGGTAAACGAGGGACCAAGCGTAATTAAGAGAAACGGCAAAATATATATTGCCTATTCCGCTAGCGGAACGGATGCTCTATACTGCTTAGGACTACTTACTGCATCTGATACAAGTGATTTATTAAATCCTAATTCATGGGTGAAAACACCATACCCTGTAATGACTTTAAATACTGAAGCAGGTCAATACGGGCCAGGACATAATACATTTACAGTGTCCGAAGATGGCAGCGAAGATATTCTTGTATACCATGCACGTCAAGAAGAAAAGTATATAAGCGGCAGCTATGAACCATTATATGATGCAGGAAGACATACTCGTGTTCAGAAATTGTTCTGGAACAGCGACGGAACGCCAAACTTTGGTTCACCATTTGCTGACGGTAAAGTAGTATCAGAAGTTAAGGTTAAAGCGACAATTATAGAAAATTCGTCTACAACTCCAATACTTGAATACAAATTCGATGAAACAAAAACAGGCAGTACAATTGCTGATACATCAGGCAATAAGCTTACAGGCACGTTAAATGGAAATGCAGCTTATGTAAGAGATTCTGAAAAGAATTCACAAGTGTTATATCTTGATGGTACAACAGACACCTTTGCAGCGTTCCCACAGGGCTTCTTTGATGGCAGAAATACTGTAACTATTTCAATGGACATTAAGCCTGTAACAGTATCTGGTAATTTCTTTACCTTCACAATAGGAAAGGATACCAATAAATACATGTTCCTTAGAACAAGAGATACTGAAATCAGAAATGCTGTAACAGTAAGTTCATATCAAAATGAGCAGGAAGTTAAAGCCACAACATCATCAACGGCAAACAAGTGGATGAATATCAAGTTGGTTATAACACCTACAAGTATGTCAATTTATAAGGACGGCCTACTACTTAGTAAAAACAATAATGTTTCATTATCAATGTCAGATTTGGGTACAAGCTTGATATCTTATTTAGGTAAATCCTTCTATTCAGATCCATATTTTAAAGGATATTTTGATAACGTAAAGGTATACAACCGTGAGCTTTCTGAAACTGAAATTGCAGATGAATTTGGAGTAGAAACAATCGCTATAAAAGGCGCATCTGCAGTGGGCTACAATGTTATAACAACTAAATGTGATTCAGCAAACAAAAAGTTTGCAGTATATTTCAGCAGAAGCAACAGTAATGTAAATGATTTGTCAGCAGTACCGCTAAAATATGATTTATCAGACGGCTGTACAATTGACGGAACTAATGGGCAAGCAGTAGACTTGACAAAGCCAGTTTCGATTAAAATCAAAATGCCTAATCAGAGTGAACAGGTATGGACGGTTGAAGGAGTGCTCTGCAATAATCCTGTTTTAGGCGGACAGTTTGCAGACCCTGACATTGATGTGTTTGGAGATAAATTCTATATTTATCCTACAACAGATGGATTTACAGGCTGGAGCGGAACGCAGTTCCATGCATTTTCTTCATCAGACATGGTTAACTGGAATGATGAAGGAGTTATTCTCGATGCAGGTCAGGGCAAAGATGTTCCTTGGGCAGTAGGTAGTGCATGGGCACCGACAATTGAAGAAAAGAATGGAAAGTATTATTTCTACTTCTGTGCAAAGCGTTCAAATGGAGCTTCATGTATTGGCGTTGCAACATCAAGTAGTCCGACAGGACCATTTAAAGCAGAGAATGCGCCTTTGATTACACCTGATAATCTGGAAAGCGGTGTTAACGTTGGTCAAACAATAGATCCATCAGTCTTTACAGAAGATGACGGAACTTCATATTTACTGTTTGGTAATGGATCACCTGCTATCGTTCAATTGAATGCTGATATGATTAGCTTCAAATCAGGAACTATGAAAAATCTGAGCGGTGCAACTGATTTCAGAGAGTCCATGATAGTAACTAAGAAAAACGGTATTTATCACTTCACATGGTCCTGCGATGATACAGGCAGTGAAAACTATCATATAAACTATGGTACATCAAGCAGCTTATATGGACCTATTGAATATAAGTACACTTTATTATCAAAGGATGCAAACAACAATATTCTTGGAACTGGTCATCATTCAATATTAAAGCTTCCAAACAAGGATGAATATTATATAGCTTACCACAGGTTTGTAACACCATTGGGACAGTATAGTAGCGGACTCGGTTATCATAGGGAGACATGTATTGATAAATTGGAATTCGATACCAACAGCGGTTTAATGAAAGTTGTAATGCCTACATTAGAAGGTGTTGCAGGAAAATCATTAAACGATGAAGTGATTGGCGATTATAATGGAGATAACGCAGTTGACGCTATTGATTTTGCACTGTTAAAACAATATCTGCTGGGTATGCGAGATGGTTTTGAAGTAAAAGATACAATGTATGTTGGAGATTTGAATAGAGATAGTGAAATAAATGCTATTGATTTAGCGATTCTTAAGGGGTATTTGTTGGGGGTGTATAAAGAATTGCCGTTTGAGAGGTAAAACCTAAAGGCTAAAGGCTGAAACCTAAAACCTAAGAACTAAAACCTTAAATACTTAAATGCTTAAAAACTTAATACTAAAACATTAAAAACTAAAACCTTAAATACTTAATAAGTGATGCTCAATATTCTCAATGTTTGTTTACGAAACTATTGCTTGAATTAGTAATGCTTCGTCAAAGTGTTTTAACCGTCGCATACATTCGCCATCCGTGGCTCAAGGTGTGCTAAAACCGACATCGTGTCGGTTTTACGGCAAAAAAACTTTGTCTCAGCAACTAATTCTTAGCAATTGTTTCTAACCTAACTTCGCATTGACAAGATTGAGCATCTATTAAAATTTGATGAAAAAATACGAGATAATTAATGCATTTATTTTTTTGCAAAAATCCCATGCAAGTTACGGATCAGGGCATTTGTTATTATAGGTTCATAGCATCACTTGGTGCAAAGAACTTAATAATTTATGAAGGGAGGTAAAAATCTCAGTGAACGAAATAAATCCAATTCATTGACCAAGTGTACTGCTCAGAATAATCGACTTTTACTTGTATGCACATGCGTACAAGTGATTTTCGTACACTTTAAGAAACTAACTATTTTTAGAAAAAATGAAGTCAAATGAGCTGGCTAATTGAAATGAGTCTTTAAGAAGTAACTGTTTTAACCTTAATATAGAAATGGAGGAATAGCTATGAAAAAAATATTTAAATTTATTGGTATTGTGTTTATCATATCTATATTTTATTCAACAGTTTGTTATGCAGATAATCCGATAGTTCAAACGAATTTTACAGCCGATCCTGCTCCGATGGTATATAACGGAAAGGTATATCTTTATGCTGGGATTGACGAAGACAATGCTCCAGATAACAGTTTTTTAATGCGTAAGTGGAAATGTTATTCTTCAGAAGATATGGTTAATTGGAAGGATGAAGGAGTTATTCTTCCTACCAGTGAAATCAGTTGGTCTACAGGTGACGCAAATGCTGGCCAGTGTATTTATCGAAACGGCAAGTTTTACTTCTATTTTCCAACAGGATGTAAAACAGACACGGGTGTCTGCATAGGAGTTGCCGTTTCAGATAGCCCGACTGGTCCTTTTGTGGATATTGGTCATCCCATTATCTTAAACAGTCAGATGAAAGCTGCAACCCATTCATGGCAGGGACTTGACCCTACTGTGTTTATTGATGACGACGGACAGGCATATTTGTACTGGGGTAACAATGCCTGCTACTGGGTAAAACTCAATAGCGATATGGTTTCTTACAGCGGTTCTATAAATAGTATTCCTTTAACTAAAGAAGCATTTGGTCCAGACTATGAAGAAGCACCCTGGTTATACAAACGCAATGGTTTATGGTATATGTCCTACTCAACCTGTTTGCCAGAGTATCTTGCTTATACTACAAGCAAAAGCCCCACCGGTCCATGGACATTTGGAGGGGTAACCATGCCTATAATACCTGGTAACGGAGGTAATCACTCTGGAATAATCGATTATAAAGGAAACTCGTACTTATTTTACTTTAAAAACGGTTTACCAGGCGGTGGAGATCACAGGCGTTCGATATGCGTTGAAAAATTCAACTATAATGCCGATGGTACAATTCCGCAGATACCTGCAACATCAACGGGTGCGCCTCAAATTAGCAATTTAAATCCATATGTTCAAACTGAAGCTGAAACAATTTGCTGGGAATCGGGTATTGAAACAGAAAAATGCAGTGAAGGCGGAATGGATGTAGGCAATATCGAAAACGGAGACTACATAAAGGTAAAAGGTGTAGATTTTGGTGTAGGTGCATCATCCTTTGATGCAAGAGTAGCCAGCGCAACTAGTGGTGGCAACATTGAGCTTCGTCTTGACAGTCCTACAGGGAAGCTTGTTGGAACTTGTGCTGTTAAGGGTACTGGAGGCTGGCAAACTTGGGTTGATGCTTCCTGCACTGTCAGCGGTGCAACGGGAATACATGACTTATATCTGAAATTTACAGGAGGAAGCGGTTTTCTGTTTAATGTAAACTGGTGGAAGTTTAAAGGAAATTCTACTGTGCTAGTTGGGGACCTGAATGGAGATAAGAGTGTTGATGCAACAGACTATGCTTTGATGAAAATGTATCTTCTTGGGTCAATTAACGATTTCCCAGTAGAAAATGATATTACAGCTGGGGATTTGAATGCAGACGGTGTAATCGATGCACTTGATTTTGCTACTTTCAAACAATATTTGTTGGGCATTATTACCGAATTACCAAATAAATAATAACTATTAGGTGTTATAACTGTATTCCTAGGGGAAAATGCTGAAACTACGGTTGGAGAATAAGAAACTGAAGAGCATTTAGTAAAATGTATGGATAGAAATGAATAGGATTAGGTGAAAAAAGCTACGCACTGGTGGTTTGTATGGCTGTTGGTGCGTGGCTTTTTTATGTAAAAGTGCGTGAATGGAAAGTATGAAATTCAAGGTTAGGTGTAATTTGGGGGTTGTTATATTAATAAGTTGTAAAATGTCACCAGAATATTAGCGCTAATATTTTAGAAATTTAAATATATTTACCATATTTTATTGGTTTATGGTAAAATGGTAACTAAAAAGGTGTTAAGGGTGTATGAATATCACCTTAAACATTGTTAATATTAAAGCGAAAAATAAAATTAGAGTGTTTGGAATCAACTAAATGTGATAATAGAAGTACAGACACTATATGATTTATGCAAGTGGTTTTCGATAGAATTTAACAAATAAGTTTATATGCCATAAAGGGGATAATCTATGACATCAAAATGGAATTGGAAAGCATTCTTTCCAAAGAGAAAAAAACAGTTTATTATATCAATTGCAATAGTTACTATTTTTTTATTTTTTACAGGTTTAGTTTTTATATTCTACAGGGAGTTTGCAAAGTATCCTATTCCAAGGACATTTAAAACTAGAGATGACGTTGAACCTAAAGAATGGCTTTCATTTTGGGCAAATTTTCTTACATTTATAGGAACAGTAACGCTTGGTTTAGTCACAGTTATACAAGCCAATTATGCAAACAAAACGAACAAAAGGTTGGTGGAATTTGAGAACAACAAAATGAGACCATATGTGAAGATAATTAAAGAGAACTTTATAATGGCTATATCAAAAGATACGCTGAGCTTATCAGACAACTTTCAAAGGATCAAAGGTGATAGTTCATTGTATTTTGAAGGAAATTGCCGATACAAAAGTAAAAAACAAGATTTAGATAGAGTAGTATACGTCTATCCGCTAGTTATGGGATTGAGATTCAAGATAATGAACATTGGGAATTCTCCAATATCTTTTTTAAGGTTTAAGCGGTTTATTGTGCTAGATGGTATAATCGGAAAAGTAGAAAATATTATGAGTAGTGTTGATGTAGATTTAACGATTAATGAAACAAAGCAAGTATATGTTTGTATACGTGGTAAAGTAGAACTTTACCCAGATGGGAGAATCTCTAACGTTTACTGGGATACATACAAAAAAAATTTATTAACACCTTTGCAAATGATTCAAATAGAAGCAACAATTGAGTATCAGGACATATATGGTGGTAGCTATAGCCAAGATGTCAGCTTACACCTTGACAACACCCCATGGTACAGTAACCAACATGAGCAGGTTTACTCTTGCACTGTTGAGACTGAACATCATATTGGATTGTCGCCATATGGACCAAGAATCGAATGAGATATAATTATTAAGGTTATTTTAAATCATTTAACTATAATCCTTATTATAAATACATTGTTCCTGAAGTAGCTAGACTTATTAAGGAATTGTGATTTAGAGCAAATTTATTTAAAGCATGAATAATGAAATTTATACAATAAAGCTATACAACTACAGTAACACTGGGATATACTGGACAATACATTTTTTGATTTCCGATGTAATTTAACATGGTAAATAATAAGGAAAACAAGAGGTTTACCTTTTAAGTAATTAAAGAATGAGACACAATAGATTGGAGATACTAAAGATGACATTAGAAAAATCATCAGAATCATCAGCATGCCAATACAAGGATGTCAGTGTAATAAAGCTAATTTGGAAAACAATATGGAGAAAATTTTCAACTTGTCTTAATAAAGTTGGTAGAGTAATAAAAGAATCAAAAGAATATATGAAATCATATATAGGCGATTATAATAATACAGAATTAAAATATGAAGATTTGGCACCAAAGGATGATGTGTCAAAAGCAGAGGCTTATTTAACCGCTTTAGACTGGGCATTATCTAATGATAAAATATATAATATAGCTTTAACAGGTTCATATGGTTCTGGAAAAAGTAGCATACTAAATACATATCAAAAGAATAGATCCCATAATCATTATCTTAATATTTCGTTAGCCTCATTCTATGATAGCCAGACGAAGGATATAGCAATAATAGGAAAAGATAATGAAGAACCAAAATCAACTAAGGACTCTATCGTCAAATTTGAAGATTTAGAAATAGAAAAAAGTATTTTGCAACAGATGTTTTATAAAGTAGATTATTCAAAAATACCATATTCTAGATTTAGAAAATTAAAAAATACCACATACAAAAAAATATTAGGAATTTTATTATTTGCCATATTAACAGTAGTGTTGGGAGGAATTGTATTTTTCCCTAAAGTAATAAATAACTTTTCTGATAATTATGATTTACTAAACAAAACATATAAAATTAATGAAATAATTATAATTGGGATATATAGTGTGTTTGGTGTGCTTGTTTTTGTTGGATTAGTATTCAGTATACGTTACTTTGCTACTAAAATACGTCTAAGTAAATTATCATTTCAAAAATTAGAGCTTGAAACAGATAAACTAAATGAGGAGTGTGTATTTAATAAATATCTGGATGAGATCTTGTATTATTTTGAAGTTACAAAATACAATGTAGTTTTTATAGAGGATTTAGATCGATTTAACAATACTAGAATATTTATAAAATTAAGAGAACTTAATTCATTACTAAATAATAGTGAGCAAATCAATAGAAAAATTGTTTTCATCTATGCTATAAAAGATGATATGTTCAAAAATAAAGATAGAACTAAATTTTTTGATTTTATTATACCTGTAATACCAGTAATTAACTCTTCAAATTCTGGTAACAAATTATTAGAGAAAATCGAAAAAGGAAAATTTGAAAATGAAATATCCAATGAATATATAAATGCAATATCAGTATATATTGATGATATGAGAATACTAACCAACATATGTAATGAATTTATACTTTATAAAAACATACTTACAGATATTTCACTAGAAAGCATACAAATTTTCTCATTAATTGTTTATAAAAATTTGTATCCGAATGATTTTGCAGAATTACAATACGGCAGAGGTTTGGTTTACAAAGCTTTTGAGAGTAAGAAAGAATTTATCGCACAGCAAGTATCTATTTTAAAAAAAGAGAGAGAAGAATTACAATTAAAACTGAAAAATGTTGAATCTGATACAGTAGCATCAGTAAAAGAATTAAAATTATCATTAATCTATTACATGACAGGAGGATTTTATAACGTTACAGAAATACATGAAGGTAATAAGCAATATTCTATACAAACATTTATGGAGGATACATTTGAACTTAGTACGTTAGATGGTAAGAATTTATCTATTATATATAATAAAAATTATAATAACTATTCAATTAATTCTTCTATAACGAAAGCAGACTCAGAATCTGGTTGTGAAAAGACATATTTAGAAAGATGGAATTACTTAAGAGGTATGACATCAAAACGCAAAGAAGAATTAAAAGACGAAATTGAAGAAAACAAGAAAGAAGAAAGTGAATTAGTATCTAAAAAACTAAAAGTTTTACTGAATATGTATAATATTAAAGAAGTATTAATAGATGATGTTTTTAAAGAAAAACCAATTGTATATCTGCTGCGTAATGGTTACATTGATGAAACGTATGAAAACTATTTAACTTATTTCTATCCTAACAGTTTAACTGCGAAAGATATGAATTTCATATTAGGCATTAGAAATCATGAAGGATTTGAATTCTCATATGAATTAACTAAAATTGATCAGATTATTTACAAATTGAATGAACATGAGTATAGACAACCAGAAATCTTAAATTTTGTCTTATTGAACTACTTATTTACTGATATAAATAAGTATCAAACAGAAATTAAAACTATCATCAGCCAATTATCAAATTACACAGAAAAATCATTTACTTTTATTGATGAATTTTATAAGGTATCAGATAAAAATAGAGAAATATTTTTAAATATGCTTTGTCATGAATGGCCTAATATTTGGGCTTATATAACTTCACAACCAGATATACCTATTGAAAAAGAACAAGAATATCTGAGAAGAATCATTAAATATGCGAATATTGAAGATATTAAACAAATTCAAAAAAATAGTTTATACAAAGATTATGCAGAAGATGATGATTGTAATTTGATAGATACAATTTTAAGATTACCTGATTTCTTTAAATTAACTAGAGATATTGAATTTGAGAAGTTAAAAAAAGTTATTGTAGAATTAGATTTATCATTTAAAGATATCAATACCTATGATGAAGATAAGGAGATATTAGATTTCGTTTTTGATAATAGCTATTATGATATCAATGTTAAAATGCTTAGTATTATTCTTGAAAAAAAATCCAAGAAAGATATCTCCAGATTTTATGATGCTAATTTAACTACAATTCTAGATTCTGAATATAAGCCGTTGATTTCATATATCTATGATGATGATAATAATTTTAAATACTATATTACTAAAGTTTTTTTAAAACTAGATACTAATACAAAAGAAGATGTTCAAACTATTATTAATATTTTAAAAAGAGATTTGGATGAAGAAATAAAAACTCAAATAATACAAAAAGAGACTTTTGTCATAGATGATTTAGATTTAATTGATACGCCTTTGTGGAGAGAACTATTAAAGGGAGATAAAGTAAAACCTACTTGGAGTTGTATTTTCAAATATTATCCTTGCCATAATGACCAGGATAATATCATATTTGAATACATAAAAAGAAATTGGAATTCTTTAGTTGATAGTGATTATATAGATGAATTGCCTGAAGATGAAGTTTTACAAAAAAGCTTTATGGCAGATTTGCTAGTAGCGGATTTACCTGATGACTGCTATGAATCTTTAGTAAAGATGTTCGATATTAAAGTTGACAGTTTTGATATTAGTAGTTTAAAAGATAATCAACTTAGAATATTGATTAAGAGTTGTTATTTTGAGTTGGAAGAAGAGAATTATCTTGTTATTAAAGAAAACTTTTCAGATTTACATATTGATTACCTTTTATCCTATAAAGATAATTATATTGAGGATCTAGAAAACTACACAATTGATAGTAATGATTTGGAATTGCTTTTAAAACATTCAGTTCTAGTGCCAGAAGACAAACTAAACATAGTAAGTCGAGTACCAAATACTCTTATTACAAAAAATATAGCAAAACAAATTTGTGGATTTATAGACAATACAATGAAAATACCAGTAAATTTGTTTAATATAGTATGGGAATTACTTGGATCAAGAGATGATAAAATTAAATTACTGATTAAGCAAATAGAAAAAATGTCAAATGAGAAAATAACAGACTGTTTAAATGCATTAAATGGGGATTTTGTAGATATTACACAGCCTGGTAAAAGAGTTAAGATTGAGTATTCAGATATGATATTCTCCTTAGCAGAGTGTCTTACTAAGGTTAATTATATTTCATCAAAGGATGTTTTTGAACGAGAAGACCCTATACTACCATTGACAAAGAAGTATGTTCAATTTAATACAAAACGAAAAATGGTACTTTAAATGCTGAGTACAGGATAAAAGCTATGAGGTAAAGATTCAGAAATTGAGGTGCTTTATGGATAAAGTCGATAAGAATAATCAATTTGTTAGAAGAGCTATATGGGAGATTCATAACAAAAACATTGAAAGAATAAATGAAGCAGAAAGCTGGGATGCTGATATTGCATATAAATGGTTGATAAATGAATTACTTCCTGAGGTATTTGGAAAGAAAAGCACCTTTGTTAAAAAACCAAGAAAAATAGAAGAATACTTTAAAAATATAGATATTGAATATATTAGGTATTTAAAATACAAACAAGTGCATACAATTGAAGATGTAAGAGAAGTTGCAGAGCAGTTACAGGACTATTATCATTGTCATCCAAATAATAAATTTCGATTTGATAAAAATGATTTTGATAGCATATATAATTCAATACTACTTTGTTTAAAAAAATCAGAGAAAGTTGATTTGCATTATATATGTGAAAAGTTATGTTTATATAGGTGTAATACAATTATGGAACTTATTAAGGCAATAGAAAAAGTTACCCTAGAAAATATACAAAAAACCGTTATTGGATTTGACATAGATTATTTGTTTTAGAGCTTTAATGACAGCACTTGAAGGCAAAAGAATAAATTTAACAGCTGATGAAATCAGAATTATAATGAAAAACATTGATTATTTTATTATAATTCATGATAGAGTAGTATTATTAGAAAAGTATGCCGTACTGTAAATGTTGTAAGCGTTAAATTAGGGTTAAGTTAAATTTTTCAGAAATTTATATTTTATTTACAAGTATAATTTACTAACGAGGTTCTTATGAAAAACAAAACATCATTAACTATATACACCATATCCCACATGGTAGTGGATTTTTCATGTTTTTACGTTTTAATGGGTTCATTCAGCAGGCAAATTGAAGATCCTGTGACAATATCGTTAGGCTTCCTATTATATAATATTCTAGCATTTGGGTTACAGATGTTTATTGGATATTTTGTTGATACATACGCTGTAGAACACTCTAAAACAGCTTTTGTTGGATGTTTGCTTGTTTGTGTTGGAGTTTTCCTAACCGTTTCTCCGTGGCTGGCTCTATTATTTTGTGCAGTGGGGAATGCCAGTTTCCATATTGGCGGTGGAATAAATTCGTTGGTATACTCAGAAGGGAAAATGGCCAGAGGCGGTATTTTTGTTTCATCAGGAGCTATTGGGGTTGCATTGGGAACTATCGCTGGAAGGTGTGAGGTTCCATTATTGATAATTATAATAATTTTGTTAGTATGCAGTTATGCAATTCGCGTCTATTGCG
The DNA here is from genome assembly GCA_023444055.1 of Bacillota bacterium. Lineage (GTDB taxonomy): Bacteria > Bacillota > Clostridia > Acetivibrionales > DSM-1351 > Ruminiclostridium. Next base: position 148,760 of record JAEZRV010000007.1, read on the forward strand.
TTTCTGATAAAAACAATGTAATGCCCAATTTTGATAAGCATAATGTATCAAAGCCTATTGTTACAAGTGGAAAGGTAATTATTTATTTATGCCTTGTTTCAATAATGGTGCGTTCCTATGTTGGCTTTCAAATACCAATTTCATGGAAAACAAATACTCTTTTATTTATTTTACCAAGCATTTGTGCTTTTATAGGTAAATTCGGCGGAGGCATGCTTGCAGATTATTTCGGAGCAAGGAATGTCGGCGTTTTATCGTTATTATTATCAATACCGTTATTATGCTTCTTCAACGGCAATATAGCATTATGTTCAATAGGTCTTATTTTGTTTAATATTACAATGTCTATAACCCTTTGGGGGATAGCCTTACAGCTTAAAAATCAGCCAGGGTTTGCGTTCGGATTGACAACGCTTGCATTGTTAATTAGCAATATTCCAATATTTTTATTTACATTACCAGAAAGCTTGATAAAAATAGTACTACCGTTACTTATACTAGTTTCGTCAATTTGTATTTTTATTTCAATAGAAAACCAGAAAAGGAGAGAATACAATGTTAGATCAATTAATTAATAGCAGTCTTTGTGATGTGGCATCGCCTTTTAGACTACCAACTAGGTCAGGTGTTTTAATTTTTACTGTGGTTGTTGGGGTTGTGGCTGTAATAGTAGTAGCTGGGATACTAATTAAAAAGGCACAGAAAAAGAATTCTACAATCCAAGAGCAACAGCAAGAACAGCAAGAACAGCAAAAGCAGCAAGAACAGTAAAAACAGCAGGAACATCAAAAGCAGCAGGAACAATAAAAACAGCAAATACAACAAATACAACAAGAAAAGCAATAGCAACATAATCAACATAGAAAGCGCCAAGACCAAAAATTATGATTTTATTTTACTTTTTATTAGCTTTCATTTTAACAGAATTAATTGAGTGCACAAGCATGTTTCTGATTTATAAATCAAAGCGGTTTGTGTACTATGTTTTTCTGTGCAATCTGTTAACTAATCCAGCCTTAAATTTGATAGCATTAGGTGTCAGAGACATTTGGGGGAGCTTTTGGTACAAATTATCTATAGTAATTTTGGAAATTGGTGTTGTTATTATTGAAGCATATATAATTCGTTTATTATGTGGGTTTAAAACTAAAAAGGCTGTTTTAATATCTACGGTTTTGAATTCACTTTCATATTGTAGTGGCTTGTTGTTTTTTGCAATATTTACTTAGGTTAAGACAAACATATTTGCAGATTATTTCCTTGCAAGAAATGTCTGCGTTTTTATTGTTATTATTAAATAGTACTACCTTTGCTTATAAGCGTTTTGTCAATTTGTATTTTTATTTCAATAGAAACCATAACGGGAGAAAATATAATGTTTGAACAATTAATGAATTATCAAAATAACTGTCTTTGTGATATGTTACCACCTTATGACCCAATTACAGAAGTCGATCTTGTTGCACGAGTTACTTTGATTGTTGGGGTTACGGCTGCAATAATAGTGGCTGGGATACTAGTTAAAATGGCAGAGAAAAATAATTCTTAAACTCAAGAAGAACAGGAAAAGTACGAACAGCAAAAACAACATGAACAGCAACACGACCCCAAAATATTGAAATAATTATTAAAAAGGAGCATACAGTATGGACATTCAAGAAAAAATCAAATATTTCTATGAAAATGTTACTTCAAATAACTTGATTGATGAGATTCCTAAATATATAGCAGATAATTGTACAATAAGAATAGGTGAAAAAATTATTCCGGTAGGCATCGATGGAATGAAGCAGCATCTTATTGATGTAAGAAAAACTTATCCTGATTTAAGGATGACAATTATTCGCCAATATTGTGATGGCGACTATGTTATTTCTGAATTTATAGCTGAAGGTACATACAAAGGCGAGTGGCTAGGTATGAAACCTACTGGTAAAAGATTAACATTCAATGGTGTCGATATTGATAAAATAGCTGATGGTAAAATTATAGAACATGGAGGAGCCATGAATACATTTGAAACTTTATTTGAAGAGAAAATAATTCAACCTACACCGTAAAAAAGCTGAGGATATAATTACTATTTACATTATTATACTTTACTACATTAATAATAAAAGTGGTAGGAAAACCTATAGCTCCATAAGTTTGGGTTACAGAACCATCCTGATCCAGTAATACCTTCAGATCTATATTGTTCTTTAAGGAAATTAACATACAAATAAAAACCTAGTATATTTATTATAATATTTCAGATAATAGTTAAATGTATATGGAAAGGAGTGATTAAGATACTTAAATTTTGGAAAAGAAACAGTAAGGGGAAGTCTTTTTTGTATGAAGAAAACCCTAAAAATAGAGATGTGGAATTGACTGGTGAAAATATTAGGACTCTGTTATCCGACAGTAATGATATTGTATTTAGAGAAATTTATATAAATGAAAATAAAAGATTATGTATAACCTTATGCTATGTTGATGGTCTTATAAACAGCGAGGTTGCAAGTACTGCTATTTTAAAGCCTCTTATGCAGGAGTCTAAACTTAGTAAAGCAAAAAACAGTAAAGAAATTATCAAACTAATAGAACACGGTACTTTATATTATACCTCTCAAGCTACAAGAAATAATATAAACGAGACTATAAAAGATGTTCTTAACGGATCAGTAGCTTTGATTTTTGGTGATGAGAAAATAGCTGTTACATTTGACATAAATGGCTTCGAGAAGAGAGGCATACAAGAGCCTACAGATGAAAATGTTATAAAGGGATCTAAAGATTCTTTTATTGAGGTAATAAGGGTTAATACTGCTTTAGTTAGGCGAAAAATAAGAACTCAGAATTTGAAAATCAAGCAGATAAATATCGGACAGGAAACGCTTACCCCTGTTGCTGTCTGCTATATTGATGGAATTGCAAATCAGCATTTAGTTGATGAGGTATCCAAAAGACTTGGAGATATTGATATTGATGGTGTTTTAGTTACTTCGACTATTGAGGAATTTATTATAGACCACAAATTCTCTATGTTTCCACAGATTTTATATACAGAAAGACCAGATAAATTCTGCAGTAACCTCTTGGAAGGAAGAGTTGGAATATTAATCGACGGTCTTCCCACAGCATTTATTGTACCTGGTACAATAAATCAATTTATGCAGGCTCCGGAGGATTATTCTAGAAATTCAGTAGTAGCATCTATGATAAGTATATTACGCTTTATATCTGTTGCAATAACAGTTCTATTACCTGGTTTTTATATTTCGGTAACATCATTTCATCAAGAAATGATTCCTACTACCTTGATAATAAGTATAATTGCTAGCAAAGAAGAAGTACCTTTTCCAACATTTTTAGAGATATTCTTTATACTATTAGCTTTTGAAATTCTTCTTGAAGCAGGATTGAGAATGCCAAAACCCATAGGACAATCGGTTTCCATCGTAGGAGCAGTAATAGTCGGACAATCTGCCGTTGAGGCCAAAATGATTTCTCCCGCTATAATAATTGTAGTTGCTTTATCTGTTATTTCTGGTTTTGTTATGCCTAACCAGGATTTCGCAAACTCTCTACGTGTATGGAGATTTGTATTAACCGCATTTGCAGCAATTGCTGGTCTTTTTGGCTTAACCATGGGATTAATTGGAGTTGTATTTCATTTAGCAACTATGGAAACCTATGGGACAGCTTACTTATCCCCGTATGCGGCAAACGAAGGCGAGGACATGGCTATAGATACTATTATACGTTTGCCTATATGGGCTATGAAAAAACGCCCAAGGAGCCTACGTACAACTAATAAAGTAAGACAAAAATAGGGGGCAGCATGAGAAAAGCATCCATTCCAGTACTAGGGCTTTTAGTTATTTTTCTTTTGGGCTGTTCATCCCAAATCAAACCTCTGTCTATAGAAATCAACAAATTGACCTTGATCTCAGCTGTTGGTATTGATAAGGGATTAAAAGACCCAAATAATATTCGTATAACAGTTATAAGCAAGAAAAAAACTGAAGAAAAAAGCGGAAAATCTACGACAAAAAAGGATTCAACAGCATCTATTTATTCCAATGAAGCGCAAACACTTTTAGAATCACAAAGGGTTTTTCAAACCTTTTCTGATAAATTAATGTACTGGGGGCACGTCGAGTATTTTTTAATTGGTGAGGAGGCAGCAAAAGAAGGGATTGCCAAATACATTGATTTTTTTACAAGAGATTTTGCTTTTCGTGAAAGTGCTAAAATTTATATAATTAAAGGTTCGACAGCTGAGGAATTCATAAGGCAGAGCAGTACTGGTGATTATTTCATGCCGGATAGATTAAAAACAATAAGTGATAACTGCAATTATTTTTCAGGTTGCCAGGATTTGACCATACTGGAGTTTATGCAATGGTTGAATAATAAGTACAGCTCAGCGATAGCACCTGTCCTGTATTTGAAGTCAAAAGAAAAATTAATCGCTGACGAAACAAAACCAATGCAGGAAATTAGGACTTATGGTTATGCTGTCTTTAAAAGGTTAAAATTAGTAACAACAATAGATGAAATCAAGGCTAGGGGCGAAGACTTCTTATTAAATACTATTATATCACGTGCTATTAAAGTTAAAGACAGTTCAGGTAACATGGTTGGGTTGGATCTCATTGAGAGCAAAACGAAAATAACTCCAGTATTTAATAAGGGCATTATAAAGGAAATTAAAGTTAAGGTTAAGTTATCATCCAATATTGATGAGGTTCATTCTACATCTTTGAAAATAAACAGGGAAACTGTAGATTACCTTTCTGATGAACAATCGCTAGTAGTTAAGAACGAAATTGAGAGTGTTATTAAAACAGCACAAGAATACAATTGTGATTTTGTAGATATGGCCAATGTTTTTAGTACTCATCATCCTATATTATGGCAAAGACACAAAGATAAATGGGAAGAAATATTCCCAAACCTCCCAATTTCAGTTGAAGTTGAGTCAAAGATTAATCGTTCATATAATATTCGCGAACCAAACGGCGACTTTGAGGAGGAGCATAAGTGATTATATTATTTATAGTACTCGTATTATGTATTAGCATATTTGATCTTATACGTCTAAAAAACAAAGGGACTAAACGAGATGTTATTTTTTTCGTTTTTTTTATGATTTTTGTGGCTACCATAGGTATATTGTATTTTAAGGATACCTATCAACCAGGTATAGCTGAATATATCTTAAACTATTTTAATATAAAGGTGTGATTACTATTCTTGCTTCTAAGGGAAAAATATCAACAAGACAAGCAATGATTATACTATGGATGATGACATTGTCTCCAGAAATACGTTTATTCCCCCAATTTACTGCTAAGATAGCAGGGAAAGCTGGTTGGTTAGCTCCTGTTGTAGCAATTGTACCTTTAATTTTATTGGTCATATTGACACAAAAATTTTTTAATACATTTAAGGAAGCCAGTCTATCTGATGTATTCTACAAAATATTAGGTAATACTATTGGCAGATTTGTGGTTTCTCTTTATCTCATATGGATGCTTGTGCTATTATCTCTTTATATACGCTACTATGCTGAACGGCTTTTATCGTCAATGTTACCTGATACCTCAATTTTATTTTTAATTATATCAATGCTGGTTATGGTATTCATTGCAGCAAGATATGGACTCACCCCTATAGCAAGGGCTACCGAAATATTCTTTTTATTATTCGTGGTAATACTATTAATCACTTTTGCATTAGCTATCCCTAATGTTACCTATAGAAATATCATGAATGTAAGTTATTTTGATATTTGGCCAGTTGTTAAATCAAGCCACATCATATTATCTATTTGGGGTTACTATATATTCATATTCTTTTTAGGAGATAATATAAATGATAAAGAAAACATTAAAAAGTTTGGGTTTAAAGGATTAATATTAAAATTTGTGTTTTCATTAGTAATGCTTATAACTACAATTGGAACTCTAAGTGCCACTTTGGCATCCCATATATCATTACCCTTTTTTATTATGGTTAAGAACATTTCAATTTGGGGGACTATAGAGCGCATGGAGTCAATATTATTATCGGTTTGGGTTGTTTCAGATTTTGTAATAATTACTATGTTCACCTGCTTTTCTATTTCAATTATAAAATCCATTTTTGTGCTCTCAGATACAAAGGCATTAGTTGGACCAGTTGTCTTATTAGCTGGGGTAGGATCTTTGTTTCTTTTTAAAGATCGTTTTGAACTCGAATCATTTTCAAAATTTATAGCTATTCCGGTCAATAATGTTTTTGCTTTTATTATTCCGATTTTGATATTTATAATAGGTAAAATACGAAAAAGTTTCTAAAATTATCGAATTTTAGCCAGTATTTAATTGTAAACAATGCAAATAGCAAACAAGCTTTTGATGGCCAGGTCGTCCGTATGCACGTAAAAGATGATCTAGTAGAAAAAAGGTTTAAGGCTCAGAAAAATATCACTATACTTATGGCGATTTACAGAAAAACATGGAGTAATTAGAAATATTGTGTAGAAAGATTGCAAAAGAAAAAATCTTACTCATCGAATACACTAAAGGCTTTAAAATAAAGGAGAAAGTTGTGCAAGGATATTCTATAAATTAATTTAACATTTATAAAAGTCTTGGATTTTAGCTGTTTTATTAGGGTATGCCTAATTACCTTAGCGTGGGTTTTTTGAAATGTTGGCGACACCCCATCTATGAAGAAAATATATAAATTTCTAAATCTAAAAATTCATTAGACAAATATCTTTAAACAATCGAAAGAAAGCACTGGACGAAAAAATAAATATGTGATAATCTATAATCAAAAACATAACACGTGTTATGCTACTCAACATAATTCAGACACTCAATTCAATTATTTGGAGGCTAAGCGATATGAAACCGTTTAAGATTCTCGAAATCAAAGAAAGTGTTTATGCTGACAACAATCGTCAGGCAAATCTTCTAAGGGATGGACTTAAGAAAGAGAAAACCTTTTTGCTGAACTTAATGTCATCCCCCGGCTCAGGTAAGACCACAACAGTTCTGCGAACAATCGAATCATTAAAAAACGAAATTCAGATTGGAGTTATTGAAGCTGATATTGACTCCGATGTAGATGCATGTGCTGTTGCAAAAACAGGATCAAAAGTAATCCAGCTACATACAGGAGGGATGTGTCATCTTACTGCGGAAATGACAAAGCAGGGTTTGACAGGACTTGAATCAGAGGGAGTCGATTTTGTAATACTAGAGAATATAGGGAACTTGGTTTGCCCTGCTGAATTTGACACAGGAGCATCCAAAAGTGCCATGATTCTAAGTGTTCCTGAAGGAGATGACAAACCTCTGAAATATCCATTGATGTTTTCCATAGTTGATGTTTTGCTGATTAACAAAATTGATGCAAGGGATTGTTTTGACTTTGATTTTGAGGCGTTGGAGGGCAGGGTGAAAAAGTTAAACCCAGATATCAAGATAATTAGGATATCTGCTAAAACAGGTGAAGGATTTGAGGAATGGATACACTGGATTCGGACAGAAGTAGAAAAATGGAATAAGGATTAACTCTGGAATTAAAATATTTAAGGAGGATAAAGGTATGGCAAACGAAAAAATATTGCAGCTTGCCAACAAAATCAGCAGAAAAAAGATGGGTTCAAAGAACGGGATTACGGAGCTGGATCCAGAGTATAAAATTCTAGTTCCCGTTGTCACAGAAGAAATGGCTCAAGTGGCACTTAATCTGGAATTTCGCGAACCGCTAACAGCAGAAGAGATTTCTAAAAGATGCGGCAAACCTGTTCTGGATACTGAGAAGCTCCTTTGGGAATTAGCGGTAGCTGGTGTTTGCTTCGTCAATAAAATTGATGGAATAGACAAGTATTGGCATGATTCTTGGGTTCCTGGCATAATGGAAATGATGTCAAACAATAAGGAGAATGTCAGAAAGTACCCTCAGATTGCCGAAGCTTTTGAAGAATACGGGAGAGTGAGAGGACCGGCTACATCAGGAAATTTCCCCGTAGGGATAGGCTTGATGCGTGTTATCCCCATTGAAAAAGCCATTGATGGCGAATCAAGGAGAGCATCCTATGAGGAGGTTTCAAAGTATCTAAATGAACATGATGTTTTCTCGGTGTCTGATTGTTCCTGCCGTACAGTAAGAGAAATCATGGGAGAAGGATGTGGACACCTGAAGGAAGATATGTGCATCCAGCTAGGCCATGCAGCCGAATATTATATCCGTACAGGCAGAGGCAGAAGCATTACCAGAGAGGAAGCTTTTGAAATCATCCGAAAAGCAGAAGAAAACGGATTAGTACATCAAATACCTAATACCGACGGTTCTGGAAAAACCCATGCAATCTGCAACTGTTGCGGATGCTCCTGCCTTTCCTTAAGAACTGCAGAAATGTTTTTAAATCCTGATATGGTGCGTTCAAACTATGTTTCCAATGTGGACAAAACCAAATGTGTTGGGTGTGGGGAATGTGTGGAAGCATGTCATGTCAATGCTCTAAGATTAGGGCAGAAATTATGTGGAAAAACTCCTCAGGCAGAATTTAAAAGAGATGAACTCCCTTATGATACAGAATGGGGGCCAGAGCACTGGAATCCAGATTACCGTTTCAACAGACAGGAGGTTGCTAAAACAGGTACTGCTCCCTGCAAAACAGAATGTCCAGCTCACATTGCGATACCAGGTTATATTAAGCTAGCTTCACAGGAAAGATATACAGAAGCACTTGAGTTGATAAAGCATGAAAATCCTTTCCCAGCAGTATGCGGGCGTATTTGTCCGAGAAAATGTGAATCTGCATGTACCAGAGGCAATGTTGATGACCCCGTTGCTATTGATGATATTAAAAAATTTATAGCAGAACAAGATTTAAAAAAGGATGTACGTTACATACCACAAGTAAGGCATCAGTATGGGAAAAAAATAGCAGTTGTTGGAGCCGGTCCAGCAGGGCTTTCCTGTGCTTACTATTTGGCTCTTGATGGTTATAAGGTTACTGTGTTTGAAAAGCAGAAAGCTCTAGGCGGTATGCTGACATTCGGAATTCCTTCCTTCCGGCTAGAAAAGGATGTAGTGAATGCAGAAATTGATATTCTAAAAGAGTTGGGCGTTACGTTCAAGACCTGTATTGAAGTAGGTAAAGATGTGCAACTCAACGAATTAAGAGCTGAAGGGTTTGAAGCATTCTACCTTGCAATTGGAGCCCAGATTGGGAAAAAACTTAAAATCGAAGGAGAAAACGCCAAAGGAGTTATGACAGGTGTTGACTTCCTGCGCAAGGTTAATATAGGTGAGAATGTAGGGCTAGAAGGAAATGTCGTTGTAATCGGCGGAGGTAATGTTGCTATTGATGTTGCTAGAACTGCAGCAAAAACAGGTGATTTTCAAGTAGATATGTTCTGTCTTGAAAGTCGTGAAGAAATGCCTGCTCTTGAGGAAGAAATAGAAGAAGCTATTGAAGAAGGAATTGTTATAAATAATTCCTGGGGACCGATACGTATTTTAACTGAAGATGGCAGAGTTGTAGGAGTGGAGTTCAAGAAGTGCGTCTCGGTGTTTGATAAGGATAGAAAATTTAGACCTGTTTATGATGAAAATGACACCTGTATTGTTGAGACCAGTCATGTCTTAATTTCCGTTGGACAGGATATTGATTGGGGCGGACTAATTACAGACAGCAAGATAGAGTTGAATGGTAATTGTACAGTAAAAGCTGATTTGTTTACTTTCCAGACCGGGGAACCTGATGTATTTGCAGGGGGGGACGCAGTAACAGGACCCAAATTTGCAATTGATGCCATTGCACTTGGCAAGCAGGGAGCTATTTCCATCCATCGTTATGTGCATCCTGGGCAGAGCCTAACAATAGGTCGTAGTAAAAGAGAATATCGTGCACTGGACAAGGAAAACATCAATTTTAGCGGATATGACAGAATTCCAAGGCAAAAAGCAGTAAATAATATTGGCGAAGATAAGTCTGGAAAAACCTTTAAAGATATACGCGGAACATTCACTCAGGAACAGGTCAGCAAGGAAACCGAACGCTGCCTAAGTTGTGGAGCTACTGTCGTTGATGAATTTCTGTGTGTAGGCTGTGGCGTATGTACAACTAAATGTAAATTCCAGGCCGTAACACTTGTAAGGAAATATAATGGGGAAGGTGCGGCTCTTCCTGATATGAAACCCATAGTAGTAAAATATATGCTAAAACGCAAAGGCCGAATTGCAGTTAAAAAAGTAAGAAAGTTTCTTGGCTTTAGATAAAGGTGGTGCAATCAATTGCATGAATTGGGAATTATGATTGAAATTATCAAGACAGTTGAACACTTTGCTAAGCAAAACAGTGTAACTCAAGTCGATACATTGGTGCTTCAAATCGGAGAATTAGCATCAGTGGTACCCGAGTACATCATGCAATGCTTTCCTGTAGCTGTGGATGGAACATTACTGCAGAATACAAAATTGAAAATAGAAACCTTGCCAGGAAACGGTATTTGTAATAAGTGCAGTAAGGTTTTTAACATTCTTGAAAACAAAAAAAAATGTCCGTTTTGTGGAAGCATAAGTTGGGACTTGTTGGGCGGAAAGGAGTTTCTTATAAAGGAAATAATAGCTTACTAACAATCACCAAAAAAGGAGGATAAGTGTGAAATAAAAACTTAAATTTTGCGCAACAAAAGAAGAGATACGGATAACCCTATCTTTTCGGAAAAAAGGTTAGTAGAAAATATTAGCCATAACAATACTGCTTTTGCAAGATTGAAAGGGCGTTTTCATCAGCTCCCTGCTCTTTGAGAAACTGAAGTGCATTTTCAACTGTAAATGAGATTTTGGCAACTTTTTTGACTGGATGCACCACTTCATCGTAGTCAACTGGTTTAAAATTTATGTCATCCCTAATGATGTGATAGATGGCAATCAACATCATGCGTGCAATAGCAATAATAGCTTTTTTGTGGCCTCGACGTTTTTTAATCCGCTGGTATTTTATCGCATAATACGGATATTTCTTGCTTTTAATAGCAGCAAGAGCACATTGTACCAGAAGAGGTTTTAAATACTGACCGGCTCTAGAACAACGGGAGGATTTTTTCTTTCCAGCAGATTCGTTATTGGCAGGAGTCAGACCAGCCCAGGAAGCAAGATGTTTATCATCCTCAAAAACGGACATATCCGTGCCAATTTCGGCGATGATAAACAGGGCAGATAATTCCGTAAGTCCAGGCATTTTCGCGATGCGCTTTAGGATGAAATCATAAGGGCGGGATAACAGGAACAACTCGGTTTGGATTTCTGAAATGATACCGTTCAGATAGTCCATGTGTTCCTTTGCCTTGGTCATCTTTAAGTGCTGTTCCGGAGGGATATGGAAGCCATCAATTGAAGCGAGGATATCTTCGTGATTGGCTTTTACCCTGCCATCGATGAGTTTGAGGCATGCTACCTCATCAAAGGTTTGAGTGGTAAGCAAATATTCCATAATCTTTGAAGCAGTCTTACCAAAGGGATCCGTGAGGACGTTATCAATACGTATTCGTGAAATGGTCATAGCGTTCTGGTAGCGGTTTTTCTCTGCGGAACGCATGTAGGTAAGTTTGAGATGGTAACGTGCCAATTCCCGCATAGCTCTGATATTGACAGGAGGTATAAAGGAAGCCTTGACGATGTCAAAGCGGAACAGGTTGGCAATCCATGTGGAATCTCGCTGATCGGTTTTCTTGCCTTTGATGGCTTTAACATATTTGGGATGGGTAAGTACCACATGCATATCCGTTTCCAGAATATTGAATATGGGAATCCAATACTTGCCTGTAGACTCCATGCAGACATCATGACAGCCATTTGCCAGAAGCCAGTCGTGGAGTTTGTGGATATCCGAATTCATAGTAGAGAATGATTTTGTAACATAGGTAGCCTCCAGAGTAGTGTTGTCAGTATAGGCGATGGAAGCCACAACGGTCTTTTTGTGGACATCAAGACCACAGCAGACAGGGTAAATAAGATCCATGGAACGACCTCCTTTACAAGAGAGAATAAATAAGAGCATAAAAAGAACAGCAACATTGACTGCCATCCAAGCTAAAGACTTATCAAGCGGTATCCCGCAAAGTCATAATGATAAGTGTCCGGGCTCAAAGTCCCAATTGTTTGTGCTAAAAAGGATGGCGGCACATATAAGGTTGCGGGATAAGTGATTCACCACTCCCCATGCCGTGCTCTGTAGTGTATTGCTGTTCCTAAGGAGATTGTACCAAAAAGTAACTGGAGAGCCAATAAGTAATTTCATAAATTGTTTGTGCCTTTAAGGCGCGAAGACGTAAGGAGGCGTGCCGTAAGGCATGTTTAAAAGGTTGAAAGA
>JAEZRV010000015.1 GCA_023444055.1 Bacillota bacterium
ATTTGCAGAAAGAGATGGCAGAGCAGCTCCAAAGACTTTATGAGAAATACGTCCCTGCCAATGTCAGAGAATATATAGACGAGCGTGAGGAAGAAGAAATAAAGCCTGAAAAGCCGAAAAAAGCCTCCAAAACATCATCTGCTGCAGGAATAGCTGCAAATACACAGACTGAGAGTTAATTAATAAAGCGATGTCTGCCTTTGTTTGCCCCTGTGTCCGATTTTGCGGCAAGGAGTCGGGTAAACATACCCCTGTAATCATTCGGACGAAATTTGAGCCGAATTTGACGACCGTTTAAACAATGGGGTTGAGCGAGGTTAATGCAGAATCAGATGAGGATAGGCAGTGGACTCCCCTATTGATTTTGGTGCAGGATAAAGAGAGGTGGTCGCAGAGCGACCGCCTCTCACCCACATCGCCCGGCAGTGCCGGGCGATTCAAGACATATGATAGGTGGTCGGAAAAGCAGTTTTGTGACAGGAAGGTGGTCAGAATAAGCTGAAAAGTGCTGGAATAGAGGATTTGCTAGGTGGTCAGAAGTGACACAAGGGGATTTGGCAGAAAAATATAAAAGAGAAATAAAAACATCGTTACCATTTGAAGGGAAATAAAGGGATATGTCGAATAGTTTTTTATAAGTAATGCAAATAAAAACATTTAGTGTTAATAAATATGGAATTTATGCTTGACAAATAGATGTGAGTTGGTTTGAAGGGTATGGTTGTAATAGGAATAATTACATAGAAATCTTAGCTTAAATATTTTTTAAAAGAAAAGGGGTACTTTAAGATGAATGACGTTAAGACTATAATTCCACTAATAATTGCCTTTTCTTCTTCATTATTTTCAATTATTGCAATCCTTAAAACACACTATGATATATTTAGACCAATTTATAGTTGTAATGATTTAAGTTTTAAAATTAATCAGTGGGAAAGTGAAGGGGAGAAATGGTATCAGTTATTTTTATTTCTGCCTATTAAGATAGCAAATGCAAGTAATTCAATTGGAAAAATTGAATCATTTAGAATTATTTTTGTATATGGAAAATGGTTGTTTTTTAAGGATTATGAAGTAATTCCTGTTGAGTGGGAAGTGATACCAGAAACGGATAAGGATTTTTCTTATAAAGTTAAAGGAAAAACGCTTGGGAAAATAATAAAAAACGAATGGTATCCACTAATAATAAAAAATAAGGATATTATAGAAACTCATCTACTATTTTCGTCCCGGTGGGATAAGTTACTTAATGTTACTAATTTTAAAATTTATTTGCAATCAAAGTCAAATAAGCGAAGCTGGTGGAAAACAATTGAAACTTGGAATGGGCATTTGGATAAATTGTTTTGGAGTGAACTTATACATAAAGATAATGCTGTTACATTTCAGAGACATTTTATTTCAAAATCCAATAAAGATATAAAAAGGGGCATAGAAGCTCATAAGAAGTATCAATCTGAGTTTTCTATTCCCAAAATAGAGCTTCCACCTTCTGTATCATGGAATATTGAAGAGTTATCTGAAATTTTAGGGGAACTTCTTTCAGAAGTTCTTAGGATAGATGAAATGACTGATTTAAATGAAAAAGCCAAACAATTCGCAACCAATTTAAAGGATAATCCCCGGGAGTACTTAAGGCAAACAAAACTAATCCTTGAAGAATTCATTCGTAGATCAAATCACGTTATTCAAATATCGAAAGAGTTGCGAGAATTTATTGAAAACATTATTGAAACAATTGAAGATGTTTTGGATTAGTGGAAAATAATTAAATGAGATAAAATATAAAACATTGATAATGTACGATAAAGGTGCGATAAATGATTGAGGAATTTCTATGGAATCATCAAAATGAAGCAATTAAGATGCTAATTCAATATATAGAGGACTTTCAAAACGAAAATACAAGCCAAGCAGCGCTTGTACAAATGCCAACAGGGAGCGGAAAGTCAGGTGTAATAGCCTATTTATCTAGATGCTTACCAAACATCGGTTTTACGATAGTTTTAACACCTAGAAGGTCTCTCCGGGATCAACTTTCTAGTGATATTTCAGACCGATTCTTTAAACATATAGGATATCCGATATCTGGTCTAAAAAAAGAAGTCAAAACTATAACTGAAGGTACATCGAAAGACCTAGAGGTTATATCAAATAATTTAGTAATTGTTATGACGATTCAAATGATTGTAACCATTGATAATAAGAATCCTAATTTATTTAATTTTTTATCTTCAAGGGCTGAATTGCTAATTATTGATGAAGGTCATTATGAGCCTGCAAAAGAGTGGAGTAAGACGATTAGAAAAGTAAAATCTCCAAAAGTAATTTTCACTGCCACACCTTTTAGAAATGATTTTAAAGTGTTTGATATTGACAAAAAGTATTGCTATATTCTGTCACTAGTAAAAGCACAAAATGAGAATTATTTAAGAAATGTTGAAATTGTCAATAGATCATCATCAAGTAGGAAATCACCAGAAGCTTTTATAAGTGATCTCTTGGATTTTTACGACTCAAAATTCTCAAATTATAATGAAAAGCCTAAGGTAATAATTCGTTGTGATGATAGTGCTTCAATACGACATCTTGCTCATGAATTACAAAAAAAGGGCAGAACAGTTATTGGCATACATGAAACATTTAGTAATACTAACTGGGAACGACAGAATGTACCGAATATAGAAGAAGAGTCAGCAGTATTTTGGATTCATCAATTTAAACTTTTAGAAGGTATAGACGACTATCATTTCCAAGTATTGGCGATATACGAAAGAATTAATAACGCACGATCGCTTGTGCAGCAAATCGGCCGAATTATAAGAAATCCTCAAAGAAGAAATAATCAAATGGGTTACATATTAGAGTACTGGAATGGCTATCATACAAAGCTATGGGACGGCTTTCTTAAGTATGATGCTCTAGTGAACGAATTAGGTATGGAGGCATTTGAAATTGCATCGGAACAAGGGATACTCCAACAAGTTATTAAATTTCAACCTAAAATTTTCTATATAGATGGTAGATTTCGTTCACAGTTTGATTTAGAAAAAATTAACCCATTTAATGATGTTCAGTTACCTCTTAAAACCAATATACTAGAAAAACTCGGTAGCTTTAATATTGACTCTTTTATCAATAATATCTTAGAAGATTATATTGATAAGGATTACATATATCATGTTTATAATCAAATAAGTGATAATGTGCGAGTAGTACTTTACGTTGCTCCAAATAGTTCTAATATCTTAGTCAATCATGTATTTATTGAAGCAAGACTTAACATATTTTTAGTTTGTGAGTTTGATCAATATGTATGTATTTATAATAGTAGCAATGTAAGTTTTATTGGCAATGAAGATAATGGAATAGGTTCTTCAATAGATGTCCAGAAATTAAAGAATTTATTTGCTCAAAATGTTTCAACAAAATTAACAACCGTATCTTTGTTTAACTCTAATTTGGGTAGATCTTCTATAAGGTCACGATCAATTACTGCAGTTTCAATCGAGGATACTATACCATCTTTTGATGATTATGCGCAGATTTGTACAACAGCTGAAGGATACATATATGACAAAGCAAGTGAATTCCTACAGAACAAAATTACGAGACGTTATGTTGGATTTAGCAGAGGTAGGGTTACGCAAAGGAATATTGTAATTCTGCCACAGTACTTAGAATGGCTACAAAAATTGAAAGATGTGTTGGAAGAGAAGTTGATGCCTGTTAGTGTCCTTTCAAGATATGCCCTTGAAGATAAAGTACCAGATAAGCCTGAACCAATAAGTATATTAATAGATTCAAATGAAATAGAAGATCATTATGCTTTATGCAGTGATAAGAATACTTACTTAGAGTTTAATAATGCTTGCTCAGATGTAAAGGATGGAAAGATTAAGATAATAGCGAATGATACTGAATTTGACGCTAGTATTAAATTTATTGATAACAAGTACATATTAGCATGCAAAGAGCTTGAAGAATTTTATTTTAATAAAACTGAAGGGTATCCAGCGAGCATAATTAAGTACCTAAATAATAATCAATCATTTCACGTATTGCCTGAGGATTATTCAAATGTATATATTAGGGGGCAATTTTACAAGCCGTCCTTTAAAATAGGAAAGAGTTTTAATTCAAAGAATTACAGTTTAAGGTGCTGTTTTATTCCAGACGATATTATTGGGAAATGCAGATCTGAAAAAGGATATAAGGCATTTTATGATGTACATGATGACAATTGGGATCCGGATTCTCTTTTTGGAATTATCTCAAATTTAGGCAGGACAACTACGGTTTCTAACCAATTTGGAGATCCTGATATAATTATTTGTGATGATGGTGGTAAGGAAATAGCAGACTTTATTTTTTGTGATACAAGAATTCCAAAAGTTGTTTTTATTCACGCGAAGGCATCGAGTGATGATACAACACACAAATGCTCTACTAGTAAATTACATGATGTATGTGGACAAGCAACAAAAAACTTGGGGTATCTAGCAATGTTCAATGATAATCCACCATCCAAACTAAATTCATGGAATAAGGCTTGGACAGCAAAGGTTAATGGTGATGGAGAAGGAAAAGTTAACAACCGAATTGTAAAGGTATGTAGAAAAATGCCACCACGCTCAATATGGAAACAAATTAGAGAGTGTATTAATAGCCCACATGTTGAAAAGGAAGTGTGGTTGTTTCTTGGAAACATAATATCACAAGAATATTTTGAAAAAGAGCTGTCAAAGAATAAGCCAGCTCCTAATGTTATACAGGCAGCTTACCTTCTTCATGCTACTATGGCCGATGCAGCGTCAGTAGGCGCAAAACTCAAGGTGTTTTGTATGAAATAAAATCACACACTTTACTTCGTTAAGCCAGTTTATCATAAAGTAACTATAGTTGTAACTTGATATACAGTATGTTTATACCCGACTAATACTATTAAGTTATAAACTCTCATTATTCGAAAAATATAGAACTGAATACATATTACGAGCACTCCTTGGAATTTATACCGCAATTCCAAAGAGTGCTTTTTATATTCTTCAAACGATTGGAGGTGACATATTTGAACCAGACACATAAAGCCAAGAACAGAACCGCCGTCTGGCTCTACCCTGAGACAATCAAAGAAATGGATGCAATGCTCGAAACGGATAATGCAAAAAGCCGAAGTGAGTTTATTGAAAAAGCTTTGCAGTTTTACATGGGATATCTGACAAGTGAAAATACTGTGGAGTATCTTCCAAAGGTTCTGGTATCAGCAATGCAAGGGATGTTAAGAGAAACTGAAAACAGAAATTCAAGCAATCTTTTTCGCTTGTCGATTGAAATGTCAATGATGATGAATATTCTTGCGGCAGGGCTTGAAATCAGTGATGAAGACTTAAGAAAACTGCGTGGCAGATGTGTAAATGAAGTTAAAAAGACAAAGGGAAAAATCAGCATAGAGGATGCGGTGAAGTTTCAGCAGGGAATTGATGAGTAAAAGCAGAAAAGGAGATTTCGTATGCCGCGATTAATTTTGAAATGTCCGTATCTGAGAGGCGGCACTGCTAAAGCTTCTGCTCATTTATCAAACCTTGTGAATTATATTTCCACTAGAAGTGGTGTAGAAAAACTGACTGAGAAAAACAGAAATCTTCCTTCCACCGTAAAGCAGGAAAAGCTGATAGAACAAATCATAAAAGAATTCCCTGAAACTAAAAATCTTTTTGAATATGAAGATTACATAAAAAACAAAACCATTGAGAATGCATCGGAGATTATCTCAATTGCACTTGAGCAGAACCTTGATAAAATTGGGCAACGGAAAAATTATGTGGATTACATTGCAAACCGCCCAAGAGTTGAGAAAATGGGGACTCATGGTTTGTTTACAGGCGGAGATGATGCGATTGTACTCAGCAGAGTTGCGGATGAAGTAGCAAACCACA
>JAEZRV010000019.1 GCA_023444055.1 Bacillota bacterium
TGTGGTTAGAGCCTTCATTAAACCATCAAGTGGTAGGAGGTACGAACTAATCCACAGTATCATAAAACAGCATAGCTCAACCTCAAGAAAAGGTAAAGAAAAGCTATGACTATATAATACGAGGAGGCACCGAGCCCATGCATTTTTATTATGATGTTTTTGTGCGAAATGCTGGGCATGGGTATAATTATGAAGAAAATGTATGAGACGTTAGAATTCAATAAAATACTTGATATACTTGAGGAGCAGGCTTTATCAAATGAAGCCGGAAATAGAATTAAAAAACTGAAACCATATCTTTCTGAGTTAGAAGCAGCAAGGCATTTGAATGAGACTACAGAAGCAAAGCTAATTATAGAACACTATGGGAATCCACCGATATCGACTATGAGTGATTTAAAGAAATCCTTGTCAATACTGGGCAAGGGAACATTTCTTATGCCTGAGCAGTTAGAAGGTATTGCACAATTTCTTATAGCTTGCAGAAGACTGAAAGCATACCTCAGAAATGCTGAAGGTTCATCTACAGCAGTAGCTTTATATGGAAACTCAATATATGAAATGTCTGAAGTTGAGGAAGAAATAAGCCAATCAGTGAGGGGGACTCAACTTGATGATAGAGCTTCTACTCAGCTTGCCAGTATAAGAAGAAAAATAGAAACATCAGAGATGCAGATTAAATCAAAATTAGACTCACTTCTTAGAAATAATAAGAATTGGTTCTCTGAAGGCTTTGTAGCAGTTCGTAATGGGCATTATACGTTGCCTGTAAAAAGAGAATACAAAAATAATGTTAAAGGAGCAGTAATTGATATTTCGCAAAGTGGAAGTACATGTTTTATCGAGCCGACTGCTGCAAGAAAGCTTCAGGAGGAAATGGCTGTACTCCATATTGAAGAGGAAAATGAAGTGAGACGTATACTATATGAATTAACGGCATTAGTAGAAGAAAATTTGACATCCATTAATATTAATATTGAGACTATGGAAAGCCTTGACTTCATTTTTGCTAAAGCTAAACTTAGCATTAAAATGAAAGCCAATCCGCTTCAAGTTTCATCTAAGAGAGAGATAGAGATTAAGAATGGGCGACATCCTCTTTTAAAGGCTGAAACTGTAGTTCCACTGAATTTTCATATTGGAGGTGAAGTACAGGGGGTTGTAATTACAGGCCCAAACACTGGAGGAAAAACAGTTGCATTGAAAACCATAGGGCTATTATCATTGATGGCACAGAGTGGGCTTCATGTTCCAGCAGAAGATGGGTATTTTACAATGAACAATTATGTGCTTAGTGATATTGGAGATGGGCAAAGTATTACTGAGAATTTGTCTACTTTTTCATCTCACATTACAAATATTATTGAGATACTGGGAGTAGCTGATGAAGAGTCATTGGTTTTATTAGATGAACTAGGCTCTGGTACTGATCCGGCGGAGGGAATGGGCTTGGCAATTGCCATCATAGAGGAACTTATTAATAAAAAATGTTTTTTTGTAACAACCACTCATTACCCCGAAATAAAGGATTATGCAAAATCAGTGGATGGATTAATTAACGCACGAATGGCCTTCGACCGTCAGAATCTGATGCCACTATATAAACTGGAAGTAGGAGAAGCAGGAGAAAGCTGTGCATTGTATATAGCAAAACGATTGGGATTGCCTCAAAGAATGGTTGAGAGAGCAAGAGTTGCTGCGTATGGTAATAAATTAGAAAAAAAGCAGTCAGGTATTCAATATGAAAATACATCAGGTGATATTGCGAAGAGTATTACAGGAGTCACCGAAGGAGATACTATAGGAAATGTTGCAAAGAATAATATAGGAGGTACTACAGGCAATATCGCAGGAGGCACCGCAGGAGATGCTGTAGGAATCACCGTAGGAAATATTGCACGGGATAACGAAGGGGATAATATATGGGATATTACAGGAAACCTTGCAGGTAACAGTACGGGGGACATTACGAAGGACACAGCAGTTACATCTTCTCTAGAGAAGATGAATACTGCAATACCTGCTCAAAGGGTTAAAAAGCTGGAAAATAAAAAGGCTCCAGATACCCCACGCAGTATGAAATTTAATATTGGTGATAGTGTTATGGTTTATCCTCAAAAGGAAATAGGTATTGTATATAAAAGGGCTAATGAGAAAGGTGAGATAGGGGTACAAATTAAAAATAAAAAGTTAATGATAAACCATAAAAGATTAAAGTTACAGGTATCTTCAAGCGAGCTTTATCCAGAGGATTATGATTTTTCTATAATATTTGATACTGTTGAGAACAGAAAAGCAAGGCACAAAATGGAATCAAAGCATAGACCTGATTTAATTATTGAAACCAAAAACAATGAAAAGGGTCGCTAAAAAATCAGTATAAATTCACCTGCCCTTCACAAACTTAGATTTCATATATTGTATAATTATATTAATTACTTAAGATAGTGTTAACTAAGTTATGAAAAAATGATTTAAAAGTATTGTACATTGAAAAGTGAAGAATGTACCTAAAAATTGTAATTTGAAGTGGTAGTTTTCGCATTTATTCCACGGTTCTCTTGCCAAC